>JAJYAG010000034.1 GCA_021779665.1 Bacteroidota bacterium | reverse complement strand
TACCACAGGTGCTGTGGAATACCGCGACAGTTCGTTAAAGGACGAACCTTCTTCGTACAATCAATATACCACTGTATGGCAAAAAAATAAATCAGGAGAATGGAAATATCTGGTCGATATTGGCAATTCTCATGGTCCCGTTGAAATTGACAGCATCGCCCATGAAATCAGAATAAAAAAAGTACCAGTCCGAAATCTGACCAGGCAAACCATCCTTAATCTTGAAAAATCCTTTTCGTCTCAATTCGAAACAAACGCAGCTGGTGCAATAAAAAAATATTACAGTAAAAGCTTCATCCTTAATTTCTCTGGGAATGCGCTCACAACATCTATAGACACAGTGCAGGCGCTATTCAGGCCGGTATGGCAGTACCTCAGTTACGAACCTGTGGATATCAGGCTTTCTCCCTCGGGGGATATGGCATCGGTATCCGGATTTATTAATCACGGTATTAAACGTAAGCACTACCTTCGAATCTGGCGTCACGAACAAACCGGATGGAAAATAGCGCTGGAAGTCACTAAAATCTGATTACCTCTTGTGTAAGCCGCATTCTTTGTGTTCCGGGGCTTCCCACCACCAGCGGCCAGAACGGATATCCTCGCCTGCAGCAACAGCTCTTGTACATGGCTGACAGCCAATGCTTGGAAATCCTTTGTCGTGTAGTTCATTATAAGGAATATGATGCACATGGATGTACTCCCACACCATTTTTTCGGTCCATTTAATAAGGGGGTTAATTTTTAAAAGTCCGTTTGGCTCGTCCCATTCTACCATACTGGAATAAAATCTGGTGATAGATTGATCCTTCCGTAAACCACAAATCCAGACATCCAGATTCTGAAAAGCTCTTTTGAGAGGCTCAATCTTGCGTACCTTACAACATTCCTTGCGACTTTCGATACTGTCGTAAAAAAGATTGATTCCCTTTGTACGAACCATCTCCTCTACTTTTGGAGATTCTGGAAAATACACTTCAATATTGATCCCGAAATGTTTATTGGTTCTGTCAATTAAAGAATATGTTTCAGGAAATAACCTGCCGGTATCTAACGTAAAAACCTTAGCCGAATGATCGATATTGCACACCATGTGCGTTAATGCCTGATCTTCAATTCCAAGACTTGAAGAAAGGGCAATACGACCTTTATATTCATGAAGAAAATACGACAGAACCTCCTGAGGAGTCCTCTTTTCAAAATTAGCATTAAGCTCCTGAATTTTTTCCTTACTTATCATAACGGGTTATTTTTTAAAAAACTGGCTGCTTCTTCAATATTTCCAATTCTGCCTAAATCGAGCCAATAGTCGTTATTGTGATTATAAGTGGCAATTCTGTGTGTTTTTGCAATCCGCAAATAAACATCCATGATCGAGAAAACACCAGTTTCGTGGATTAGTTCAAAAATTTCGGGGCTCATCACATGAATAGCCGAAAAAGCTATTGGATTCAACTCATCAAGATTACCCCGTGAATGCTTTATCTCTCCGGTAACATTGTTTTTCCATCCGCATAAATCGCCATTACCGGCAATTAACAGAGAGCGTGAAGTTTCTCTTTCCTTCACAGCCATGGTAGCCAAAGCTCCCGATTGACAATGAAAACTGTACAAAGCCATTAAATCAATATCGGTAATTATATCGACATTATGAACCAAAAAAGGTTCTCCATCCATCAAAAGAGGTTTTGCCTTTAGCAATCCTCCACCGGTATCAAGCAGTAGGTCCTGCTCATCCGACACCTGAATGTTGATTCCGAAGTTTTTATTACGGTCCAGAAAATCATAAATCTGCTCCGCAAAATGATGAACATTGATAACAATGTTGCTGAACCCGGCTCGCTTCAGGTTCATGATTATGATTTCCAGAAGAGGCTTACCATCAATCTCTACAAGAGCTTTGGGGGTAGTATTTGTTAATGGCTGCAGCCGGGTTCCTTTCCCGGCTGCCAATATCATTGCTTTCATTTTAATACTTTACTTCCGTAAAAAACGGATTTAATCCTTACTTAGTATCTTAAACTCAACACGTCGGTTTAACTGTTTTCCTGCTGCTGTTGTGTTAGGAGCAATGGGCTGACTGGGTCCATATCCTTTGTAAACCATCTGCTCAACTGCAATACCCTTCTTTGCAAAATAATCGACAACCGCTTTAGCGCGTGCCTCCGACAAGGTTGTATTTATCTTCAGAGAACCAACATTATCGGTATGTCCAGAGATTTCAATCTTCAAATCCGAATTTTCCTGAAGGAACTTAAGTACCTTATCCAGTTCAACAAACGACTCGGCTTTAAGAACTGATTTTCCGGTTTCAAAATAAATATTTTTCAGAACAACTTTTGCACCTACTTCAACTTTAGCCATCGCAAAATTTCTGATTACCGTCCTTCCTGTAATAGAAGCAGGCATACTAACAACATCGAGCAGAAACATATAATCCTTGGCATTCAGTTCGATACCATATTTTTTCACTTCCGGCAAATTAAACTGATAACTACCTGTGGTGTCAGAAATTGTTGTGGCAATAACCTGACTGCGATCAATATCGATAAGGTTAATTTTAGCGCTTACGGGCTTGTTTGTTTTAGCATCGGTAACCACACCTCTTAACATTACCGAAGTATCAATGGAAAGAGCTTGTGGCATACGCACAAAAACATCGTTAAATGGATGATCTTTGTAAGAAATAAGCTGATCTTCCGACAACAGAATCATTTCCTTTTCTGATCCCAGGAAAATTACCTTATAAATGTCCTTTCCTCCTTTGGTATCGGGCCTTATTCCGGAATAGTATGCCTGCTTCCCATTTCCCGAAGGCCGAAAATAAAGTTCATCATCAGGCGTATTTACAGGGAAACCCATATTTTGAGCTTTGGACCATACGTTTTTCTCATCCCTTTCTACTTTAAAAATATCGTATCCTCCCATCGAATTATGACCAACGGAACTAAAGTACAGCGTTTTACCATCGGGACTAATATAAACGCCATCTTCATCGTACATAGTATTTATGGAAGAGCCTGCATTTTTTGGCGATGACCATTTGCCTTTACTATTTTTCACGGAGTAGAAAATATCTTTCCCGCCAAACGATTCCCGGGGATCGGCCGAAACAAAATAAACTTCATTTCCATCAGCAGTTATGGTAAGGGTGGTCTCCTTTTCGTCGGTATTAAAGCCGCCTCTTAATTTGGAAGGTTTGGACCATTTTCCTTTCCTGAACTCACTGTATTCGAGATCTCCATTGTCTTTGTATCCGTTATAGAGGTACATTGTTTTTCCGTCGGCCGATAACCATACAACTCCGTTATGATGCTTGTCGTTAATTTTAGACTGCCACCGTGTTGCTGTTTGCCAATTGCCGCTATCGTTTAAACAGGTATAAATATCTTCATTGTATCTGCTATCCAAAACATTAGGCTTCGATGTTGACGATACCGGACGGCGCGATATAAGATACATGATAGAATCGTTTGAACTTATAACCGAATTATAGTCGTCATAACCCGAGTTTACTGAATCTCCAAGATTTTTTATGATAACTCTTTTAGGATTTGAAACCAACTCTCCCCCATTCAAACATTCTTCCTTGTTTTTAAGAACTTTTACACCGATATTCTTCTTCTCTTTTTTGGAAAGAGTTTGATAATACTGTTCATAGGCTTTGATAGCATTCCCAAATTCCAGGTTAAAATGGTAAGCTTTTGCAAGGACATAACTGAACTCAGGGGTAATCTGAGGCTTCTTCTCATAAGTTTTAATTAAATATGCTATTGCATCCTTCTTTTTATCGGTTTGAAGATAACAAGTGCCTATTTTATAGTTTAACTCCGCGTTTTCGGGATTATATGGATGCGCTTTCAGATATTCGTTTAAAGCTGCGGATAAGGCTCCTTTGCCTTTGGAGGCAAGCCTGTCGCCTTCTTTAATAGCATGCCAGGCATCGCGAAAACCAGCTTGTTTGATTTTAAATTCACTCCTTTTGACATTGACTTCCATCTGTGCCAAAGCGGATTGAGTAATCGAGAGTATAAGTATTGCAAAAAGTAAGGTCAGTCGGTGTATCATGGGGGTTTTTATTTACAATCGTTCAAATACAGTTTAGCTTCTTTCACATTTAATGTATCGGCCATTTTCCAATCGACACAGGCACCATTCAGATCACCAGAGAGTTCCTTTATGTAACCGCGGTTAAGATAATATTCTCCCTTTTGTGGATTGGCTTTAATTAGGGCATCTAATTTTGCGAGAGCATCGGCTTGCTTTTCGTTTTTAGCATTTACTATGGCCTGGTTGTTTAAAGAATAGGAATATTGCGGATTAAGCTTTAAGGCTCTGTCAAAATCGGACTCGGCACCGGAATAATCTCCGGCAAGGTATTTGGCAACACCACGTTTATTCCAAACATCAGCTTTAGTGGAGTCTATCTTTAGCGATTTTGAATAATTTTCGATGGCTGACTTATAGTCGCCCATTTCCTTCTTTAACCCTCCTAAATTTGAATAGGCTAATGCAAATCCCGGCTTTAACTCAAGGGCCTTCTCATAATCGGCGGTGGCACCCTGGAAGTCTTTCAGTAGAAGCTTCGAACTTCCCCGGTCGTGATAAGCCTCGGCAAAATCATTTTTCTTATCAATACACAGGGTAAAGTCCAGCAAAGCAGCATTTGCCTGACTGTTCATCAGGTTTATAATACCACGGTAATAATATGCTATATACTCGGTATATCCGTTATTAATCGCCATCGTCATATCCTGAAGAGCTTTCTCATAGTCCTTTTTCTGGAACAATGCATTTGCCCTGCCAAAATAAGCCTCTCCTAATGAACTGTTCAGCAGTATGGCTTTATTGAAATCGACAATAGCTTCGCTAGGTTTGTCCTGAAGAAGATAAATTTTCCCCCGCTCGCTCAAAGCCTGAATAAAGTCGGGTTTCAATGAAAGTGCTTTATTCAGTTGGATCAAAGCCCCTTTGTAGTCCTTTGAATAAATTAACTTAGCGGCCTGATTAAAAGCCTTTTTTGCATTGACATCGTCTGTATCGCGTGGGGTTTGCCCCACAACATTGTAACTACAAACTATAAGCAACAAAAGAAATACAAATGTTCTGGTCATATTGAAAAAGCTTAAATGAATATGGTTTTTTACGAAATATGATTAATTTTGATTTACAGAATCTTCAATTTTTTTTAGTTAATTTATAAAAAAAAATCAAAAGGATAATTAATAAGCTAATTTACATTAATGTATAAACATGATAACTGATTTATCCTACTTAAAAAATATGTCCGGGGGAAGCAATGAGATTATTAAGGAGATGATTCATATATTCAATGAGCAATCAAAAGAATATATCCGGGACATGCAAAAATATCTGGATGAAAAAGAATATATACTCTTAGGTAAATTAGCGCACAAAGCTAAATCGTCAGTTGCTATTATGGGCATGAATGAACTTGCGGCCGATTTAAAAACCTTGGAAATAAATACCAAAGAAGAAAAAGATGTCGAATCATACCCTGCTTATGTTGAAAAATTTATAAGATTAACAAAGCAGGCCATGGCAGAACTTGAAGAAGTTGCTGCTAAACTATAACTCTAATTCTTTACAAAATGCTAAAAGTAGAACTGATTAATAACATTTATGTAGCTTCCTTTCAGGACTTAAACCGTTTTAATGCTCTTGTTACCGAACCTGTAAAAGAACAATTAAATAACCTTTTCAATAAGCCCGGAACAAAATTGATTCTTAACCTTCAGGGAATAAATTTTATAGACAGTTCGGGATTTGGCGTTTTCCTTTCTGTTTTTAAAACCGCAAACATTCATTACGGTCATTTTAAAATTTGCAATGTTGAAAAGGAAGTTATGGAACTGATAAAATTATTACAGCTGCATAATGTATTTGAAATATATAGCGATCTGGATGATTGTATCAAAAGTTTTAATTAGTCCTCAGTCTGCAACACTCAGTTCAAAGAAATATAAAAGAGCCTGACAGGTCTAAAAAACTTATCAGGCTCTTTTTTTAATCCGGAACACCGGATTTTTTAATTTGAAAAAACAAGGTCATCGTCAAAAGCATCCACTTTTATTGTCTCATTTTTCTTAATGCCTCCCGACAAAATTCTTTTCGATAATTCATTCAGAATATATTTTTGAATTACTCTTTTTACAGGACGTGCTCCATACTGAGGATCGTAACCCTGTTTTGCAATCCAGTCCAGCGCATAATCGGAGATCTCAAGGTTAATATCATTACTTTCCAGTTGTTTGATCACTTTGTCCAGCTGCAACAAAATCACATCCCTTATTTGTTGATAACTCAAAGGAGTAAACATGATAATCTCGTCCACCCTGTTAAGGAACTCAGGTCGTATGGTTTGCCGCATCAGCATCATAACCTCCGTTTGAGTTTTGCGCAATATCTCCTCTCTGTTTTGGTCGTTAATTTTATCCATACTTTCCTGGATAATGTGGGAACCAATATTTGAGGTCATAATTATGATGGTATTTTTAAAATTAACGGTTCTGCCTTTATTATCTGTTAAACGGCCATCGTCGAGCACCTGCAGTAAAGTATTGAAAACATCGGGATGCGCTTTTTCTATTTCATCGAGCAGAACCACGGAATAAGGCTTACGCCTTACAGCTTCAGTAAGCTGACCTCCTTCTTCGTAACCAACATAACCCGGAGGAGCTCCAATTAAGCGCGATACCGAATGGCGTTCCTGGTATTCGGACATATCGATACGGGTCATCATATTTTCATCGTTAAACAAATACTCGGCAAGTGCTCTTGCAAGCTCTGTTTTACCAACACCTGTTGTTCCCAGGAATATAAATGAACCAATGGGCCGCTTTGCGTCCGAAAGTCCCGCACGGTTGCGGCGAACAGCATCGGAAACTACAACTATGGCTTCATCCTGTCCTACTACACGTTTATGCAGTTCCGTTTCGAGGTTTAACAGTTTCTCCCGCTCACTCTGCAACATTCGGGTAACCGGAATACCTGTCCACCGGGAAACGACTTCGGCGATGTCTTCACTCGAAACCTCTTCCTTTATCAAAGCATTTTCGCTTTGCATTTCCGAAAGTTTATTCTTGAACATTTCAATCTGGCCTTCAGCCTCTTTAATTTTGCCATACCGCAGCTCGGCCACCTTGCCGTAATCACCATTTCGCTCGGCCTGCTCAGCCTCTAACTTAAACTGTTCAATAGCCGTTTTTTGCTTCTGAATCCCTTCAATTACTTCTTTTTCACTATTCCATTTAGCACGAAGTTTATTTCTGGTATCACTCAAATTAGCAATATCCGAAGCAAGTTCTACAACTTTGGCATCGTTACCCTCTCTTTTAATGGCTTCGCGTTCAATTTCGAGCTGCATAATTTTACGCTCAATCTCGTCAATTTCCTCAGGCACCGAGTTCATTTCCATACGAAGTTTGGATGCGGCTTCATCAATCAGGTCGATAGCCTTATCGGGCAGAAACCGTTCAGTAATATATCTTTGTGAAAGCTCAACGGCTGCAATTATTGCTTCATCGCGAATACGAACTTTATGATGATTTTCGTACCGTTCCTTTAAACCACGTAAAATCGAAATTGCATCGAGGGTATCAGGTTCTTCCACCATAACCGGCTGAAACCGGCGCTCCAATGCCTTATCTTTTTCGAAATACTTCTGATATTCGTCCAGGGTTGTTGCACCTATGGCTCTCAATTCTCCACGTGCCAGAGCGGGTTTCAGGATATTGGCGGCATCCATGGCACCTTCGCTTTTACCGGCCCCAACAAGGGTATGAATTTCGTCGATAAATAAAATGATTTCTCCATTCGCCTCCACAACTTCCCGAACCACAGCCTTTAAACGTTCTTCAAATTCACCTTTATACTTTGCGCCTGCAATTAAAGCTCCCATATCGAGAGAGTAAAGAAGCTTTGTCTTTAGATTTTCAGGAACATCGCCTTTGATGATACGATGGGCCAAACCTTCAGCAATAGCAGTTTTACCAACACCGGGCGAGCCAATCAATATGGGATTATTCTTAGTTCTCCGGGACAGAATCTGCAAAACGCGTCTTATTTCATCATCGCGGCCAATAACAGGATCGAGTTTGCCATTCCGGGCCTGATCGTTCAGGTTTATAGCATACCTGTTAAGAGAATCGTAGGTTTCTTCGGCCGACTGACTATTAACTTTAGAGCCTTTGCGTAATTCCAGTATAGCTTTTTTTAAATGAGATTCGGACACACCATTATCCTTCAGAATCTGAGAAACTGAGTCGCCCTGTGCAAACAATCCCAATAGGATGTGCTCAACGGAAACAAACTGGTCGCCCTGATCCTTGGAATAATTAGTCGCTTTTTGCAAAGCCGAACTAGCTGCCTGTGAAAGGTATATTTCTCCGCCTGAAACCTTTGCAAAAGATCCGATCATGCGATCGAGCACTGATTCGACAGCGGGAGTATTTACATTTATTTTCTTTAAAATATAAGCAGCTACACTTTCTTTATCGGCTAAAAGACTTTTAAGAAGATGCGCTGTCTCAATTGCCTGATTCCTGTTTTGCTCGGCAATTGTATAAGCCGACTGAACAGCTTCCTGCGATTTTATGGTGAAATTATTCAGATTCATATTATACTTTTTTGTAAATTTCATTACCTTTTTTCAAAATACTTGCCACTATTCCACACCTTGATTTTACTGACATTTTGACGTGTTTTTTTTATATAAATCAGAAAAATTGGCAATAGGGTAAGCGGATTGAAAAGAATCAAATATTCAGAAGCGCTTCTAAATTGTTAAACTTAACAACCTGCGCCATGAGAACATTTACCCTGGTAACCTTGCTTTTGATTTTGGGAATACACACCCATCTGAATGCTCAGATGCAAAAAAACCCAAAAAGGTTTTATATTGAAAACCCACAAAAGAAAAGCGTTCAAATTCCTTTCCAGTTAATAAACAATCTTGTTGTTCTCCCGGTATTTGTAAATAACAGCGATACACTAAATTTTATCCTTGATTCCGGAATAAGCAATTCCATTATCACCGATAAGGAGCTTGCAGCAAGGTTAAATATGAAGTGTATCAAAGAAATTCAGATGTATGGCTTTGGTGGCGCTTCGGCCGTTACTGCACTTCATTCAATAGAAAATGAAGTAAGAATTCCAGGAATATTAGGTCAACATCAGGATATCCTTGTAATTCCTGAGCCCGACTTCGATTTTTCAAGACATCTTGGAATTAAGGTTCACGGATTGTTGGGCTATAGTGTCTTTCGCGATCTTATCATCGAAATTAATTACGACACAAAATACATAAGCTTTCATACACCAAAAACTTATACCTATAAAAAAAGGAAAAACGAGACTACTTTTCCGCTGAATATCATCGATACCAAACCGTTTATTACAACCCAACTGGTGCAGGACGACAGCACTGTTGTAGAAGGGAGATTCCTTATCGACTCAGGCGCAAGTTTTGCATTATGGCTCGATTTGAATTCAAATCCGGCCCTTAAACTCCCTCAAAAAACTGAGACACTATACCTGGGAACCGGACTTAGCGGAGCTGTTTACGGGATTGTAGGCCGAATTAAAGAATTTGGCACAGGCACTCTAAAGCTTCAAAATTTAATTGCCTCCTATTCAGATACAATGATTGTTCTTCCGGCAAAGTTTAACGATAATCGTAACGGAACCATTGGTGCGGATATCATCAGCCGGTTCAATATTATATTTGATTACCGAAACTATAAAATCACTTTCAGACCTAACAGCAAAACCAAAGATCCGTTTAAAATTAACCAAAGCGGAATGGAAATCTGCTGCCCCACTCCGGGTGAAAATCTATTCAGCATCTCAAATATTTGTCAGAACTCACCTGCCGATAAAGCGGGTTTAAGGCCTGGTGATCAGATTATCATAATTAACTTCCAGGAATTATCAAAACTTAGCCTCTCAGAAGTACACGCTATTCTTCTTAAAAAACCGGGCAAAAAAATGAATGTACAATACCGGCGCGATGGCAAAATTGCATCGACCACTCTGATTATGAATGACTGTATCTGAGAACAATACCTCACCTCAATTATTCTATTAAAAAAGCAGCCAAAAAACGAACCTCTGCACATTAGATTCGTATCAGTAATGCCATGTAGATACTATAATTTAACTCAAAAAGTATTTATCAATGCGTTACCTTGTATCGTGTTTTGCTATAGTAACCCTTATTTTAACATTCTATTCCTGTAAACAGAGGCAGGATACCTCTCAATTGGATTCAGAGAAATTTAATTTTCAGGATAGCCTTTCTCAACAGGAATTTGATCTTAATCAGGTTGTTTATTCTGTTCCATCGCCCCATCAATTATCAATTTTGGTAAAGGAAGACTATTCATATTACGAAGATGAAATTTTTGAAAAGAAAATTGATATAAACGAGTACTCCACGTCGGAGCGAAAAGCTCTTATTTTAGGTGCACTTTGTGCCGATTTAGGTTATTTATCCCTTTATGATCAGAAAGATCTCGAAATTGAATACCTCAACAATATCCGACAGCTTGTTAACTATCAAAAACTAAATCAATATAACTCCACCGAGCTATTCACAAGAATCGATGAAAATTTAGGAAACACTGATTCCATTCTGATGATCATGTCTCAGATATTGAGAAAAGAAAATGAAGCCATCAGAAGCGGTGAAAGGCCTTATCTGAGCACCCTCATAATTGCCGGCGGATGGATAGAAAGCTTCTATATCATCAACACCCTTTACAATAATTCAAGAAATAGTAATCTTTTCGGTATCCTCCTTCACCAGCAGTATGCTCTCGACAATTTAATTCAGCTGTTAAGACCATACTATAAAAAAAGCCCGGAATATACCGAATTGATTAATAAGCTTGTAGACATCGCCTACGAGTTTGAAGTTGTAGACATGAATTACAAAAATGCTCCAGCTCAGCATTCGGATAGCACCACCAGTATCAGGTGCAGGTTTACTCCGGTTCTGACAGGTTCTCAACTGAACAATATGTATGATTATTCACGGTCGTTAAGAAGGATAATATATTAATTATGAAAATCATAAGTTATCTGAAATTTACTTTGCTCCTTTTGCTTTTCAGTTTCAAATTGTCTGGCCAGACAAAGTCAGATGCCTGTGAAAAGGAATTAAAAGGCTTCATAATCGACACGCAGGAGTACATTATTGATCAAAAAGAGAATTCGACATTCGACTTAGTGTTTTACCCCGGATTTACTTACCGTTTGCATTTATGTACCCTTAATTCAAAAGTAAATCTGAAACTTACTCTTGTTGATGAAAAAGGGAACGAGCATTTTACAAACAATATAGGTCAGGGTTTTTACAGAGATTTCAATTTCGATACTGTATTCCATGGCAAACTTCAGGTAAAACCCATTTCGATGGATAAACAACCTGCTCAAATTATTATTGGTTATAAAAAAATTAAAAAATAAGGTCCGTCTCCTATTATGAGTGAACAGATATTAAAAGCGCTGATGCAACTTTTTGCCATTATCGCCCGGCCTCAAAGCAACCGGAACGACAGACGGATTGTTGTTGAGAATTTCCTTAAACGGCAGCTAAACTCCGAATTGGTAAATGAATATCTTGAACTCTTTGATATTAATTACTCCTTAAATCAGAATAAATCCTCATTCGAAAACCTGAAGCTAAATAAACGCACTTCTTCTTCCTCGGTAAAAGTTCTTGTAATTTGCACTGAGATCAATGAAGAGCTAACCCAGAAGCAAAAAATAATCTTATTATTTCAGCTTTTGGAATTCATTAAAGCCGACTCCCCGTCAATTAAGGATATTACTCTTCAGGAATTACAGTTTGTATCTACCGTTTCCGACACCTTCAATATTCCCCGGAACGAATTTGAGCAATTAAAGACTTTTGTTTTAAACCCATTTGATGATTCTCCCGGCCAAGAAAACCTGGCTATCATAGAAGACAAAAGAAACACAGCGCAAGGACCTGAAAAACATGTTTTTTACGAAGGACTGGAAGGACAATTACGGGTGCTTCATGTGATTTCGGCTAATATATACTTAATACGATACATCGGAACAAGCGAAATATATTTAAACGGACAACTCATTCACGAAGACAGGGTTTATGTATTGAATACAGGCTCGAGCCTCCGTAACCCGCAAATTAAACCACTATATTTCAGCGATGTAGTAGGGTACTTTCATGAAGGGATCCACAGTTCCAAAATTATCTTCGATGTAAAAGATATTGAATTTCAGTTTAAAGAAGGGAAAACAGGATTACACCCGATGAGCTTTACCGAGGAATCGGGCCGGCTTGTTGGCATTATGGGTGCCAGCGGAGCAGGTAAATCAACACTTATAAATGTACTTAATGGCACTCTGGAACCTTCATCCGGGGAGGTTTTAATAAACGGAGTCAATATCCATAATGATAAAACCAAAACCGAAGGTTTTATTGGATATGTTTCGCAGGAAGATTTTCTGATTGAGGAACTCACTGTTTTCGAAAACTTATATTATAACGCCAAACTTTGTTTTGACAACCATTCGGAAGAGGAAATCAAAAGAATGGTGGACGATTTGCTCGTAAATCTTGGGTTGTTTGAGAACAAGGACATGAAAGTTGGTTCACCCTTGAATAAAAAAATAAGTGGTGGACAGAGAAAGAGGTTAAACATAGCCCTGGAGCTTATTCGTGAACCAAGTATCTTGTTTCTCGACGAACCTACCTCAGGACTCTCTTCAAGAGATTCGGAAAACATTATGGATCTTTTGAAAGAACTTGCTTTCAAAGGAAAACTTGTATTTGTGGTAATTCATCAACCATCGTCGGACATCTTTAAAATGTTCGACAAATTATTGATTCTGGATTCAGGCGGGTTCTTAATTTACAATGGCGATCCCATCGATTCAATCATATATTTCAAATCCAGAATGCATTATGCTAACTGGAACGAGAGCGAATGCCATTGCTGCGGGAATGTAAATCCCGAACAAGTATTCAACATTGTTGAAACCCGTATTCTGGATGAAAACGGGAAAGTAACTTTGACGAGAAAAGTATCTCCAAAAGAATGGAACGATTACTTCAGACTTACAAGCGAAAGAAATAACAAGGATATCAAAAGTGTTGGCGAAATGCCGAATGTTTCGCTTAATATACCTAATAAGCTAAAGCAATTGCTTGTGTTTGCAAAGCGCGATGTTATTGCAAAACTGGCAAATACCCAGTATCTGATCATTAACTTTCTTGAAGCTCCGGTTCTGGCGTTGCTTTTATCGTATATAATTAAATATTATAACATTACCGGAAATAAAGGATATACATTTAATGGCAACAGTAATTTCACAGTGTATATATTTATGTCAGTAATTGTGGCAATATTTATCGGCTTATCGGTAAGTGCCGAAGAAATTATTAAAGACAGGAAAATACTAAAGCGTGAAAAATTTCTTAACCTCAGCTGGAATAGCTACCTGCTTTCAAAGATAAGCGTTCTGCTCACAATATCAGCTATTCAGGCATTAACCTTTGTATTAATCGGGAATACAATTATTGAAGTAAAAGGTATGTATTTTCATTACTGGCTAGTACTATTCAGCGCCTGGTCGGCGGCTAATTTAATGGGGCTTGTAATCTCCGACAGTTTTAACACAGTTGTAACCATTTATATACTCATTCCTTTCCTGGTTATTCCGCAAATAATTCTCAGCGGTGTTATTGTAAAATTCGATAAGATAAACCCTTCTATTTCCTCTCCCAGCAAAATTCCATTTTATGGAGAAATGATGGTAGCCCGCTGGGCATACGAAGCCCTTGCAGTGCATCAGTTCACTGAGAATAAATACGAAAAGATATTCTATTCCGATGAGAAAAAAATGAGCATTGCCGAGTTTAAAAAGAATTTCTGGATAAGAAATCTTAAAAATAAAGCTGAGTCGTTGCATGAAATTACGTTCCCGGTTAAATCTACTGAAGAAATTGACCATAATCTGGAGGTACTGCGAAACGAAATAAACAAAGAAAATAAAACGAATAATATTGTTCGTTTTGCTCAAGTGGAGGAGTTAACTGCAGAGAAGCTTAACAAAAATCTTATTAATGACCTGGATACTTACCTTGAAAAATTGAATACTTTGTACAAAAAAGTATATAATTATTATAACGATCAAAAAGACGAACGGATAAGGGAGTTTCAAAGAACCAGCAAGGATAAGGAAGCTTTTATAAAGTTAAAGATGGATTACCATAATGAAAATCTTACTGAATTTGTTACCAATCCAAGCGAAGTAGACCGGATTGTAGAATATAAAGCCCGCTTGTTCCAGAAGGTTGACCCAATTTACCTCGACCCGGCCTCACCTTTTGTAAAGGCCCATTTTTATGCACCACGAAAAATGATATTTGGATATTTCTTCAGCACATTCTGGGTAAACATTTTGGTCATCTGGATTATGACTGTGGGGACTTATGTGGTTCTTTATTACAGGCTGTTAAAAAAATTGCTCGATATGATCGAGCAACTGGTTGAAAAAATATCGCAAAAGGAATAATTTTATACTACTTCAATCATTTTAAACGGAACCCTGATTATAGACTCATAATCTTCTCCGGCCTCCAGCATATCTTCATCGTCCTCCTCGTAATACCAGTTTATGATCACCTCGTTGTTCGACTTGTGAATACCTTCCAGTTTCTTAAAAACATCCAAAATACATTTTGATGAACTTGTATTAAAATATTCTAATTGAACATTAACTTTTGTAAGTGGTTTAGCCACTTTACCATATTTTTCGAGCCAATCAACCAGAGGCTTATAGAATTCGATAGAATTCTCAGGTATCGACCTACCCTTTATCTCAATAAGTCCCAACTCTGCATCAAATTTTATTGTAGGCGTCTTTGCTGTTCCCTCAATTGAAAGTGATTCCATATTACTCTGTCTGTTATTAAAATTTAGGAAACGATAATATCTAAGTTAAAAAAATAAAAATCATTATTCACATTTTGAAAGCTATAATCAAATTTATGACCTGTTTTACGAGCTATGTCAACAAGTCCTAAACCTCCTCCACCTTTTGCAGTAAGCTTCTGATGATTAAGAATGAATTTATACATATCTTTCAGCTCATCCTGGGTTAAAGAATTTATTTTATCTATTTTATCTTTTACTACTTTAATACGATTTGAACTGATAAAATTTCCTGAGCTGATTTTATATCCGTATTCGGTTTTGTTAATTACAATGCTTCCAAATTTATTACGAATGTTCTCATAAACCCCATCCGGAAGATCCTCCACATGGTGATAAAGATTTTGTAAAGCTTCTACCAAAACATTATAAAGCTTTTTTCGGAGTTTATTTTCGCCTTCGGAATTATTAAGTTTATTTTCTACCTGTTCCAGAATAGTATTGATTACCTCAGATGTGATGATACCTTGATATGAAAGAAGTAAATTACTTCCCCTCATTGCTGCATAATACTCATTTATATCAAAATTCATATGAGGCTTTGTTCAATTAATCTTATAGTCGGTATTGTACGACAAATTTATAATTTCCTCCCTTCTTTAATCTCAGGTCTGCCAATTTATTTTTAAAATCGCCTTCCCAAAAACTCTTAAAGAAAGAATTCAATACATATTAAAAATATAAATTAATTCTGAGATATATAAATGAAGAGTCAAAAATTACTTATTTTTTTTAATCTTCATTTTCTTGTACAATTTTCTTCTTCGATCCCTTATACAAATTAAAGCGTAGAAAGTTACATTCCAGAGCCCCATTTATCAGAGGTATTTTCATAGAAGGCTTCAATCCTATCCGTTTTATAGCATCTTTATTGCTACTAATAATCCAGGCTTCGTAGCCCGAAAAGTTCTTCTTAAGATGATTCCCGATTCTTTCATAAAACGCCTCAATATCATTCTTTTTTAAACGTTCACCGTAAGGGGGGTTCATCATTACCATCCCGCCATCTTCAGGTGGAGAAAACCGCTCGAACGATTGGGTTATAAATTCAATCTTATTTTGTACAAAGGCATTTTTTGCATTGTCGGATGCAATCCGAACTGCTCCCGCCGAAATATCGGCAGCAATAATTTTATGGTTGAACTTACGTTGCGTCGAATCTTCATTATACACTTCCTCAAAAAGATCCTTATCAAAATCCTTCCATTTTTCAAAAGCAAATTGTTTTCTGAAAATGCCCGGAGGAATATTGTAAGCAATTAAAGCTGCTTCGATAGGTAAAGTACCCGATCCGCACATAGGATCGATAAAATTTGAATCAGCATCCCATTTTGAAAGGAGAATCATCCCTGCTGCCAGCACTTCGTTAATAGGCGCCAAAGATGAATTAATACGGTAACCTCTTTTATTCAGCGGTTCGCCCGAACTATCAAGTAAAACAGTGCATTCATCATCCACCAGATGAAGATGTATATGAATATCGGGATTAGCAGTATCAATTGAAGGACGTTTTCCGAAAGAACTTCTGAACTGATCCACCAAAGCATCTTTGGCTTTTAAAGCTACATACTGTGTATGATTAAAGTACTCCGAACTAACTACTGTGTAAATTGATAGCGTATTTTCAACATCCATATAATTAGCCCAGTTAATGTTGTAAATCCCTTTATAGAGATCTACCTCATTTTTGGCCTTAAATACCGCAATTGGCTTGAGTATTTTTAACGCAGTCCGCAAATGCAGATTTGCCTTATAAATCATAGCTAAATTGCCTGAAAAACTAACAGCCCGATTGAGGACTTTAACATTTTCGGCACCTAAATTTCTAATTTCATCAGCCAGAACTTCTTCAAGGCCCTTAAAAGTTTTTGCAACTAAATCCTGACTATTTTCCAATGTTTTAGCCATTATAACACTAATTCTATATGAATGTAAAGATACACAAATTTGAACATGGAATTAGAATGAATTAAGTCCGTAATCCTAGATAGGCTTCGACATGACTTATTGCGTTGTTTAAGCGCGACTCTTCAAATCCGTTCACAATCCGGTATGCAAAGTTATATTTAATTATATTCTTTTTATATTCCTCAAAAAGCCAATTCCTCATTTCTCCGCCATTCTCCCTCACTTCATCTTTTTCCCACGGCAAGTCGGGAGCACATAAAAGAAACATGTCTATTTTCGAATTTCTCAATTCATCTTCAATCCATTGCGGTGAAGTTTTATAGACCACATCGAACCACACCTTTGTTATAATCAGGTATGTATCAATAAAAAAAAGTTTCGAATGTAGATTTTCGGTTTTCTTAAAATCTTCGATCTGTTTTCGGGCTATAATCTCAATATCTTCATAATTGTAAGGACGATGAAGGTTTTGTATGTAACTGCGGGCAAATTCCTCAATACACACAGCATTAAAATGTTGAGCCAGTTGAAATGTTAAAGTTGATTTTCCGGTCGATTCCGGACCAGTTATAACTATCCTTACCGGATCCATTAATTCTGAAGTTTTTTCCAGTTCAAATATCCAATAAAGGCCATGACGGTATAGATAACAAATAGACCCGAAGTAAAATACAAACCTTTATAAAACGATATTCCAATACAAAGAGCATCTGCGACTATCCAAACAAGCCAGTTTTCAAGAATCTTTTTTGCTAACATCCAAGTTCCTACCAGGCTAAGAGCAGTAGCCAAAGAATCCCAACCAGGTATAGGAGAATCGGTAAATCCTTTTAATATAAAATATAAGCCAGAATAAAAGAAAACGAAAGCAAGTGAATAATATACAGAATGTTTTAAATCCAGTTTCGAAACAGGTAAATTGACATTCTGGCTTTCCTTTTTCCCAAACATCCAATAATACCAACCATAAATACTTACTCCAATATAATATACCTGAAGACCCATTTCGGCATAAAGCTTACTATAAAAAAATACTATTATATAAAATGCAGAAGCCAATAACCCAACCGGCCATAACCAAATGCTCTTCCTTATGGAGAAAAAAAGATAAATAACGCTCAAAACTGCGCCAATAATTTCAATTAAAAAGGCATACTCAGAAATTATATCCACAATTTATTTCAGATGAAGTTTTGTTAAATAGGATTGCCAATTTTCAAGTACTTGAAGAGCGGTGGTAAATTCCTCTTCAGTTTGATTAAAGACCTGGTAAAACTCACTGTTGCCCCAGAGATCGCGCGCTATATAGGCTTTAATTACCGTCAATAAATACTTTTGGGCATCATCACTCAATAATAATTCTTTTTGAGGATTTTCGTTTTTATAAAGCGCATAAAAAGCATCAAATAGCGGTTCCTCTCCGGGAAACTTGTCATTAAAAGAATCAAAGGATTTGTACTTTTTTGATAAAGTCTCCCTGTTCTTATCAATATAATCAATAACAAATCTATTCACTACACCTCTGGAAATAATAGAACGAATTTCCTTTTTATAAGAAGAAGTATCAACTGACACAAAAACATCCGGCATAATTCCACCTCCTCCGTAAACCACTCTTTTCTTTTCCAGAGTGTAATATTTCACGGTATCATCAAAGTGATTCTTTGATTCATTTGTGAGCTCACCATTATTAACCCGCCGCATAAGATCCTTGGAATAATCCTGATAGCCATTGCGATAAGATTTCTGAATCAACCTGCCTGTTGGAGTATAATAACGTGCAATGGTAAGCCGGACCATAGAACCATCGGGGAACATCAAAGGACGTTGTACCAAACCTTTTCCAAAGGTACGACGGCCAACAAGAATACCCCGGTCCCAGTCCTGAACAGCCCCTGCAAAAATTTCGGAAGCTGAAGCAGAGGACTCATCAATAATCACAACCAGTTTACCTTTTTCAAAGTTGCCTTTGCCAGAAGTTATATATTCCTTCTTAGGATTATGATTTCCCTGGGTATAAAGAATTAATTTTTGTTTATCAAGAAATTCGTCGGCCAAAGAAACCGCAACATCCAGAAATCCCCCGCCATTTCCACCCAGATCAAGAATAAGGCTGTTGACATTCTGCTTTTTCAGTTTTGCCAAAGCTTCTCTAAATTCGGGAATTGTATTGGAGGAAAACCTGCTTATTTTTATATATCCTACACCATTGGTTGCTTTATATGAAGCTTCCACACTGTGAATCGGTATTCTGTCACGCGTAACTGTGAACGACAAAAGATCGGGAGCCGATTTACGTCTTACGGTTAATACAACAGTTGATCCTTTCTTACCTCTTAGCTTGGAATAAACATCATCTGACTTGATTCCCTTTCCAACGAAATCCTGATTATCAATCTTAATAATCCGGTCGCCTGCTTTAATGCCTGCCTTATCGGATGGGCCACCCATCATAGGATTTAAAACCATTATGGTGTCCCTGAAAATGCTAAAAGTTATCCCAACACCTTCAAAATTACCTTTCAAAGGTTCGTTAAGTTCATCAACTTCTTCCTTGGTTGCATAGGATGAATGCGGATCAAGCTTCTGAAGAAGCTCAATAATAGCGCGATCTGTAAGCTTATTAATATCAACCGTATCAACATAATAAGTTTCTAGCCAGCCTAACAGCTTGGCAAACTTTATTCCACCATCAATCTGGGCATTTCCAATTAAAGGAAAAGCAAAAAGCAGGAAAAAGATAATACCCTTTTTTATATGTATGTTCAATCGTCTCAAATTTCACTACATAACGAAATACTGGCCCGAAAATTTTATTCCCATTCAATTGTTGCAGGAGGTTTAGAGCTAATATCATAAACTACCCTGTTCACTCCTCTTACTTTATTAATAATATCGTTCGAAACTTTACTTAAAAATTCGTACGGAAGGTGACACCAATCTGCGGTCATCCCATCAGTAGATGATACGGCGCGCAATGCCACCACATTTTCGTAGGTTCTTTCGTCGCCCATAACTCCTACCGATTGAACCGGCAACAATATAGCTGCTGCCTGCCAAACCTGATTGTACAATCCCCATTGTTTCAATCCTTCGATATAAATATCATCAACTTCCTGAATAATCCTGACTTTCTCGGCAGTTACTTCTCCAAGAATTCGTATTCCTAAGCCAGGACCTGGGAAAGGATGTCTGTTCAGAATATCAGGAGATATACCCAAAGCCGTTCCTACTCTTCTTACTTCATCTTTAAATAAAAGTTTCAAAGGTTCAATAACTTTTAGATGCATTTTTTCGGGCAGTCCTCCAACATTATGATGAGATTTAATAGTTGCAGAAGGCCCGTTAACTGAAACAGACTCGATGATATCAGGATAAATAGTACCCTGACCGAGCCACTTTACATCCTTAATCTTATGAGCTTCAACATCGAAAACCTCAATAAAGTTCTTTCCTATGCTCTTTCTTTTTTTCTCAGGATCGGTAACTCCTTTTAAATCGTCTAAAAATTTAGCTTTAGCATCAACCCCGATGACATTCAGCCCCATGTGTTTGTAGGAATCGAGAACTTTTTCAAACTCATTTTTGCGTAGAAGTCCATTATCCACAAAAATACAGGTGAGGCTTGCACCTATCGCTTTATGAATTAAAATAGCCGCAACCGACGAATCTACCCCACCGGAAAGTCCCAATACAACTTTATCATCTTTAAGGGTATTCTTTAACTCGTTAACTGTGCTTTCTATAAAAGATGCAGGAGTCCAGTCCTGTTTGCACCCACAAACATCTACCAGAAAATTTTTGAGTATCTGAAGCCCTTCTGTTGTATGATAAACCTCAGGATGAAACTGCAAACCAAAAGTTGGCTCGGCGGTTGATTCGTAAGCGCCAACCTTAACATGTCCGGTACTGGCAACAATTTTGTATTCCTGGGGAATAGAAGCTATTGTATCGCCATGCGACATCCAAACCTGAGTATTTACAGAAACGCCCTTCAATAATTTAGCATTGGGATCTATAAATTCAAGGTTAGCCCTTCCATACTCACGAGATGAGGAAGGCAGAACTTCACCACCAAAAAAATGAGATAAATACTGAGCACCATAACAAATTCCCAAAACAGGATATTTCCCCTTGATACCACTCAGATTAGGTTTGGGAGCTATTTCATCCCGGACTGATGAAGGACTTCCGGAAAGTATAATACCTTTTACCTGTTCATTCATATCAGGAATATGGTAATAAGGCATAATTTCACAATAAACATTCAACTCACGTACTCTTCTGGCTATTAACTGGGTGTACTGGGACCCAAAATCCAGAATTATAATTTTTTCCTGCATTTATAATGTTTTAATTTTTGCCAAAAATATATAATTACTCCTAAACCGAGATCGTATATTTAGAATTAAACTTCGAAAACAACGCCGTCGCGGGCTAGTTCAACATTATTGAAAGTCTTTTGAGCCTGTGTTTTAAAGACATCCAAATCGTGGTAGCGGGTGGAAAAATGACCAAGAACCAACCTCGAAGCATTTGCAAGAGCCGCAATCTGAGCAGCCTGTGAAGCAGCAGAATGACCAGTTTCTGAAGCAAGTATGGTATCTTCATCCAGAAAGGTAGCTTCGTGATATAATAATTCGACTTCCTGAATATATAAGGCAACTGAAGGTAAAAACTCAGTATCGGTTAAATATGCATAACTTTTACTTTTAGGAGGACTTATCGTGAGTCGTTCATTCGGAATAACAGTTCCGTCTTCACTTACAAAGTCGGCACCGTTTTTAATATTCACGCGGTCCCTGACAGGTATATTGTAAAACTCGATGGCATCTTTTCGCAGATTTCTGGGTTTGGGCTTTTCTTTAAATAAAAAACCATTGCAAAGAATGCGATGTTTTAGAGGAAAAGAATAAACCTCCATAGTTTTATCTTCATAGATGAGTGAATAGTTCTCCTCATCAAGAACATGATAAATAAGGTTAAACCCAAGTTTAATGTAAAACTGTCCGAGAAACTGATTCAGGATTTGTTTAAGGGATTTATGGGCATAGATATGCAAATCGTCCAACCGGCCCAGGAGATTGAAAGTAGAAATCAGTCCCGGTAAACCAAAAACATGATCCCCATGTAAATGACTGATAAATATGTGTTTGATTTTCCCAAAAGGGACACGGCAACGGCGCAACTGAATCTGCGTTCCTTCCCCGCAATCAAGTAAAAAAAACCGCTCATTTACATTAAGTACCTGAGCGGTTAAAAATCTATCAGAAGTGGGTAGCGCAGAACTGCTACCCAATATGGTCAAAGAAAATTTCATTCCATCCTATCAAAAGCACTAAGCTTTTGAAATCAGTGCAATTCCTTCGTCTACTGAGCCAGAGATATTTAATACTGTGTCGAGCTGAGAAATGGTGATGAGTCTTTCAACAGCATCATTTAAACCAGTTAACACAAATGTACCTCCAGCATTTTTACATAACCGGTTAGCAACCAGTATGGAACTTAACCCTGAAGAATCACAGTACCTGCATTTGCTCAGATCGAGAACGATATTCTTTTCTCCGTTGCCTGAGATGAGTACTAATTCCGACTTAAGAGTCGGGGCAATGTGGGTGTCGAGTTTTTCTTCGAGTACCTGAATCAAGGTAAATTCCTCGTGTTTTTCGATCTTAAATTCCATTGCACTAGGATTTTAATGTGAATGCTAAAATTTATTTTTTAGAGTTTTTCTCTCTTTCTTCCATTTCTTCTTTCAAAGCAGCAAGTTCGGTAATATCTCCGAGAGTTGTTTTCTCAAGTGAAGATTTTATTTTCTTGTTTGCTTTTTTTGCTTCATCGGATGCAGCCTTTTTAATTGCATTATCCTCGGCTTTCTTAACGTCTTCAAATACTCTGCTGTGAGATAAAATAATGCGCTTGGCCGATTTCGAGAATTCGATCACTTTAAACTGCATTTTATCTTCAACTTTCACAGGAGTTCCGTCTTCCTTAACAAGATGTTTTGGAGTTACAAAACCTTCAACACCATAAGGAAGAGCTACGATAGCGCCTTTGTCGAAAATTTCAACAACGGTACCTTCGTGAACGCTGTCAACAGTAAAGATGGTTTCGAATACATCCCATGGGTTTTCTTCGAGTTGTTTGTGACCAAGGCTCAAACGACGGTTTTCCTTGTCGATTTCGAGTACGGTAACATCAATTTCGTCGCCAATCTGGGTGAATTCAGCAGGATGTTTGATTTTCTTTGTCCAGGAAAGATCCGAGATATGAATCAAACCATCAACACCTTCTTCAATTTCTACAAACACACCAAAGTTGGTAAAGTTGCGAACTTTAGCAGTATGTTTTGTATTAACAGCATATTTGGTTTCGATATTTTCCCATGGATCAGCCTTCAGTTGTTTGATACCAAGGGACATCTTACGTTCTTCTCTGTCGAGAGTAAGAATAACAGCTTCAACAGTATCACCAACTTTGAGGAATTCCTGAGCGCTGCGTAAGTGCTGCGACCAGCTCATTTCCGAAACGTGGATCAAACCTTCAACACCTGGAGCTATTTCAACAAAAGCACCATAATCGGCAATCACAACAACTTTACCTTTCACCTTGTCGCCAATTTTGAGGTTAGCATCGAGTGAATCCCATGGATGAGGAGTTAATTGTTTTAAGCCGAGAGCAATACGTTTCTTGGCATCGTCGAAGTCAAGAATAACAACATTGAGCTTCTGATCGAGCTGAACGATTTCTTCGGGGTGGTTTACGCGGCCCCATGAGAGGTCGGTAATGTGGATTAAACCATCTACGCCGCCAAGGTCGATAAATACACCGTAAGAAGTGATGTTTTTAACGGTTCCTTCAAGAACCTGACCTTTTTCGAGTTTGGCAATGATTTCTTTCTTCTGTTGTTCGAGTTCGGCTTCGATAAGAGCTTTGTGCGAAACAACAACATTTTTGAATTCATGGTTAATTTTAACAACCTTGAATTCCATAGATTTACCAACAAATACATCGTAGTCGCGGATAGGTTTAACATCAATCTGCGAACCTGGTAAGAATGCTTCGATTCCAAATACGTCTACGATCATACCGCCCTTCGTACGGCATTTAATGTAACCGGTAATAACTTCGTCCTGTTCGAGCGATTTGTTAATACGGTCCCATGAGCGCATTGCACGAGCCTTCTTGTGCGATAATAAAAGCTGGCCTTTTTTGTCTTCCTGGCTTTCAACATAAACTTCAACTTTGTCGCCAGGTTTAAGATTAGGATTATACCTGAATTCGTTCAAGCTAACTACGCCTTCAGACTTGTAGCCGATGTTGATAACAACTTCACGCTTGTTTAACGAAATAACAGTACCTTCAATACATTCGTTTTCAACGATGGTAGATAAGGTTCTGTCGTACATGGAAACCATCTGATCTCTTTCAGAATTGGAATAGTTATCGAATTTGTTCGAGTAACGGTTCCAGTCAAAATTTTCAAGAGAAATTTCTTCTCTTTTCAATTTGCGGATTTCGGCTTCGACTTCAGGGTCAATACCTTCTTCTTCAATTTCTTCTTCGACGTCGTCTTCAACTTCAACAACATCGTCTTCAGTTTCAATTTCTTCAGAATTTACATCCAATGAATCCTGGTTTTCGATATTCTCGTTCTCCAGTTCGTTTTTTTCGTTTTCTGTCATTTAATAAAAATTAATAATTAAAGAACTAATGAGTTAGACATTATATTTAAAAAATAAAGTGCAAAAATATGATTTTATTTTAAAATAAGCAGCTATTGTTATTATTTGTGTATTTTATGAATTAGTTTCGTTAAATATTTTGTTTAGCACGTTATCCAAAGTTTCTTTCTGAAAGGGTTTTACCATGTAGTCGGCAGCGCCGGCCTTCATAAAACTGTTTTTAACAAGATTGCTGTTTGAGCCCGACATAATAACAACCGGAATATTCTTATGAATTGCTGATGTTTTAATTCGATGAATAAAAACTTTGCCGTTCATTTCGGGCATTTCCATATCCAGCAATATCAAATCGGGTTTATTGCCCGACTTTAACCAATATATAGCCTGCTGCCCATCACTTTTCAGTTCGATAGAATAGTCCTTACTGAGATAACTTTTCAATAACTGACGTATTAATGGATCATCGTCAATTATGAGAATGAGCTTTGCCATAGAATTCCAATACTGACTTAAATTTAATAAAAATACAAATAAAAAAATCTTTGCTAAATAAGATTTAATAAATTTCTCGATTGTTTAACCACAAATAATAATTGTTTAATAAAATAGTTTTTTACAGATTTTCTAATTTAAGTAATTTCACCATCTTAAACCCTTAAAACAGTATAAAAGTATGAAAATTTCAGTTATTGGAACTGGTTATGTAGGTTTAGTGTCGGGTGCATGTTTTGCCGAAACCGGTATAAATGTCACATGCGTCGATGTTAATTCTGAAAAAATACAAAAATTAAAAGAAGGGGTAATCCCAATTTATGAGCCAGGTTTGGATCAGATTGTTATGAGAAATACTGAGAAGAACCGCTTATCGTTTACAACCAGTTTGAAAGAAAGCATTCAGGATGCGGATGCTGTTTTTATTGCTGTTGGAACTCCTCCGGGCGAAGATGGCAGCGCCGATTTAAAGTATGTTTTAGGTGTGGCAAAGGAAATAGGACAGCACATCGATCATTACATGGTCGTTATTAATAAAAGTACCGTTCCGGTGGGAACTGCAAAAAAAGTTAAAGCGGCAATTCAGGAAGAAATTACAAAAAGAGGTGTGGATGTTAAGTTCGATGTTGCCTCAAACCCGGAATTTTTAAAGGAAGGAAACGCTATTGAAGACTTTTTAAAACCTGACAGAATTGTGGTGGGTATTGATTCCGAGACCGCCCAGAAAACAATTAATCGTTTGTACAAACCATTTTTATTGAATGGACATCCATTAATTTTCATGGATATACATTCAGCCGAAATGACCAAATATGCCTCAAACGCAATGCTGGCAACCAAAATATCGTTCATGAACGACATAGCAAACCTATGCGAAATTGTAGGTGCCGATGTTAATATGGTAAGAAAAGGTATTGGTAGTGACACCAGAATTGGTAACAAATTTATATATTCGGGGATAGGTTACGGAGGATCGTGTTTCCCAAAAGATGTTCAGGCATTGATAAAAACGGGAAAAGACTATCAATATTCACTCGAAATACTCAAAGCTGTTGAAAGTGTTAATAACAGACAAAAATCTGTGATGTTCGATAAAATTAAGAGCCATTATAAAGGCGATTTAAAGAACAAAACATTTGCTATATGGGGCCTTTCTTTCAAACCACAAACAGACGACATGCGTGAAGCTCCATCACTCATCATTATTGAAAGTCTTTTAAAAGAAGGAGCATCTGTTAAAGCATACGATCCGGTAGCCATGAAAGAAGCCAAACACAAGCTTGGCGACAGTATTTTTTATGGAAAAGATGCTTATGATGTATTGCTTGATGCGGATGCATTACTTTTAGTAACTGAATGGCCCGAATTCCGTGTACCTAATTTTAAGGTAATTGAGCGACTTCTGAAAAACAAAGTTATTTTTGATGGAAGAAATATTTATGATCCCTCGGAGATGAAAGAGTTGGGTTTTACTTACTACAGCATCGGCCGCCCAATAGTTAACAATGCTTAATTGTCTTAAATTATTAAAGTATATTTGCACAAAACTAAACCATGAATAAACGTATTCTTATTACCGGTGGGGCAGGCTTTATAGGCTCCCACCTTTGCGATCGTTTAATAAAAGAAGGAAACGAAGTTATTTGTCTTGATAACTTTTTTACCGGAAGTCGTCAAAACATTATTCACCTGATTGGTAACCCAAATTTTGAGCTTGTTCGGCACGACGTAACCATGCCTTATTTTGCTGAAGTTGACGAAATCTATAATCTGGCTTGCCCGGCTTCGCCTATCCATTATCAGTTTAATGCTATCAAAACCATTAAAACATCGGTAATGGGCGCAATAAATGTCCTGGGACTTGCAAAAAGAACCAAGGCAAAAATATTACAGGCGTCAACAAGTGAGGTTTATGGAGATCCGGACGTTCATCCACAAACCGAGTCATATTGGGGAAATGTAAATCCGATTGGTGTCCGTTCCTGCTACGATGAAGGTAAAAGATGCGCTGAATCGCTCTTTATGAATTATCACGCTCAGAACGGAGTAAAAATCAAAATCGTACGAATTTTCAATACCTATGGACCAAGGATGCATCCGAATGATGGTCGCGTGGTCTCCAACTTCATTGTACAGGCATTGCAAAATCAGAATATCACCATCTACGGAGATGGTCAGCAAACCAGAAGCTTCCAGTATGTAGACGACCTGGTTGAAGGCTTTATTCGGATGATGGCTTCGGGAGATGATTTTATAGGGCCAGTGAATATTGGAAATCCGGGAGAATACACAATCCTGCAATTAGCTCAGGAGATAATCAGATTAACAAATTCCAAATCGGAACTTGTTTACATGCCTCTGCCTCAGGATGATCCCATCCAACGCCAGCCAAATATTAACCTTGCCAAAGAAAAACTAAACTGGGAACCAAGAATTCCTTTGGAAGAAGGATTAAAGAAAACCATAGCTTATTTTGAAACCATTGTAAAATGAAAGGTATAATTTTAGCCGGAGGATCTGGAACCCGCCTCTACCCCATCACTAAAAGCATTTCGAAACAGATAATTCCTGTTTACGATAAACCGATGATCTATTATCCACTATCGGTTCTGATGCTTGCCGGAATAAGGGATATTTTAGTTATCTCTACTCCAAAAGACATTGTTTTATACCAGGATCTTCTGGGAGACGGATCACAACTTGGAATAAAAATCTCCTACGCAATCCAGCCTTCGCCTGATGGTTTGGCTCAGGCCTTTATCATAGGTGAGAAATTTATCGGTTCCGACAATGTTTGTCTTGTTCTGGGCGATAACATTTTTTATGGTTACAGCTTTGGTAAAATCCTTCAGGATACAGCCAAACTCAAAGATGGAGCCGTTGTTTTCGGATACTATGTTAAAGATCCGGAAAGATACGGTGTAGTTGAATTTGATGAAAAAGGAAATGCCATCAGTTTGGAAGAAAAACCGACTCAGCCTAAATCTAATTATGCTGTAACTGGATTATATTTTTACAGTAACGATGTGGTTGCGAAAGCAAAAACCTTAAAACCCTCGCCAAGAGGAGAACTGGAAATAACCGACTTAAACCGGTTATACCTCAACGAAAACCGCCTGAGAGTTGAACTTATGGGCCGTGGTATGGCCTGGCTTGATACTGGAACTCACGACAGCCTTTTACAGGCATCCAACTTTATTGCAACCATTGAGCAACGCCAGGGTTTAAAAGTTTCGTGCATTGAAGAAATTGCTTATAATAACGGGTTTATAACTAAAGAGCAACTTCTGAAACTCGCCGAGCCGATGAAAAAGAATCAGTATGGAGAATACCTGATCAATCTCGCAAATGATAAAATTATTACTATAGCAAAGAAATAAATGAAGGTTGTTAAAACAGAATTTGAGGGATTGTTTATAATTGAGCCAAGAGTCTTTGAGGATGAGAGGGGGTATTTTTACGAAAGCTATAACAGAATAAAACTGAAAGAACAAGGAATTGACATTGAGTTTGTTCAGGACAATCAATCAAAATCTGGTTATGGAGTAACACGTGGATTACATTTCCAGTTAAACCCCAAAGCCCAGACTAAGTTTGTAAGGGTACTCCAGGGATCCATTTGGGATGTAACAGTTGATTTAAGAAAAAAATCGTCTACTTTTGGCAAATGGTTCGGAATTGAACTTTCAGCCGAAAACAAAAAGCAATTATTCATTCCCAAAGGTTTCGCCCATGGGTTTTCGGTTCTTTCGGAAGAATCTGTAGTTTTTTATAAATGCGACGAATTCTACAGTCCCGAACTCGAAAGAGGTATCATGTACAACGATCCTTTCCTGAACATCGATTGGAAAATTCCCGCTTCAAAAGTTATACTTTCAGCAAAAGATACAAAGCATCCCTTGTTTAATTTTGCTGATAATAATTTTTAGTTATGATTAATATTTTAATAACGGGATCAAACGGTCAGCTTGGCTCAGAGCTTAAAAAACTGGAAGGATTGTTTCAGAACTCAAGCATCGATTTTACTGATGTGGATGTACTTGATATAACTGATTTAAAGGCAATAAGCAATTTTTGCTCTCGGAAACAATACCGTTATATAATAAATTGTGCAGCATACACAGCCGTTGATAAAGCCGAAAGCGAAACAGACCTTGCACGAAAAATAAATGTTGATGCCGTTCGGAACCTGGTTGAAGCAGCAAAAATCAATAGTTCCTTTCTGATTCATGTTTCAACCGATTATGTTTTTGCCGGCAAAAATTATTTGCCCTATAAAGAAGATGACCCTATTTCTCCTCAATCGGTTTATGGAACAACCAAAGCCGATGGAGAAGCCGAAGCTTTGAAATACGAGCATTCCTGTATAATAAGAACTTCCTGGCTTTACTCTTCTTTTGGGAACAACTTTGTCAAAACAATTCTTCGTCTTTCTAAAGAGCGGGAAAAACTAACTGTGATTTTCGATCAGATTGGCACCCCCACTTATGCTGGCGATCTCGCAAAAGCAATTATATCCATTGTTAATTATCAGGAAGCGAACTCTGCGAAACCCGGTATTTACCACTTCTCAAACGAAGGTGTATGTTCCTGGTACGATTTTGCCTTAGAAATTGCTCAACTATCAGGTGCAAAAGCAAAAATACTGCCTATCGAAACCAAAGATTATCCCAGCCCCACGCAAAGACCTTTTTACAGCGTTTTGAACAAGTCAAAAATTAAGAATACTTTTGGAATCGAAATTCCTCATTGGAAAGAAAGTCTTCAAATTTGTTTAAAAGAAATAACTCAATAGTGTATGGAAAATACAGAATTAAAGAAAGTGAAACAAAAAGCCCAGCAGTGGCTTGATGGTAATTTCGACGATAACACTAAAAAAGAAGTTAAAGCTCTTTTAGAAAATAATGAAAAAGAACTAATTGATAGTTTTTACAGATCGTTAGAGTTTGGAACAGGTGGTTTACGCGGAATTATGGGTGTAGGCACCAATCGTATGAATATTTATACAGTTGGAATGGCTACTCAGGGACTTTGTAATTACCTGAAGGACCAGTTCAAACACCTAACTACTATCAAAGTAGCTATAGCATACGATAGTCGCAACAACAGCCAGTTGTTTGCAAAAACTGCTGCAGGCATTTTCTCCGCTAACGATATTAAGGTTTATCTATTCGAAGCATTGAGACCTACTCCCGAGTTATCGTTCACCATTCGCCATTTTGGATGCCAGAGCGGCATTGTAATTACCGCTTCGCATAACCCAAAAGAATACAATGGTTATAAAGCTTACTGGGACGACGGAGGCCAGGTTGTTCCTCCTCACGACGAAAATATCATTGCCGAAGTAAATAAAATTTCGGGTATCGATCAGGTTAAATTCAATGGCCCTAACGAAAATATTACTATCGTTGGTGATGAAATTGACGAGATTTACACTGATGCTATCAAAAAGCTATCACTTTCACCAGATGTAATCGAAAAGAATAGCGATATCAAGATCGTATACACCCCACTTCACGGAACAGGTGTAAAACTGGTTCCAATGGTACTGAATAAAATGGGTTTCCGCAATATCATCCATGTGCCTGAACAGGATGTTTCGGACGGCAACTTCCCTACTGTTCACTCTCCTAACCCGGAAGAATCTGCTGCATTGGATATGGCAATCAAGAAAGCGAAGGAAACAGGAGCCGATTTGGTTATGGCTACCGATCCCGATGCAGACCGTGTTGGCCTTGCTGTTCGTTTACGTAATAACGAAATTGCTTTGCTCAACGGGAACCAGGCTGCTACCATCCTCATTTATTATCTGTTGAAAAGATGGAAAGAAACCGGGAAACTGAAAGGCAAAGAATATATTGTTAAAACCATTGTTACCACGGAACTTCTGGCAGAAATGGCCATGGATTTTAATGTTCCCTGCTACGACGTTTTAACAGGTTTTAAATATATTGCCGAAATTATCAAGCAGAATGAAGGTAAAATGAATTTCATCGGCGGTGGAGAGGAAAGCTACGGATACCTCGCCGGAGAATTTGTTCGCGACAAAGATGCTATTATGTCGTGTGCCTTAATAGCCGAAGCAGCCGCCTGGGCGAAGGATCAGGGGATGTTGCTGATGGATCTTCTGGAAGAAATTTACATCCGTTACGGATTCTACAAAGAATCACTTTTATCGGTAACTAAAAAAGGTAAAGAAGGCGCTGAAGAAATCCAGAAAATGATGGATAACTTCAGGAAAAATCCACCGAAAGAAATTAATGGATCCAAAGTATCCATGATTCACGATTACCAGAAACAAGTGTCGTTACATGTAATTCATGGAATCAAAGAACCCATACATCAACCCAAGTCAAATGTTTTGCAGTTTGTAACCCAGGATGGCTCTAAAATTTCGATTCGTCCTTCGGGAACTGAACCTAAAATCAAATTCTACTTTGGTGTAAAGGAAAAGCTAAACTGCATTGCAGAATACAAGGAAGTAGAGAAAAAATTATCTGATAAAATCCAGAACATTATTCAGGATCTTAAGCTTTAACTGTTAATGAAAAGCTATCGTAAAGAACTATGGTTCAATATCTCTTCGCGAAGACAACTTCTGAATATCACCCCCGATGTTCAGAAATGCCTTCGCGAAAGCGGTATTAAAGAAGGGCTGTTATTGGTGAATGCTATGCATATTACTTCCAGCGTTTTTATTAACGACGATGAAGCGGGGCTGCATCACGACTTTGAAGTGTGGCTTGAAAAACTTGCTCCCGAAAAACCTTACTCACAATACAAGCATAACTCGTTTGAAGACAACGCCGATGCTCACTTAAAAAGAACCATTATGGGGCGTGAGGTAGTTGTGGCCGTTACAAATGGCGAACTCGATTTTGGACCTTGGGAGCAAATATTTTACGGTGAGTTCGATGGCAAAAGAAGCAAAAGAGTACTCGTGAAAATAATTGGAGAATAGATTCTTCTATATTTTTTGTATCAAAAAAAAATTAACTTTAGGGAAAACTTTTAAGAATGTACCGGAGTTTATTTTTACTTTTTCTTTTTTCTTTTTTAGGAAGTAACTTAATTGCCCAAAACCCGACTTTAATTGCTTCAGGTAATGCAAACCTTCTGAAGAAGAATTTTAAAGAAGCTTTGAATGATTTTACCCAGGCTCTGCAGGAAAATCCATCAAGCATTCAGGCCTTATGTGGTAGTGCACTTGCCAACAATGGTCTTGGGAATTTTTCAGAAGCTTTAAACTTTGCCGAATCGGCTTTGAAATTGGCTCCTCAGAGTGATATTACAAACACTACCAAAGGTGAAATCCTGGTATCTAATAAAGATTATGCGGGCGCTATAGCTCTTTTCAACAAAGCAACAGATCTTAACAAATCAAATTTTCAGGCCTATATTGGAAAATCAAAAGCATATAACTTGCTAGGCGATGCTAAAGAGGCCTACAAAGTTCTCGATAACGCCATTGCAGCTTTTCCTTCAAGTGCAGAACTTTTTATTGCAAGGGGGCTTTTGAACAACAGTAAAGAGAAATATTCAAAAGCCTTATCCGATTTTGACAAAGCCTTAAGTCTGAATGAAAAGAATAATACATTTACAGCTTATTATAACAGAGGGATTGCTTATCAATTCCTTCAGGAATATGAACCAGCTCTGGCCGATTTTAATAAAGCTGCAGAACTTGAACCCACGAATGCCAACGCATTTTACAGCCGGGGTTTAACTAACTATCAAATGGGCAACTATGAACCTGCTGTCAACGATTTTTTACGTGCTGATGAGTTGAACCCTAACAGTGCAGTTACCTATTATAATCTTGGAATGGCTTTCTATAAACTGGAAAAACTTAACGACGCGTGTATGTATTTCCATAAGTCGTGTGGAATGAAAAATACAAATGCATGCAAGATGATCATAATGGTTTGTTCCGAAAAATAATCGAAAAATTTACCAAAGATATTTTTTCTGATTTTTCAAAGTATATATCACCCTGTTCAACTGGTCGTTGGTGAAAACACACCTGCATGCATCGTTTCCCAACGACATGTAATTGTTAATTGAAGGAACATAAAAATTGTTTTTGGAATCCTTGGCACTTCCGGTATAATCGCATTTATTATCAATAACTCCTGTTATTCCGGGGTCTGCCGGAGTATCGCAGCAACAGTCTCCTGTTTTCATACAATTGGCATCATAAACAAGTGCAGCACCAAAAATAATTTCGTGTGTATGATATAATCCCAGAAAATGTCCAAACTGGTGAATTAACTCATTGCCAGCAATGAAATCCTTATCTATGAAAATTGCATCAGCCTGGTCAGCTGGCATATAGGTATACCCCGGGACTAAATTACCTTCTTTATCTGTCAATGTTGAAGCAAAATATAGGTTTATAGTATTTTTGGAAATATACTGAGTTGTAAGGTCCTTTTCATTCTGGACATTTATACTATTGAACTGATAGTTATTGATATAAAACGTATTGCAAATTCTAAACTTCAGTTTAACTGAAGAAAAGGCAGCATTGAGTTTTGTAAATGCAGTATTGATTGCAGCACCATCAATACCATTAAGCCCAGCATCGTCTTTGATAATATAGACTGTAACAGATAGTTCAGTATTTATCTGGGATAAGCTTTCGTAAGACTTTAAAGGCAGCAAACTGATGCCGTTTTCCAAAGTTATCTGGGCAGCACTGACAGAAGTTCCACAAGTTCCATCCTGAGCTTTAATTCCATTTAGAAAAAACGCTATACCTGTTATTATTAAAAATAAAAGCTTCTTCATGTTTTGGGCTTTAATTAGTGTCTTCTCCAACATCAATGTCATCAGTTTTAGAACTCAAAGTGCCAGTTACCCTGAATTCCGTTCTCCTGTTTTTGTCGCGGCCTTCAGCATTGTCAGTTCCATCTTTGTTGAAATTATTTGCAACTGGTTTATCGGCACCATAACCAACAGCTGTTAAACGCTTTTTCTCTATACCTTTACTTACAAGATAGTTAATCACATTATCAGCACGTTGCTGCGAAAGTTTCTTGTTGTATTCACTATTCCCAAGACTATCAGTGTGAGAACCAACTTCAATGATCAAGTCGGGGGCTTTTTGCATCAGCTCCAGCAGAGTTTTATCAATTTCTTTTTTAGCAGCATCCGAAAGGGTTGCATCGTCGAACGCATAGTATACATTCTTGAGAACAATTGGATCATCGGTAATAACGTTCACCCAAATAGGCGGCATTTCAATGGTAAACGAAAAAGTAATCATATCAGTAGAAAGATGCACCTGTTCGTTAAAATACTGAAAGCCTTCCATTTCGAATTTATAATCCTTATTAGGCAAAAGATCAAAATGATACTTACCGCTTATATCAGTAGTATCGCGGTCTATAAACACCTTTTCTTTGGTTTCCTTATCAATCATATAAAGACCGATAATTGCCCCCTGCATAGGTTTAATTGAATCGGCTGCTTTCATGAAATTGAAATCGTTATAGTTCTTTTTGGGCCCGTATTCGGTTTTTTCGTTAGGAAAAACCTGTCCGGTAACGTCGAGCCTGATAAAGTCGGTCCAACGGAAATGATAAATATCGTCGCAGCAGGTTGGATTATGCAGTGCTTCTCCTCCAGGGCGATTAGATGTTAAAAAGCCTTCTTCTCTGCTTCGGGATGTTGTAAAATAAAGATCGTCGTAACTTGAATTAAGCGGATAACCAACATTTGACGGAGTGTACCATTTACGCTGTTCTCCCATTGACTGGAAAATATCAAGTCCTCCCAAACCGGCTAAACCAGCAGAGCTGAAATAAAGCGTACGGGTTGAATGTTCGTAAAAAGGAGTAATCTCGTCGCCCGCTGTATTAATCTTCATACCGCAGTTTTTAGGCGCAAGAAATTCCTTTTTTTTCGGATTATAAATGGAGTACCAGATATCCATCCCTCCCCTGCCTCCTGGGCGGTCGCTTACAAAATAAAGAATGTCGAAATTCGATTTTGATGTTGTGCCTACTGTAGGCTGCGTGGCAGTATAATCGGGCATGTTAATCAGGTCGTTCAATCGTTGTGGCTGCGACCATGAATTCCCAACCTTCTCGGACATATAAATATCACATTTCATTTTATTTTGCCAATTCCGGCCGCAACGGGTAAAAAAGAAACGTTTACCATCTCTCGAAAAGGAGCCGTTTCCGGTTTCAACTCCGGGAATACTAATTACATCAGAAAATTTTTCGCCTCCTATCCAGTCGTTTTCGACTTTTTTAGCAGTATAAAACTGACGTACAGGTAAAATCCCAGGATTATCGCGATTGAATTTGTTAACTGAATCGAGCTTTAGAGAAGCGTAAATAAGAATAGTATCGTTGAAAGGAATAGGCGAGAATTCGATATGCGGTTTATTGATGGTCGAATTCATGTGATCCATAGAAACTTTTACCGGCGCGTTAATGATAGCACTTGCCGTTTCACAACCCTTTATTTCATCTTTAAGCACAGCACTGGTAATAGTTTCACTCCTGAAATCCTTTAGCTTACGCTGAGCCTTGGTAAACATTTCTTTAGCCTCGTCGTATTTCCCAAGCGATTTCAACATTTGAGCCTGATAGAAAAGAGCTACCGGGAATTTATCGGGAGCATTTTTATATGCTTTTGCATATTGAGGCGCTGCTTTCTCGTAATTACGCGAAATACGATACAATTCGGCAAGACGAAAACTAAGTTCAGCATCTTTTGGTTTAATTTTACAATACCTTTCGAGATAATCGATTGCTGTATACACATCGCCTAAGCGATCGGCGTTTTTGGCAAAATTTTTCAACTGTCCTGCCGAAAGCCATTGTTCCCCAGACTTACTCTGAGCACTCACTCCAATAAAAACAGCCTGGAGTAAAACGAACCAGATAAAATGTTTAATATCTTTCACAGGGAATGGTGAATGTATTTAATATTGTACTTAAACTACGATAAATCAAAGTTATTTCAAAGGCTCCCCTACTATTTGAATATGCTTTAAGAGAGGAAATATTCAAGTCGTAACTTATACCAATCTGAATATTTCTCACAAGAGCGCTGACATTTACAATTACCGCGTCGGTATTGCTGGCCAGCGTATTACGTAAGAACAAGCCAGCTCCAGCTTCACGAACGCCCGATGCATTTGGAGAAATGGTTACTCCTGCATTTGCTCCGAAAATATAATCCTTAGCCTTCTTCTGATTTAATAATAGAAGCCGCGGGGTTACAAAAAAACTGGATGATACATCATATTTAACAGCTCCATTAAAAGCCATTTTCATGGGAAGACGAACGTCGGCATCATAGAAACTTTCTTTGGGATTATTAATATGGTATAACGAAAAACCGCCTTCGGGCAGAAACTTCCCAAACTTCTTCTGCCACATCAATCCAAAATTGACATCCAGATACGAAAGTCTGTCGCCGTTCTCAACTCCGGTGCTCAGGGCTGGATTATAATAACCGAGGTTGGGATCCCATTGATCGGGGAAGGTATTACTTCCGTAATCAACACTTTTATGCACATAACCAACCTGAATACCTCCATGCAATTTATGATTATAAATTGTGCGGTGGTAGGCACCTGATAATACAAACTGGTTCGACTTAAGGGCAATATTACCCGAGTTGTCGTTCAATATAAAAAGGCCGCCACTGATGTGGTGACTTTTAATATAGAATTGTCTCTCGTATGATCCTGCCAGAGTACGGTATGGCTGAGCTATAGCTTTCCATTGATTTCTATAGCCGGCAGATGCCTGCCAGTCGCCATCAAAATTCCCAGTAGAAGCCGGATTTATAAGCATTGGAAGATTATAAAACTGGCTAAAATGGATGTCCTGAGCATGGAGGCTACCCACGGTAAAAATCAGGCTTGACAGTAGTATTGTTTTTAAAGTTTGCAATTTCGCTAACTTTTTTGATTTTCGATAGTATACGTAAATAAATTAGTTTGTTACAAAAAATTTTTGATTTCAATGCAATACAGGCTTTTTTTTAATTATTCGTATAACAAAACCTAATTTTCATCCAAACATTTTTTTTGAATGAAGACTATAAAAACACTCCTGACATGCTGGCTGGCCTTACTGTTTTTCTCCAATTCCACTGCTCAAGTTACTGCTAGTTTTACTGTCGACGTTGATAAAGGATGTTCACCACTCAAGGTAACTTTTAAAAACAATAGTACCGGAACGGGTACGTTGACTTACAAATGGGTTTTTGGCAATGGTAATGAATCGACTGAGAAGGATCCGGTAGCTTATTATACCGCGTCTGGAACGGTAGAGGCATCACTAACAGTTTCAAACGGAACCCAAACCAGTACCTCTAAGGTAAACATAACTGTGTTTAAAAATCCTAAAGCAAACTTCACAGTCAGCCCATCTTCAAAAGGTTGTGTACCAATGAATATAACCTTCACCGATGCATCTGTTGCCGGGAGTGCCAATATAACGAAACGAAACTGGGATTTCCGGAATGGTGTTGTAAGTTCAGATTTAAGCCCCATGGTTCCCTATACCTCTGCCGGAAAGTATGATGTTTATCTGGAAGTTACGGACGCTAATGGTTGTAAATCCATAAGAGATAGTATTAAATTAATCGACCTGGTAGAAAAACCATCTGTAAGTTTTGTTGCAACACCTTCAACGGCTTGTGTTGTACCTGCCACAATTAAATTTACAAATAGCTCAACAGGGGGAGGCACTCTTACTTACAGCTGGGATTTTGGAGATGGAAAAACCTCAACATTACAGAGTCCGTCAAACACATATAGTGCTTTTAAAACCTATAATGTTAAGCTAACTGTCAATTCAAGCTATGGATGCTCCAACACATTAGACGGCACCTCGATAGTTATTGGAGAGGTGAAAGCATTAGGTACACTGAAACAAGGATCAAAAAGTATTGCCAATAATAATATTGTATGTGCCGGTGAAATAGACTTTTCAAGTCAGACCGCAGGAAGCACAAATATTCTTTGGGATTTTGGCGACAACTCAACTTCCGAATCATCAACCGGAAAACATAGTTATTACAATGCCGGAAATTATAAAGTTAAGCTGATAGCAGCTCCGGGGGGCTCCTGCGCTGATACAGTTTCATGGAATATCACTGTTGAAAAAGCAACTGCAGCATTCAACATTTCGCCCGACAAATCGTGTAATGCTTCATCAACAGTCTCCTTTTCCAATCAATCGTCGGCAAACAGTACCTCTTACAAATGGACATTTCATGATGCCTCAGTTGCAAACACCAAAGATGTTGTTAAAACTTATACCCAGCCAGCAGATAAAGACCAGTATGTAATTCACGAGGCTTTTAATTATCCGGTTAAGCTTACTGTAACAACAGCCAATGGTTGTCAGGACAGTACCGAAAAGGATTTTATTGTTCATCAGCCTACGGCTTTATTTACTGTTTCAACAGCTCAGGGATGTGCTCCTCTCACTGTAAACTTTACAGATATAAGCCAAAGTACAGACCCCATTTCAAAGAGAACCTGGAAATTTGGCGATGGCACCGAATCCACAAATCCATCGCACATATATAATACACCAGGAATTTATGAAGCCAAATTAATTGCAGAAACAAGCGAAGGATGTATTGATGAATCTTATATTGTAACCATTAAAGTTGGAAATACGGTTACTCCGGATTTCAGTGTAAATAACACCATTATCTGTTCGTCTCAAAAAATTGAATTTACAAACCTTTCACCGGCAGGTGCCAACCGTTGGCATTACTCCATCGGCGGAAAAGGTGTTCCTGTTTGCCCCGAGGTCCAGAATCCATCATTATTTATGAAAACAGATTTTGGTTCTCTGCCTGTTAAATTAATAGCAGAAAGCAATGGTTGCTTCTCGGAAACAGAAAAACCCGATGCAGTTAAAAATGATGGTCCTGTTGGCGATTTCAACTATAGCACCACCTGTAACCTGACACGGGCTATAACATTTAAAGCTGCTGCCCAGGGAGCAACATCGTTTAAATGGGACTTTGGAGACGAAAGCAGTAATACGGCTAACCTGCAACTTACGCACTTCTATTCGGCAGAAGGTGACTATACCGTAAAATTTATAACTTTTAACGGAGCTTGTTCCGATACTGTAACCCGTGCTGTAAAAGTTAGGAACCATCAGCCAGCGTTCAATCTTAAATCTGAAGTTTGTGCAGGCGATGTTGTATATTTCAACAGCAAACTCTCTCATACAATTCATAATTCGTGTACTGAAAAGTATCTCTGGAACTTTGGAGACAACTCTCAAATGATACGTACGCATAAAGATTCAGTATCGCACAGTTTTGCAAACGGTGGAAACTTTCAGGTTAAGCTCTATGCTTTTTACGAAGATGGTTGCGTGGATTCAATTTCAAAGCCTATCAGAGTTTATAAGCCAGTTACAGGATTTACAGCAAACCGCACAGAAGGATGTTCTCCATTACCCGTTACCTTTACCGACACTTCAACTCCCGATGTTCATCCGTTAATATACTGGGAGTGGGATTTTAGTGATGGTAATACTTTAAATTATACATCAAAAGCAAACACCGTGAATAATACATTTGGGCTCCCGGGAGAATATCTGGTGACCTTAAATGTAACCGATGACTTTGGCTGCAAAGCAAAATTTGAAAAGAAAATTTCGACGGCCGTTCCTACTGCAAGTTTTAGTGCTATAACTTCAACTCAGGTTTGCGCCGGAAGTGAAGTTCAATTCCTCCTTGAATATCCTGATCCCGACAGCGCAATATGGGACTTCGGAAATGGTAAAATAGTAAGGTCAGTTGAAAAGCCCACCAAGTTTATATATGCCGACAGTGGCAGCTTCGACGTAAGTCTGAAAGTTTACAAATTTGGCTGTTCCGAAGAATCAAAGTACAACAGCTATATTCAGGTTCAGAAAGCAGATGCTCGCTTTACAGCTTCCGACACCGTTTTTAATTGCTATCCGCGAATGGATACATTGACCCATGTTGGAGGAAGCAAAACTGTTTCGAGTGGCAAATGGTATTATGGTCATCGCGACAATACCTCATCCGGGTATCTGGAAAAAACCTATTACAACTACACAGAACCAGGAACTTATACTGCCACACTTGAAATCCAGACAACCTTTGGATGTTTGGATACTTTTAGCAGACAGATAAAAATTACAGGACCAACTGGACACTTTGCAGTGACTCCTAAGGAAGCTTGTCAGGGTGACGAAATAACCTATACCTTATCCAACGACACTGCAAATGTTTACAGCTTTGAGTGGGACCTTGGCGATGGAAATCTTTCAAAAGCCAATCCGGTTAAACACAGATATACTTCGGTAGGTAACAAAACAGCCAAGCTTATTTTATTTGGCGATAATGGAAAATGTATCCCTCCCCCGGTTGAAGAAACAATTCATATCTATGAAGTTACAGCTGGCATAAACGTGGCTGACACTTCGGTTTGTGAAGGAACTACTATTTCTTTCCAGAATTCGTCGTTGGGAGCAACAACTTACAACTGGAATTTCGGTGATGGAAACACATCCACAACTCAATCGCCAACGCATCTTTTTGCCCCCGGAATTTACAAAGTAACTCTTGCTACTTCCGGGTTACAGGGTTGCAAAGACACTACCGAACAATACATAGTTGTGAGCAGATTCCCTACGTTATCCGTAAGCAACGATACAACCATCTGTTTCGGAGGAAATGCATCTCTAAAAGCATTGAGTAACCATACCGTAAGATGGGAGCCGACAACTTATTTAAGCTCTCCGGCTACCCCGGACCCTATTTCCAATGCTACAGAATCAATTAAGTACATAGTTTTTGCGACTGAACCCGTTTCGCAATGCTTTAAGAAAGATTCTATAGAAATTACTGTTCAGAAAAAACCGGTACTTGAAATTGAAGCTGAGTCGGGAACATTTGTTGCAGGAAGACCCATTCAATTAAAAGTAAATACTGAGGAAGGAGCTAAAATAAAGTGGTCGCCGGCAGATTTTCTTTCATGTGCTGAATGTCCCGATCCTGTTTCGACAGCCCGACTGAACACATCGTATAACCTGCAGGTAAAAGACAAAAACAATTGCTTTACAATTGATACTGTTATTAACATAAGCATTAAGGAAGGCGAAAAAGCATTTGATGTTCCTTCAGCTTTCACACCATCGGGCGCCGAGCCGAATAATATTTTCAAAGTTCAGGGATACAATATAAAGCAGTTGCTCGAATTTAAAATCTATAACAGATGGGGCAATATGGTATTTTCGAGTACCGACACCTCCCGTGGATGGGACGGTACCTACCAGGGGAAACCACAACCGGTTGACTCATATGTGTATACCATCAAAATTGAAACATTTGACGGAAGAATAGAAACCAAAACCGGAACTATTCTATTGTTGAGATGATAATTGCTTAAAAGAAGTTAACCAAGCCAGCAATGAGGATTAAGACTGATTGCTGGCTTCTTTTTATCAGTTCTTATTTTCCAAGTCTTCATTCGGTGCAATTTCAACTTTCTCAGGATTATGAATAAACAGCTTATTCTGCATAATTCCCCAGGTATTACTGTAAGTTTGATGGCTGTCTTCCTGCCAGGTTCTGATGATATCGTCCATTTTTCCCTGTCTTACAGAGTTGGTCTTTTCGAAAAATTCCTTAATCACACTTGTTTCCCTTTCAAGGGTAAGTGACCGGTAATTATCAATCTTATTGGTAAATAATTCCTTATCAGCATCAATTTCCTTTTTCTCCTTGTCTATATAGTAATCGACTTTTCGGCCATAGCTTCCTGTTTCCAGAATTAGTTTGGAAATAAGAGCAGATAACTCAATAAGCGTCAGAATAACCATCAACAGGTAATACCGGCTTACAAGCGTATTTGTTTTGTCACTTTTAAGCAACGATTGAAGCGCTTCGGCCTGTATAAGAAAACCCTGGTTCTGAGTGGCACTCACAAACGATAACAGTTGCCGGTTAATATCAGCCTGAATAGTATCCAGGCGTGTGTCAATAGTTTTTAATTCCGGTTGAGTCTGGTTTTTCAGTTCTTCAAGTTCAGCAAGATCCTTTTTGTAAATACTTTCCTTCTTTTGTGAAACGGTATGATAACCCCAACGTCCGGTTCCACCGCTGCCATCCATTTCTTTCTTAAAAGCATCTTCGTTAATTAAAAGTTGCTCCTGCTTATTGCTGATAGCATCGTTTATTTGCTTTTTGCGAGCCTGCAGGTCCGATATTTCCCTGCCATAAAGCTGTTCTATCTCCTTTTTTCGTTCCTGATTCTTTCTATCGACCAAAATAGCAGCTTCTCTTTTAATATCCGGTTCATATAATTTCAAAATAATGGGCTGGGAAAGGAAAATACCTAATATGAGTGCCAAAGTAAAACGAAAGCTCAATGCCCAAAAATTCTTCTTCCCATAAGAAATGGAACAAATAAGCGCCCTGTCGAAAAGTAAAATAAAAAAGCCTGCAAACAATCCGCATATTAAAGCTAGCAATGTGCTCTCCATTACAGTAGAGAAAAAGAAAGTCCACGCAAGTGTGGCATAAATACCAACCATTAACAAAATTGCTCCAACAACTGTAGCCCTGTAACTATCTACTTTGGTTTCCTGAATTATATCTCTCTGATGGCCAGAGATGGCCCACAAAAACCTGTTAACTTCTTTCATTTCAATTTATATGTATATCAATAACGTAATTTATCGCCTGGCTTTATAAAGTTACTTCAAAATATTTTAGCAGAATGGTGAAATCGGGTAAACCAATAAATACACCGGTAAACAAGCAAATAAACCTTCTAAAATAAGAATGGCGTAACATCTTATCAGACATTACGCCATTCTTAAAGGTTACAAATTAAAAACTAATGCGCGCCCTTTTCGCCCAGGTAACGTTCAGCATCCAGAGCAGCCATACAACCTGTTCCGGCTGCAGTAATTGCCTGCCTGTAATATTTATCCTGAACATCGCCACATGCGAACACCCCTTCAACATCGGTTTTAGTTGTTCCCGGTATTGTTTTGAGGTAACCTGTTTCATCGGCTTCGAGATACGGACGGAAAATGGTGCTGTTTGGCTCGTGTCCGATAGCTACAAAGAACCCATCAATATCAATCTTAACATCTTTACCCTCTGCATTAGTCAGGATAGCGCCGTTAACACCCATATCGTCGCCAATAATTTCTTTTGTAATATGGCCATAAAGCACCTCAATGTTAGCCGTATTTGCAACGCGATGCTGCATAGCTTTGGATGCTCTTAAATAATCCTTACGAACGATCATATAAACTTTCTTACATAATCCAGCCAGATAGGTAGCCTCCTCAGCGGCAGTATCACCACCCCCTACTACGGCAACCACTTTTCCGCGGTAGAAAAATCCATCGCAGGTAGCGCATGCAGAAACGCCAAATCCTTTGAATTTCTCTTCGGAAGGCAGTCCCAGATATTTTGCAGTAGCTCCTGTTGCAATGATAACAGAATCGGCAGTGAGGATTTTCTTTTCGTCCACTATAACTTTATGAGGCAATCCTGAAAAATCGACAGAAGTTGCATATCCAAAACGAATATCGGCTCCGAATCGGGTAGCCTGTTTCTTAAGATCTTCCATCATCTCGGGACCGGTAATACCATTGGGATATCCTGGAAAGTTTTCAACCTCGGTGGTAGTAGTAAGCTGACCGCCCGGTTGCAGACCTTCGTACATAACTGGTGACAAATTGGCACGTGCAGCATATATAGCTGCAGTATATCCGGCAGGACCGGAGCCAAGAATTAAACACTTTACATGTTCGGCTTCGCCTTCAGGTTTTGCAGAAGGGCTTTTCGATTCCAGATTCTCCAATGGTTTAAATAAGCTCATATTCTTTGATTATTTTTATTTGCGACAGTCAATGCCAATATTTATGCCAATATAAAAATCATGAAAATTTTGCAGAATTGCAACAGATGATTATTTTTGCAGGGCTTTTAGAAATTTAAGTTTTAAAAGCAAATCGGGGTGTGGCGCAGTTGGCTAGCGTACTTGCATGGGGTGCAAGTGGTCGACCGTTCGAGTCGGTTCACCCCGACAAAATGGGTAACAACCCAAAACAAAAGCTCGTAAATCTTATGATTTACGGGCTTTTTGTTTTTTCTGATACAAAATCGAAACAATTATTTTCAACCAAAAT
>JAJYAG010000213.1 GCA_021779665.1 Bacteroidota bacterium | reverse complement strand
TGATTTTAAGTAAAGTGCCGAGCCAGTTCTGATATGCCTCCTGGTATTGCTGCTTTTTGGAATTGTCAGGATCTATCGTTTTAATTTTTTTCAATCCTTTGAAAGCATCCTCGAACGATTTATAAATTCCGGCTCCTACTCCTGCACCTTTAGCAGCACCCTGCGCACCGTCGGTATCATAAAGTTCTATGGACGCTCCACTAACTCCCGCCAGTGTTTCACGGAATATCGGACTCAGGAACATATTGGCATTTCCGGCACGAATTACGGCAGGCTGAATTCCTGTTTCCTTCATCACCTCCATTCCATAATGGAAAGAGAAAACAATTCCTTCCTGCGCTGCTCTTAACATATGCCTGTTGGAGTGTATATTGAAATTGATATTTCCAAACCAGCTTCCTGGGTTTGCATTTCCCAATACTCTTTCGGAGCCGTTACCGAAAGGAAGGATTACCAAACCATCGGAGCCAACAGGAACCGAGGCTGCAACCTCATTCATTGCCTCATAGCTGCTATCTGCAAATCCGGCATTGCGTTTCACCCACGAATTCAGAATACCGGTTCCGTTGATACATAATAAAACACCCAACCGGGTGAGATTTTGAGTATGATTCACATGGGCAAAAGTGTTAACACGCGATTGCGGATCGTATTTCACCGTATCCGAAACACCGTAAACCACTCCCGAAGTTCCCGCTGTGGCAGCAATTTCGCCGGGTTTTATAACATTGAGCGAAAAAGCGTTATTGGGCTGATCACCTGCCCGGTAAGCTACAGGAATACCTTCGGCTAATCCAAGTTCGGCCGCGGCAGCAGCATTTACCCTCCCTTGCTCAGAAAATGTTGGCAGAATATCAGGAATCAGGTCCTTTTTAAATCCGTAATGATTTAGAAGAAAATCGGCAAGGCTGTTATTCTTAAAATCCCAGAAAATACCTTCGGACAAGCCCGATATGGTTGTGTTAATTTCTCCGGTAAGTTTCATGGCAATGTAATCGCCCGGCAGCATTATTTTGTAAATCCTTTCAAAGAGCGCAGGCTCATTTTCCTTAACCCATTTGAGCTTTGAGGCGGTAAAGTTTCCAGGCGAATTCAACAGATGTTCCAGGCAATGATTGCTTCCAATTTCGTTGAATGCCTTCTCTCCAACCGGCACAGCCCTGCTGTCGCACCAAATGATGGATGGACGAAGAACTTCCTTATTTTTATCCACGCAAACCAGGCCATGCATCTGGTAAGAAATACCAATGGCCTGAATATCCGATCCCTTTGCATTAGCTATTTGCATTACCTCACGGGTGGCAAGTTTCAGATTCTCCCACCACGACAAAGGATCCTGCTCTGCCCAGCCGGGCTTCTGAGCCTTTATTGCCATTTCCTGTTTTGGGAAGAATGCACTGGCAGCGCAACTTCCGGTATCGGTCTTTACCAGACTGGCTTTTACCGATGAACTTCCGATGTCGAATCCTAGTAAATACATAATTAGTATAGAGTATTTAGTTGAGTAAATTGATTGCTTATAAATTAAAACCGCTGATTTCCTTCCGGTGCTTTTCATAAAGTTTCCGGTCGAATTTGTAAAGCTGGGCAGGCTTGTGGCTGACCCCTTTTTCCTTCTCATTGAGAAGAACCAAAAATTTCAACGGTATAATTTTCTTTCTGAAATTCCGGTTGTCCATCTTCACTCCCAGAATGGCTTCGTACAGATCCTGCATCTGCCTAATCGTAAACTTTTTAGGAAGAAGCTCAAAACAAATAGGTTCGGTGCGGATTTCCCGTTGGAGTTCCTCAAGAGCCATTTTAACGATTATATTATGGTCGAATACCAGTTCGGGCACCTCGTCAACCGGATGCCATATCCGCTTTTCGGTAAGATCGCTGTCCTGCAGCTTTATTAATGAATAATAAGCAATGGTGACAACCCTGTCGACATTTGTATTACTGGTGCTTCTTAGCCAATTGAGATCTTCTTCGGGAGTAAGCCGGTTGGGCGATCCAAAAACATGAAACTGCTTCAGATATATGTTGTCCAAACCTGTTAGTTCCTTAAGGGTACGGTATGCTGATTCGTCCAGATCTTCATTTTCAAAAATTAAACTCCCCGGGAGTTTCAGCTTGTGCGACTTTTCGTCTTCGGAACTTATTTTTTCACGTTCAATCAACAACACTTTCAGCTTTCGGGAATCGAATCCAAAAACTACACAGTCGACTGATACATGGGGATTTAAGCGTGTCATAAGTAGTTGTTAACGAGACGAAATTATGAATAAAGAAATACAAATCCAAACTTAGCGTAAAAAATACGCTAAGTTTTTTGTAAAATAATTTTCTATCCCCAATTATTCGGTACTTTCCGCCAATTGTTAACTCAATACAACCATCCGCAAAATCCATCTTTGAATGCACTAATAATAGTCGGTTATTGTGCTTTGGTAAAATTCATTCTATTTAAACCTAAAAGAAATCTATATGAGAAGATTCTTATTATTTTTTATCCTGGCCCTTACGGGGTGGATTGGAATTGAAGCGCAAACAGTTCAGGTACGGGGGAAAATCACTTCGTCGGAAGATGGTACCCCACTACCGGGAGCTACGGTGATTGTTAAGGGAAGTACAGTTGGAACAACTGCTGATATTGATGGAAACTATACCATTAATGTTCCTGCAGGTTCTGAAACACTTGTATTTAGTTATGTGGGGATGGTTTCGCAGGAATTGGCCATTGGTGGCCGTCCTACAATTGATGTGGCCCTAGATCCCACTTCAACCGGTTTGGAAGAGGTAGTGGTAACAGCCCTGGGAATTCGCAAGGCCGAAAAGAATTTAGGATATTCTGCCACGAGCGTTTCGAGCAGTGACATCACTGCATCGGGAAGCCGGAATGCCATGAATGCTCTTCAGGGAAAAGTTGCTGGTATAAATATTTCATCAGCATCGGGTCAGCCTGGTTCTTCCTCAAGAGTTTTGCTGAGAGGTTTTTCATCTCTGGGCGGTAACAACCAACCCTTATATGTAATTGATGGTGTACCTATCAGTAACCGTTTGATCGGAGAAACCGACATAAACGGAGGTATGGACTTCGGAAACCGTGCCAACGACATCAACCCTGAAGATATTGAATCGATTACGGTACTGAAAGGAGCCTCGGGTGCTGCATTGTATGGCTCAAGGGCATCAAACGGGGTAATTATTATAACCACCAAAAAAGGTGCTAACCAGGCCGGAAAAGGTGCTAAAATTGAGATCGCAAGTTCTACAACTTTTGAAGATCCTTTAAGGATACCGGAGTTACAGAATGAGTATGGTCAGGGCTGGTACGACGGCACACTGGAAGCTAACCTGGAAGAAAATGGCAGCTGGGGTCCAAGATTCGATAATAAAACCAGGATCTGGGGACATGTGGTTGACAATCAACAGCAAATCAAACCCTACTCGGCTCTTAAAACCAATGTTAAAGATTTCTTCGACAGAGGAGTAACGCTGAACAATTCAATATCGGTTACCAACGGAAACGATAAAACCAGTTATTATTTATCGTATGGCAACATCAATGCCGATGGTATTCTTCCCGGGGAAAGCGATTCGTACAAGCGTAACAACTTCGCGATTCGCGGTTCGTCGAAATTTGGCAGTAAGCTGGATGTTTCCGGTTCGTTCAACTATATTAAGAAAGACAGCCGCATTGCATTTACCGGACAGGAACAATCGGTAATGGATGCAATCTTTCAGACTCCGCGCGACATTAGTATTGTGGACCTGAAAGATTACAATAACAAATTTAACGACGTAAATAATTATTACTCAATCTACTCTCAAAACCCATATTACGTTTTGAACGAGCATGGTAATAAATTTACTGAAAACAGGTTATTTGGCAATATTGCGCTTGAATACGCAATTGCTCCGTGGATTAAAACCACTTTCAGGTTAGGTTCTGACGTTTCAAATGCCACACTGAAATCGTACCGTGCCATTACACTGAGTAACCGTGCCAATTATAACTGGGAACGCGGTCGTGTACGCGAAGCTTCCTATTATAATTCTGAAATCAATACCGATTTCATGATTAACATTAACAAGACGTTCTTCGATAAACTTGAACTCACAGCTCTTTTTGGTCACAACTTAAATCAACGCGAATCGCGCGACCAGACAGCTCAGGTAATCGGCTTGGACATACCTAATTTCTATAACCTGTCCAACAGCTCGTCAACTCCTACCGTAACCGAAGAAACTTCCAAAAGAAGGCTTGTAGGTGTATACAGCAGTCTGGACTTAACCTGGGGCGGATTTCTGAACCTCAACGTTCTGGCCCGTAACGACTGGTCGTCGACTTTACCCAAGGATAACCGTTCTTTCTTCTATCCCGGCGTAAGTATGAGTTTCACGTTTTCCGAATTACTGGGAAGCAATATCAAAAAGATTCTCACATTCGGTAAAATCAGAGGTGGTATCGCCAAAACAGGTAACGATGCAGATCCATACCTGATTCGCTCAGTATTTGTACAGGGAAATTTAACCGACAGATACCGGAATCTGAATTTCCCGCTCCTAAACAATATAAATGCATTCACACTGAGTAACCGCATAGGTAACAACGGACTTCAACCTGAGATCACAACTGAGAAAGAACTCGGTGCCGACCTTCGTTTCTTCAACTCCAGATTTAATGTGGATGTGGCTGTTTACGATAAAACCATTACCGATCTCATCTGGAATGCGACCTTACCTTCTTCAACCGGATTTGACCGTCAAACCCTTAATCTTGGTAAAATCACAAATAAAGGTATTGAGTTAATGGTTTCGGTTGTACCAATAAGAACCGGAAGTTTTGAATGGAAGCTGAACTGGAACTACACCAAAAATAATAACAAACTGGTAGAACTTACTGAAGGACTGGATCAGATTAACTTAGGTGGTACTTCGTCGATTGGTTTCGTTGGTCGCCCTGGTGAACCTCTTGCATTATTCGAAGGCGACGGTCCCGAAATGACCGAAGATGGCAGAATAGTTGTAAACAGCGCCGGATTACCCGTGACTTCTTCAACCCGAAGAGTTTACGGAAACTCTCAATACGATTATATCATGGGAGCCGGAACTTCAGTTTCGTACAAGGGATTTGCAATCAATGTGCTTTTCGACATCCGTCAGGGTGGATTGATGTACTCTCGTACTGCAGAAATGATGTATTTTACTGGCAATGCCCCTCAAACCACTTATAACGACAGGCAGCCATTCATCATTCCAAACTCTGTACAGCGCACCGCAACTGGCGAATACATTGAAAATACTGTTCCTATCAGTGGTTTCGACAACAATTTCAACCAATATTTCAATCAGCAATACGGAGCAACACGGTTTGGCCGGAACTTCGTTATAGACAAATCGTTTGTGAAATTACGCGAAGTATCCATAAGTTACAGACTTCCAAAGAGGTTACTGGATAAAACCTTTATCCAGGATGCGGATATTTCTTTGATTGGAAGAAACCTGTTATTATGGACTCCATCGGATAACAACTTTATCGACCCTGAAGCAACAACCTTTGCCGACTCAAACGGCCTGGAAGCTGATTATGGAGAATATGGTGCAATTCCATCAACCCGCAGCTATGGTTTTAGTGTTAGATTATCCTTTTAATTTAAATCACAGCACATTATGAAAAACAAAAATAAATGGTTAGCAATTCTCTTCACTGCGCTCACCTTATTTTCCTGCAGTGAAGATTTTTTCGACATCAATACAAACCCCAATAATCCCTCTGAAGTTACCCCCCGGCTTGTTTTACCAAGTGCGCTGGCAGGTTCTGCTTATGTAATTGGCGGTTATTATCAGCATTTAGGCGGGGTTTGGTCGCAGCACTATACTCAGAGTACAGCTTCTCCACAATGGGTGAACCTGGAAGAATTTTCACTCACCGAAGGCGATTATGATACTCAGTTTCAATCGTTATACAACGATGCTTTAGAGGACTATGAATACATCCGTGAAGAAACCCGGAAAACCAAAGACTGGTCGTTTTACATGATTGCCACCTTAATGCAGGCTTATACTTTCCAGGTGTTGGCTGATTTGTACGGGGATATCCCTTTCGCAGAAGCATTGAAAGGAGTGAGCTTCCTGACTCCAAAGTGGGAATCGGGACCGGCGGTGTACGATAGTTTGCTAAACCGGATTAACGAAGCAGTATCGCACGATTTAAGCGGAAGCAATGTTTCGGTAGTTGGATCGTCGGATATTATTTTCGGCGGTATCCCGGGAAGAGAGCCAAACGCAAACACTCAGATAAACGATTGGAAGAAGTTTGCAAATACACTCAAATTAAAAATTTACATGCGCTATGTAAATGTGGATGCTCAGAAATATGCAACCCAGATTAAAGCATTACTTGCCGAAAATAATTTTCTGGAAAAAGATGCTAAAATGATCGCCTTCAAAAACGAAGAAGATAACCGTAATCCATTTTACGAAACATTTATCGACCGTTTGTCGGGCAACGTTGCAGCCAGCGCCACATTACTGGACACTTTGAAGAAAGCTGCCGATCCGCGTCTTGCAGCTATTTACACCCCTTCGGAAAATGCAGGTGTTTATGTAGCAATTCCACAAGGATTCTACCGTGAATCGCAAACTCAATATGCAAGCTATAAGGACCTGTCGTTGCCAAATGTAAGCCCAACGGCTCCTGTGTATTTCTTTTCGGTTCCTGAAGTTTTATTCCTGATTTCGGAAGCCCAGTTACGTTATGGTACCGAAGCTGCTGCCATTGACTACTATAAAAAAGGTATTGATGCTTCTTTCGCGCTGTTCGGTTTAACTCCCAATCCAACATTTTATCAGGCTGGCGGGGTTTACGAATATAAAGGTTTGCAATCAATCATCACTCAAAAATGGATTGCGGCTGCAAATACAAGGGCAATTGAATCGTTCTTCGATAAAAACAGAACAGGATTTCCCAATTTCTTTACTGTTTCGCCGGTAAGCACCATAGGAACACAATTACCACAAAGATTGCTGTATCCTGATTCCGAAAGAAAATCGAATCCGAACACTCCCCCTCTGAAACGCATCTACGAAAAAGTTTGGTGGGCATTATAAACTCTTTAAAATGAATATTATGAAAAAACTTCAATATATAATTTATATCGCACTGCTCATTGTTGGTTACAGTTGCGAAAGAGATCTGGAAAGCGAAGGAGTTTCGCGCACCACAAGCTACCTGTCTTTTGAATTAACGAATGGTCCTGTTGTTACCATTCCTCTCGGAACAGCTTATACCGAACCAGGATTTGTAGCTAAAGAAGGAGATAAAGATGTTACCGCTTCGGTTGAAGTTGATGGTACTGTGGATGCAACAAAATTAGGGGTTTATACCATAACATATTCGGGCAAAAATTCCGATGGATTTGAGTCTTCTGAAGAAAGAACCGTAATTGTTTTTGATCCAGCAGCTCCTGCAACCGATCTCTCCGGAAACTACATTTCAAGCGTAAGTCGCGTAGCTCCTGCCCGTGCTTATACCGAGTTAAATGTTTCTATTCAGAAAATGGCACCGGGATTCTTTTATGTTTCCGACTTTTTAGGTGGCTTTTACGACCAGGGATCGAACTATCAATACGGTCCTACTTATGCTATGACAGGCTATTTTATATTGAATGCTGATAATACCATTACCCATATCAGCAGTTTAGCTCCTGCCTGGGGCGACTCTCTTAACGAACTGGTTGGTGGCAAATACGATCCGGCAACAGGAACCATCACCTGGGATGCTTTCTATACCTCAAGCAACTACGATTTTAAAGTTACCCTGGTAAAGGAAGAGGAATAGTAGCCTAAACATGTTTAAATAATTAATTTATGTACGTATGAAAAAGACAATTATAAAATCCCTCTTATTCGTAGGCCTTTTACTCATCGGAATTTCCTGCGAAAAAGAATACGAAAAAGAATACAACTGGGCTTATCCTCTGAGCGGCGACTGGACCGTTACCGTGCAATATGGGGAGGATTCATACGGCCCTTTCTTTATGAAAACTTACAATTCATCATTTGGTAAGGACTCTATTTGGATTGATGACAACGGGAACTTCTGGCCTTTCAAGGCAAAAGCCAAAGCAAGTGTATCAGGGCTAAGTTTTGAAACTGCCGATTTCACTTCCATGCCTGGAACAAGGTATGAAGATCAGGTGAAAATTACCAATGCCAAGGTTGTTAATAAGGACAGCATCTACTTCGAAGCAGTATTCGGCAGTGATCCCGAAACCACATATAAATTCGGAGGACACCGTCGCTTAAGCTACGAAGAATATATGGGCCATTAATTTATATGTCAGCTGCTAGTTCAAACCAACCAATTGTTAATTGGTTGGTTTAATTTAAAAAATAGCAGCCTATCTTTACTGTAACTTAATATTGAAAGCTATTACTGAGGTGCGGACTCCAATATTAGGTTTACAAATAGTTATTTAATTATTCGATCAACATTTACAACTAGAAACCGCACTGAGGTGAAAATTTATAAAAGAAAACGGCAGGAATAGGCACCTTGCCGTTTTTTGTTTTTATTCAATCATCACAATTACTAAATAACCTATAAATATTCGACTTATCTTTGGCCTTTATTTTTTAGGATATGGATAAACGACTTGAAGAATTTAAACGCCTGCTCGATGTGATGGACGAGCTACGCGCCAAATGTCCCTGGGATAAGGAACAAACCATGGAAAGCCTCCGTCACCTCACCATTGAAGAAACATATGAACTTGCCGACTCAATTCTGGAAGGCAAATACCAGGATATAAAAAAGGAATTGGGCGATATTCTATTACACATCGTATTTTACGCCAAAATAGCCTCCGAACAAAAGCAATTCGATATTACTGATGTTATCTCGGGAATTTGCGATAAGCTGATTTTCCGTCACCCACATGTTTTTGGAACCGTAGAAGTCCAAAACTCCGACGACGTAAAGAACAACTGGGAAAACCTGAAAATTAAGGAAGGCAATAAATCCATTCTGGCAGGTGTGCCAGTTTCACTTCCGTCGCTTGTAAAGGCACATCGCATTCAGGACAAAGTAAGGTCGGTTGGTTTCGATTGGGATGACAGAACCCAGATATGGAATAAAGTTGATGAGGAACTCTATGAATTGAGGCAGGAATTTGAAAGTGGCGACGCAAAGAAAATGGAGGCTGAATTTGGCGATCTTCTCTTCTCGCTGGTAAATGCAGCACGCTTATATAACATTGACCCGGAAATGGCCCTGGAAAGAACAAATAAGAAGTTTATAAAAAGGTTCAACTATCTCGAATCGCAAACTCTGAAAAAAGGAAAATCGCTAAAGGATATGACGCTCGCTGAGATGGATGTTTACTGGGAAGAAGCCAAAAAGCAGGATGGGGTTTAGTCGTAAGATTTTAGTCGTAAGTCGTAAGACAATACAGGATAAATAAAAAAGGCAGCTATTCGGCTGCCTCTTCTTTTTTATTTTCTTCGGTGGTTTCTTCTTTCTTTTCTTCAACTTCAAGATCGACCAGATTCTGGCCCTGAAGCAGATTGTACCAGGTAATTACCTTTTTCATGTCCGACACATATACGCGATCGCGGTCGTAATCGGGCAGAATTTCAGCAAAGTATTTCTTAACCTGATCGTCGGTATTCTTAGCAAGCGTTACAGCTCCGCCATTTTCTCTTTTAAAAATAATCCTGAAAACTTCAGCAAGAGGAACCTCTTTTTCTTCAGTGTAAACTGCAATATCTTCAAGTGCGCTGATGCGCGATGTAGCCGAAGCATTCTGCCTTTTTTTATCAACCAGGCCTTCAACAATCACACCGTTTCGTCCCTGAGCAATAAACTTAAATAATCCGCTTTGCCCTGAGATAGCCATTATATCCTTTAAATTCATAAATAGTGAGTTTGGTTCAAAATTTTAAACGAAAGGGCAAATTTAAACAATTCCACGTTCTTTTTTAATTTTCTCGTAAGCTTCGTTCAACTTTTGGAATTTTTCGTTTGCAGCCTTTCTGAATTCTTCGCCCAAATAAGCTACTTTATCGGGATGGTAAGCAACAGCCATTTTACGATAGGCTTTCTTTATTTCATCATCGGTGGAAGTGGGTTCGACCTCCAGAATTTTATAGGCAGCTTCGAGCGTATTTCCAACAAACATCGATTTAATGGATTCGTTGTCGGAAGGCTTTATTCCAAGAGCGTTTGCAATCCGCTGAATCAGATTCAGCTCAGCTTGTTCCATGCGACCATCGGAGTGCGACAATCCGTAAAGGAAGTGCATCAATTGTAATCGCGACGAATAATCCAATTTTTCAGCAATCTGTTCACATACATCTTCCACAGGAATTTCCTGTTTCAGCAAATCCTTGAGAATTGTCAGCGCTTCCTGGGTGCCATCCAGTCCAAAATTCTGAACCAGGAACTTTTTCACGTAATCCAGCTCCGATTTCATAATTTTGCCATCGGCTTTCATTACGGCCGCTATAAGTACCAATAAACTAATGGCGTAATCGCCCGGAGTGGTGCGTCCCTGATTTACCTGAACCGATTGAGTAGTTACTGAATCGATTACCGTACCGAAAAGAAAGCCAATAAGACCTCCTATCGGTCCACCAAAAACCCAACCAAGGCCCCCTCCGATCCATTTAACAAAATTGCCCATACTATTTTTCTTTGAATATATTATGTAATCCGATAACCTGTTTAATTAATGATGATTCATCATTATTATATAAAGATCTAGCATCCCAACGAT
>JAJYAG010000212.1 GCA_021779665.1 Bacteroidota bacterium | reverse complement strand
TAATTTGTTAATCATTATAGTGCACAATTAGGATCGACATTGCCAGCACATTCAACTTGTTTTTCGTTGTCGGAAATCATGGATGCACTGTAAGCTGTAATGTCTTTCTTAAATTTTTCGATTGCTTTATTGAATAGGGCGGTTGTATCGCCCACTTTTCCCGTAAACTCTGGTAACGGATGCGTGGCAACATAATCCATACCCAAAGACCCATGTGTACCTTCGTGGAAACGGAGACTTGTGTTTCCTGCTTTTTTATCTTCAGCGGTAGTTCCCCTTCCAAATTTCACCGGATCGGCAGGGCTTACGCCTTCTTTATAAGTTGTTTGAATCATAAGCTTAATTACGGCTTTGCCGTTTACTTTGGTCACTTTCCCTTCTTTAATGGTTGGAGCTGGAAGCGTAAATGAAAGATTAAGACGGGTTTTGGCTGATTTTCCTTTAGGAACTTCACCACTTTGATCGGGTTTTATAATCACTTCGATGCCTTTTACCTCTCCTTCGGCAGCAATCAATACTTCTTCTTTTTTCTTAACAGTGAAATCCTTTGGTACCGGAGTGCTTATACCGGGTATATCCTTTTTCTGTAGTTTTGTAAGATCACTTTTCTGTTGAATTACATGTGTGAGTTCATGTGCCAGCAACCACTTTCCCTGTTCAGTAGCGGGGTTAAACTTGTCTTTGTTAAAGTATATTTCGCCTTTATAGGTAAATGCCTGTGCCCGGAGTTGTTCATTTAGTGTTTCCGCATTTTTATCGGTATGTACCTTTACTTTTGTAAAATCGTAGCCAAAACTATTCGACATTTCTTTTACAATGCTTGTTGGCAGGTTGGAACCTCCCTGGTTTTTAACATTTGGACTTTTAACAGCTGAAGCTGCAGTGGATGCAACGCCATTGATTTTTGTTGCAATGGTATGGTCTTCCTGTTCATCCTTGTTGTGGCTTTCATCGTTTTTTCTCTGAGTTTTTTCTACTTCGTCGGTTTTCCTGCTTACTTTTTCTTCTTCCTCTTTTTTATCTGTTTTTTCTTCTTCTTTCGAAGCTTCACGCTGCATTTTATCTTCATCTTCCTTTCTTTGTACAACCCTATCGGCCATGCGGTCGGCTTCCTGTTCCTGTTTATCGCCGGGTTGGCTCACTTTCATTTTAGCCTGAATTTTTTCATTCACCGGAAGAAAAAATGAATTGTCTTCTGCCTTGTCATGCTGAGCGGAATCCGATTGAAAAAACGGATGGTTTTTAGACTCTGATTTGTGCCTCTTTTTACGACGTAAATATTTTTTGAGTGACATATAAAATCATTTAAGCATGTGTTGAAACTCTTTTCGTACAAGATAACCTGACTTTAGGCCAAGGTCCTCTCTCATAGTGAGTATTAGTTTTCTGTGAGCCACTTTTGCTGTGGCAGAATTTACTCCATCAACAGAAAATAATCGGTGAAGTTCATTGAATGCTTTTAGTACTTCTGATGATGCTATCAGTTGCAATTGTTGCTTCAGATTTTGGATTTCAAGATCCAGTTTCGAACCAGGGTCATCTTTTAACTCATCGGAAACCTGGCTGTAAAGAGCCAGGATTTTCTCGTACAGATCGTAACGGTATGCAAAATGCTGGCTTTTGAGGTATTTGTCGCCATGATACCCGATAGCCATGGTAAGCATGTAACCAATAATAAGTGCCAGAACAGAAAAGATAACGACGATGGAACGTTGCGACCCTTGTAGCCCCATTTGTTCCTGATTAATAAGTAAATATCCCTGCCAGATAGCCCAGATCATAACGGTCATAGTAAGGAGAGCGAGAATAAATTGAACAAATTTGCTCATAAATCATTTGAGTTTAACAGATTGATATTTAGCTTCAAAATCGGAATATTTAAAATCTTTGAACAATTGCGGCATATACTTTTTAAAATGTTCTGTTTCAGGATATTCTTTCTTGTCCAGGATGGATAAAATTGCTTTTTGCCAGAATTTGAAACCACGACAAAAACACATGATCTCAATATAAGCTTGCATATCGAGCCTAAGTGATACCGGAACATCGCTGATACTATAATAAAACAAATGATCCTGTTTTTCTGTATTTACATAAAATCCAACAAAAACTTCATCAGTTACATAATCCAATATCCTGAAGTTTTTCATGGAATCTTCTTTTGCTGCTCCATCAAACCACAATACGCCTTTCCAATCGCCTAATACTTTGTTCAGGTTAAGAATATTTACTGCGCCTGTTGCAAATCGGTCTTTTATTTTTTTATGCGACCATTGAAGCATGTAACCATTGGTTTGTGTATAAAATTCCTTCAGCGATCCCGATAACTGATTAAGCAAGTTTTCTTCGCCTTCAGGTTCATGTAAATTCATTTTTTCAATATTGAAATACTCATTCCCTGTAAGGCTAAGAGACATTTCCCGAATTATTTTATCAAAATTATTTGCCATGTTTAAGTCTTATATAGTTTCACATACGACAAGCTTGTAATCTTTATTAATTTCTGCTTGTCGGAATTTGTAAATACATTTTTATCATTGATTTTATAATCAATCAATGAATTGTAGGAATCGAATCGTTTATTTTCCATTTTCTGGTTTTGCATAGCTCTATCAATTTTATCAGCCAATTCAGAAGTCATCGGGCTTTCAATTTTGCCGATCAGACTGCTGTCGCCACAATTAAGGTAGATGTTTTCTCTTTTAATCCCCACTAAATCATATGCTTCCGGACGTTGGTCGAGTGTGTTCGAAATTGTTTTATTATAAATGAGTCCGGTTTTGCTGTTATCGTCGGGGTTTAAGTAGTTAGCTTCACAATCCAGCGCTGTAGGAACATTTACTTCTTCTCTGATAATTCTTTTTACTTCATCTTTATCAGAAACTTGCGAATTGTCCACTGCTTTCTCTAAACCGGAAGTTGACTTCGAGGAATATTTCGCTGTAACTTTATATTCAACACTGTTACCCTTTTCAACGGCTGTTTTAATGTTGCTTTCTACAAGGCTGTGGTGTGTTCCATTGGCACTTCGGGTTAAAGGAGTCAGGTTTTTCATTTCCAGTCCGGTACCCCCCAGGTTGTGATTTAACAAATGACCGAGGACATAATAAGAGCCCGTACCTACGCCACTTCTGCGCTGATTGATGATTCTATAGGTTTCGGGTTCATTCACATTTGGTTCCGAACCAGCTGGCATTTTTTTCTTGGTCAAACCAGTAGCTACCATGCTTTTACCATATGCTCCCTTATACAATCCGCCAAATGTAAGCAGGCCATTTGATTCACTGGCGCAGTCTTTTAATTTGCCCCCAAACAAAGGTCCCAAAAGTTCACTCATTTCATCAAGCAATTGTTTTAACTGTTTTTCTTTATCCTCTGCAGTGAATGTTTCAGTTTCCTTTTTCCCTTTAACCTTATCAATTTCCCGATTTTTAGCGATTGCCTTGTTCTTTTTTGATAATTTATCTTTTCCTGCCTTTGTTTCAGTATTTTCGATGGTCACTTTTCCAATCCAGGTGGTAAATGGTTCGGGATCATCACTTGCAACCATTAGTGATGCATGTTGTTCTGATCCTGCAAATTTAAGATGATGTGTTTCCCCGTTATCTGCAATAAATTCCTTGTTTAATCCAAGCCAACCCATAACGGCTCCTACGGCTGATTTTGCAGTATTTACGATGCTGTCTATCATGTCCAACGCACCATTAATGAGGCTGTCCATGGCATCGTCTACAACCTTTCTTGCGTCAGTTACAATTTCCTTGATTTTGTCGCCCACAGGTCCCAAAATCACTTCCACGGCAAAGCCAATCACAATGGGTACCGCGTTGGCCAATAGTTTTTCAAAATATTCGATAGCAACTTTCAAATTGCCTTCGATAATATCAGCCAGATTATCCATAGCCTGATTGGCTAAGTCGAGGATCTTGTTAGCATAAGCTATTGCTTCTTTAATGGAATCGTATATCAGAATAATGGTATTGATAGTAGCTCCGATTCCCAACGGATCAGAACTGGTAGCCAGTCGTTTCAGGATTTCAGCTGTGACTTTTGTTGTAATCCATGAAACAATGCCGTTGATGACTATATTTTTGATTTCGCTTAATTTTTCTTTGGCTTTTTTCAGCAGTCCTTCAGGGCCATCAATAACCCAGGCTGTTATCCACTCCAAGGCACCTGTGAGTGCATTTTCCAGTTGCCTTATTCTCTTTACTTTTTTAGGGCCGATACGTGGATTTAATTCCATTCGTTTGTAGATGTTTTCTTTCGTAATGCCAAACAAATCCATTACATAACCCAGGATGCTTGATAATTCGTAATTTTTAGGCGGGCTTACACTAACAGCGCCTTTCACTTCACTGAACAACCATTTCAATGCCCCGGCAGGAAGATATATCAGAATTTTATCGAAGAAATTATTAAATCCTCCTTTAATTACCTGCCATACGTTCTTGAAAAATGCTCCAGGATTAGTGATAATTTTTGAGAAATTCTGTGCTGCTTTTGCAATCACCTGTGTGATCAGTTTTGGATCAATTCCCAGCAAGCCCAGCAAGGTCTTGAAGAAGGTCCAGAGGCCTTTTCCAATCTGCCCGTCTACAAATATCTGTTTTATCACCGTGAGGGCAGCTGATTTGATTTCTTCCCATTTTTCGGTTAATTCGATAAACTCGGCAATAATTGGTATTTTCTTCAAAATGACTTCGGTAAGCCATTTGGTAATCGGATCCTTGATACACTTAGGCAGGAACATAAACGGAATACCGAGGATAAAATCGGGCAAGTGTCCCAGGAGGTCACCTACTACCGAAATTATCTTTTGAAGCATGGTGATGATAGGATCGATGAACTTGCGCAGGTATTCAACCCCTTCAACAATTTTACCGAAAACCCACTGTACTTTATCGGTTGCCCAATCGCGGATATTGTCGACTGTTTTTGGGATCCAGCTTATTAAAGAGTAAACAGGGCTTAAATAGGTGTTGTTTTGAATGCCTGTAACGAATGTATTTACCTTTCCTGCAAAGTTGCTCACTTTTTCGACCAGCCAGTCACCGGCAGCAGTAATTACAATCTTAAGGCGGTCGATGGATTTGTTCAGGGCTGGTAATAAAACTTCCCGAAAAGTAGGTTGTTTGTTGGCAATGGCATCATCGTCACTTCCCATTGCGGTTGCTGTTTTTGCCACTTCGTCGAGCCATTTTTTCGCATCTTCCTGGAATTGATGGATTGCCTCCATGTTAACCAGCGATTTAATTCCTTCAATAACATCCTGAATCGGTTCGATTACCGGACGGAGATCTTTTTTAATGCTTTCCCAGGCTTCACCCAGTTTGTCGGAGATATATCCCAACACTCCCGGTTCGCTGGAATCGCCAAATCCCAGTTTTTTAGCAATATATTCCCAGGCATCCACATGTGGTTTGACGACATACTGGTAGAAAATATCCCAAAGCCATTTGCCGAAGCGTTTAATTTTCTCCCAGGCCTCGCCGGCAAAAGCTGTGATTTTATCAATAGTCGGTGAAATGTAAGTATTCCAGATGTCGAGCAACCATACTCTCACCGGCTCAATGGCCTCCATCATGCGGTCCCAGACTTTTCCCGCGATGGCACCCAAAACCTGCGACAGAAGATCCAAAGCGGCAAAAAGTGGTTTGCAATCTCCATTCGACAAACCTTCAATGATCGTTGGCAGATGGCTTTTCAATAAAACAAAAATCTGAATGATGGTTATAATTTCCTGATCGGAAAATCCTATTTTATTAAATAAGGTTTTGAAAAGCCCGAACAGGATTTCCTTGATATAATTTAACAATCCAACATTTTTGATTTTTATGTATATATCGAAAATGTTGGCTGGCAATATAGTTTGAAGTACAGATTCAAAGCCTTTTTTAAGCTTGTCAAGAAACGATTCTTCCTTCGGAGCTTCATCTTCGGCGTCGCGTTGCACCGTTTTCGAAGCACCCTGCTGAACAGTATGGGTTAGTTCGTGGGCCAACAGGAATTTTCCTTCGGACGATTCGGGGTTATATTTGTTTTCGTTGAAATAAATATGGTTTTGATAAGCAAAAGCCTGTGCTCCAATTTCGCTGCTCAGGGATGCCGCTTCAGTTCCGGTATGAATTTTAACGGGACTGAAATCAGCCTGAAAAGCACTTTCCATACTTTGTTTTACAGGAGCAGATAAGGGACTTCCAGCATCGCTGCTTTTTAAGCGGGAAGTAAAACCAGCACTGGTTTGCATCCCTCCTTCGGCAGTTCTTTGAAGTCCGGGTACAGGTTTTGTCTGAATTTCTTCGCTGTCATCCTCGTTGCGCTGCACTTGTCGGTTCGGGTTTCCTTCGGGGCGTATTCCGCCACCTCCGGTAAAAGAGAGCAGGGGCATGCGCATTACCTTTTCAGCCATCCGGTCTGCTTCCTTTTCGTAAGGATCGTTGGGTGCGCCTACTTTTAAGCCTGGCTGCACCCTGGCATTATCGTGATCGCAAGCCGGGCATTCCTGATTTTCGGATTTTGGGTTGATCTTTTCTTCGGACGACTGTGCTATGTCGGGACTATCATCGGGCTTTTTCTGAATTTCTTTTTTTTCTTCTGCTTCACAGGTCTCACATTTTTTTTGAAGCTCCTCATCAGGTTCGGGATTTCGCTGCAATTTCATTGATTCGGCATCACACGTATCGCATTTAGGCTGTATTAAAGAAGGTTTAAGCGATAAGTGAGAAGCCCGGATAAACTGAGCCTGAATGCCGGGAACAAAATCGTCAGCACTTTCTTCCTTGCGCGAGAGAGTGGACGAAAAGAATGGTTGATCCTTGTTTTTCTGATTTCCATGAGTTTTCCCCTGTTCTTCCTTACGGAAAAGTTTACCTGCCTTTTGGCCTCTGGCAGGCGCAACGTGGGTGGTTGTTTCGCTCATGGAAAAACTATTTATTTTGATCTGTAAAGACTAGCGTGCGTTTGTAACGCGAGCCTCTATACCGCACGCGTTACAAACGCGCGCTAGCCCCTAGTATGAATGGTAAACCAACTACATTGAGGACTATAAAGTTCTTGATACTTGGTCCTTTTCATGCTGTTTTTATTTCCTGATTCTCTTCTTTTTACCACGGGTTTAAACCTGCTATAAGTTTGTCTTACGCCTTATATCTTACGACTAAACCTACCAATGCACAAAAATTATTTCCTGCATCCAGGCATACTTTACCATCGAAACTTTTTGAATAAGAATGTCTTCTGTTTTCTGTTGTACTTGTAAATCCCAGTTGCCATCCAGTCGTTTTACCAGCTTTCCTTCTCTTTCTAGGAACGATTTGCGAAACCAGTGAACCGAATATTTCTTTTCTTTTTTCCAGTTGTCTACAAAATCGTCGAGCATTCTGTCTGCCGCTTCAAAGTCTTCAGCAGAGGGAATGCACAAAGAATCGATGGGCTCCTCTGAGGGCCAGTTGCAGAATATTTTGCAGAGTAAACAATTTTCTTCCCTGAATTCTTTGGCTCCAAAACTGATATAATGCAATAAAACCACTGATTGCTGCTGATGGAGGATATTTGAAATACTTTTTCCTTCAACCCACTTTAACTGCCGGAGCAACTTGCCAAATTCCATCCAGAGTAAAACAATTCCGGCATTTGGAATGGGGATTCCTTGATCGGTGATGTTTTTAAAATCTTTGCGATGTATTTGTAAATCTCCGGCCTCATTTGTCTCTGTTTTAAAAGAGGTGTCGGTAATTTTTTCATCCTTTAATTGAAAGGCTGCGCTTATTTTTTCTTCAGGCCATTGTTCCATTAACATGGGCATCAGCTTTTGCCAGAATTCAGGTTCCGCTGCCAGGCGATTTGTTCCATTGATTGATGTTTCGCTGGCTTGATATTCATTTGCCAGTCCGATAATTTTCTTTTCCATTTCCAGATGAAGCCTGCTGGCAACGCTGATCATTCCTTCCTTTCCAATCAAAAAGTAAAGACGTTTCCAAACTACAGTATCTATAGCACCGGCTTCTTTCAAAACAGATTCCAATGCCGGGACAGGCATGACTTTAAGGTTCGATATTTCCTGGTGAAGCTTTTCTATAACGTCCTTTCCGGCCGTATAAAGCAACACGCCAAAACGTAGAAAATGAATATAAATCTCTTTTTCAAACGTTTGAGGGTTTAATAGTTTCACTTCATAGTGGGGCGAAGCTTTAATTTTTTCCCGGATACTGGTTTCGAGTTCTTGTAAAAGCATCTGTTGGAACTGATTTTCCTTCACATCTTTCCAGCTTATTTCAATGGTTTGTATTTCGAGGTATTCCCCTGAAGGGACCATCCTATCGAACAAGGACTCCAATTGGGATAAGAATCCTGCAGTATTAAGTGTGTAATTGAACTGCTGCTGAACTTTCGACACCCGGTTGAGATCTTTTCCCCGGACGTCTACCCGGATCCGTTCGATGGTATGGATTTGACTGCTCATAATACCGGAATGATATCGATGGGACGATATATCACTAAATTGGACGGGCAGCATGTAAACCGGTAAGGAAGGACGAAGTCGGCAACCACTGTACCATCGGCTATTTCAGGCGTTTTGTCTTTTTTACATTCAGCCAGTTCGATTTGCTCATTTACCGAATCTACAAAAAACAACACCAGGGTTTTGCCCTGCTCCATAACCGGGCGGTGTTCCAATCCTTGAAGGGTGTTGAGAAACCTGGATTTTTTCCCTCCTGGTAAAGGAATAGCGATGATATCGATGCAAATATTGTATCGGATCAGGTATTCAAGCAATGGAAAACTTCTCAGGAAAAAACTATTGACACCGTTATCCTTTTTGGTGAGGTGTTTTCCGATGAAACCTTCCGGCCGGAATGCCGCGTATGGTTCCAGGTTGAAGGCTAATGGAAGGATCACCTCAATACGATTGGTATAGCTGTCGTTAACAGTATCGGTGGCGGGTTTGGAAGGATCGCCCATATAGGCATTATACGATAAATGGGTATCGGTTTTACGAAGCACCGTTGTTTCGTAATCCCAGAACTGATGCACGGAATAAATGCTGTTGCTGTCCAAAGGGTAATAATATGGAATAGCCGTTTTACCCAATTTAACCGTACTTCCATTGGTTGGGGTGAATTTTACGGGAAGATAGTTAAACTCATCGTTTGCGTCGTTTTGTGCCATATCGTTAACAAATTCCCAATAATTGGTGGAATCGAGCTTTTCTTCAATTCCCAGTTCACTTCCAAAACTTGCCAGTGCTTTTTCCAGGTGAAGAAATGGCAGGTCAAAGGTGCGGATCATCATGAGCAGTCGCCAGTGCATGCACCTTAATTCCCGGATGGTCCTGTCGCTGTCAGCTGGTATGGCTAAGTTCCGGAAGATTGAGGGTGAATATATGGTTCGTCCACCCATTACGGGTCCCAACATGAGTAAAGTCCCGGTTTGTTCTTTGGTTGACTCAATGTTAAAACAAGGACAAACGCCGGTGAAACCATCGAGCTTTACGATCAATTCGTTGAAGGCGATGGTAAGGTCGCGGAGCCAGTCGTAAATGTACTGGATGTAATACAGGTGTTCCCCTTCTTCGTAAAAGACCTTAAGTTTCAACATCAGAATTTTCCGGTATTTTTCAAGATAGAATGATCCTTTGTGCGAAAGTACCGCACCGAAATTCTTATGCAAGATATCCAGGGCATCCCTGAATTGAAGGATATAATCGTCGATGATGGCTTTGTATTCGAAAAAGATATCGGAAAAACTTGTCACCTGGCGGAAAGGATTCAGAAGGTTGTCGTCTCTCATTCCTTTGGCAGGAAGGTCCATGGCAAGTTGTTTGTAGCCGAATCGCGGAACGGTAAGTTGGGGTAATATTAAAACCTTGCGTAAATACTCATCAATGGTTACAGGATCAACTTCTTTGCGGGTCAGTGGTTTCGAAAAAAGTCCCTGGTGATCTTTGCTGGTGGAGGAACCTATATTGAACCGGGCTGCAAGTGCATTCCTGGAAACCAGCAACCAATAGGTGTCGATATCCTGCGACTGATCCGTTGCATGTCCTTCAATCTCTCTCTCTTCTTTGGGGAATGCGATCACCACTATAATTTTGTTTCCCATCAGGTTCTGCTCTGGAATGTCCTCAGGATGCTGTTGTTTCAGGGAATCGGTATGATCGTTTGGGTGTTTGTCTTCTGCCAGCAAAAGAAATTCCATGAAGTGATCGTCTAATTTCTTTATTTTCAGATATTCCAACATGAATTTTTTAATCCTGTCTTCAATAAATTCAGGCTTTATGTAATATCGGAATTGCTTTGGCTGATCGTTGGGCAGGTGAAGAATCTGACCCTGCGGGAAAATAAGTGTTCCACCTGAAATTTCGATAGCGCAGTCGGGCCTCAGGTGCACTTCTGCGCCGCAACTAACCCCATATCCGGTAATGCATGTGTCGAAGCTTTTATTCATGGTACAGAGAATTTTAGATAATAAATCAATGTCGTTCATATATGGGCTAACGTGCGAGGCACGCGTTGCAAACGCGCGCTTGCTTTTTTTACCGACATTGTTTAATAAAATATATTTTTATCCCAACTGTTCATTAAATTGACAAGCTCGTCGGTAGCTTTGGGCAGGTCGGGCTGAGAATCGCTGCAAAGCTGCTCCAGCCAGTCGTGATAAAGCTTTTCGAACCTGAACATTGCTTCCCTCGAAAGAAGGCAAAAGCGGGTGGCAATATGTGCCGGCATTTCTTTCATCACGGTTTGCATGAAAGCCTCACGTCGTTTGGGATCGCTGTAACGCCCAGTCCAGTCGGGCATTACCACGGTAATCCAGAAGGAGTAAGGGTCGAGCAGTTC
>JAJYAG010000211.1 GCA_021779665.1 Bacteroidota bacterium | reverse complement strand
CAACCAGGCGATATTAAGTACAAGGACCAGAATGGAGATAATGTAATCGATGCAAACGACGAAGTTTATTTACGTCGCTGGCAGGCTCCTTTTTCAGGTGGTCTGCAGATTAAGGTAGGCTATAAAGGAGTAACCCTTTATATTCTTGGAGAAGGTCGTGTTGGATCGGATGGGTTTAGAGAAGGTGATTATTATTGGGTAGATGGTAACAATAAATACTCCGATATAGTTCTTGGAGCATGGACACCGGAAACGGCTTCCAGTGCAACATATCCGCGTTTAAGTTCTGTGACCGATAATAACAATTTTCGCCGGTCGAGCTACTGGATGTACAATAACGACTATTTCCAGATTAGAAAAGTGCAGCTTACCTGGAACATGCCAAAATCTATCACTAAAACTCTGTTCATGAAAAACATGGATTTGTTTGTGGATGCTTCAGATGTATTCCAGTTTGCCAAAAACCGTGAAATCAGGGATCTTAGGGTAGGCAGTGAGCCATATTACCGTACCTTCTCGGTAGGTGTGAAAGCTAACTTTTAATTAACTAAAAACGAAAAAATTATGAGATTTTATAAAATAATTTCGTTGTTGCTGGTTTCTTTCTTCATCTTTAATGCCTGCGAACTTTTGGAGCCAAAAGATGATAACCACAGCACGTTCGACCGGGTTTTCGACGATCCTTCCTATGCTGAAGGACTATTGATAAGGGCTTTTACTTATATTCCCACCAACGACTATACCTGGGATGAAGTATCAACCGACGATGCTGTTACCAACGATAAGTTTAGCGCTTATCAGAGAATGGCCAAAGGCGAATGGTCTTCCTTATACAACCCGCAAAACTTGTGGGATAATGCAAACAGGGCAATATTGTATATCAATCATTTTTTAACTGTAGTCGACAGTGTGCCTTGGAAATGGACCAATGCTGCACAAAATAAGCTGTTTATCAGGAGACTCAAAGGTGAATCGTATGCTTTGAGAGGTTTATTCAAGTATTATTTGCTCCGGAACCATGGTGGAGTTGGTTCTAACAGCGAATTACTGGGAACTCCTGTTTATAATGAATTTATTAAAAGTGAGGCTGATTTTAAAAAGCCACGTCCTTCTTTCGCCGAATCGGTTGCCAGCGCATATGCTGATTTTGATGAGTCTTTGAAGTATTTGCCAATGGACTTTGGGAATGTTGCCAGTATAGCTGCATTACCGGAAGGGTTTTCAGAAGTTACGGATATTAATGATTATAATACCGTGTTTGGCGATTTTTCGCAGCAAAGAATCAGCGCCCGTATAGCTAAAGCCTTGAAATCGAGGTTAGCTTTGTTAGCCGCAAGTCCGGCGTTTAATTTCAGCAACGAGGCTGCCAGATGGGAAGATGCTGCCAATTTCGCCGGTGAATTAATTACATTATATGGCGGAGTTTCCAAATTGGATTCGAAAGGGCATATTTTTTATTTGAAAGCCCAGGTGGATAATGCCAACCTGTCGAGTGGCGACAAAAAGGATATCCCTGAAATGCTTTGGAGAAGGCCCATTTACTCGGATAGAGGAAGAGAATCCAATAATTTTCCTCCATCACTCTATGGCGATGGCCGGATTAACCCCACTCAAAATCTGGTGGATGCTTTCCCAATGGCCAATGGTTATCCTATAACCGATGCCGTAAATTCAAAATACGATCCTACAAAACCATACACAGGCCGCGACCCGCGCTTGGGACTATACATTGTTTATAACGGAAGTTCCATGAAATCCACAACCATCAATACCGGTGTTGGTGGAGGTGATAACGGCATTGATGCCATCCAGACATCTACACGGACGGGTTACTATCTGCGTAAACTTTTACGCGAGGATGTCAACCTGAATCCATCTTCTCTTTCGAGTCAGCAGCATTTCAATACGCATATCCGCTATACGGAAATTTTTCTGAATTATGCCGAAGCAGCCAACGAAGCCTGGGGACCCGATGGAACCGGTTCGAACGGAGTATCGCCTCGTCAGGTAATTGCTGCCATTCGGAAAAGAGCAGGTATAACTCAGCCCGATAACTATTTAGCTTCCATATCAACTAAAGATCAGATGCGTGAACTTATTCGCAACGAAAGAAGATTGGAACTTTGCTTTGAAGGCTTCCGCTTCTGGGATCTCCGCAGGTGGAAGGAAGATCTGACCGTTCCGGCAAAAGGGGTGCGTATTGAAGGCAATACTTACAATTACTTTACCGTTGAACAAAGAGCTTACGATAATGAGTATATGCATTACGGCCCTCTTCCTTATTCAGAAGTATTAAAGTTTAATCTGGTTCAGAATAAAGGCTGGCAATAATTTAAAAATGGTACATGAAACCTGATGTAATTTTTACATCAGTGAATTTTACGGAGGTTTCATTTAGCAACTAAAAAATAAGAAACATGAAAAATATATTTTTAATACTGACTTTAATTATAGGGTTGATTTCGTGTGAGAACTTCGATGTGGATCATCCTGATTTCAAGTATACTTCAGGTTTTTTTCCATATCAATTCCCAGTAAGAACACTTGTGTTGGGCGATTATATTTATGATAACACCAACGACAATGCCCATAAGTTTGTAATTTCAGTGGCAATGGGCGGAGTTTACGAAAACACAAAGGATCGCTCGTTCGATATTGAAGTTGACGAATCGTTGTGTAACAACATCTGGTTTAGTGCAACTGATCAGGTTAAAGTTTTACCAAGTAATTATTATACACTTAGTTCTACAAACAAAATTGTGATTCCCAAGGGGAAAATGAACGGAGGTATTGAAGTACAGCTTACCGATGCATTTTTTAACGATCCCCTTGCAATTACAAATACCTATGTGGTTCCCATCAGGTTAAAAGCATCGAACGATGTGGATACAATTCTTTCGGGTAATTCGCCCAATCCATCGGCTGATGTTAGAATTGCATCGCAATGGAATATTGCTCCCAAAAACTTCACCATGTTTGCCGTAAAGTTCATAAACGAATATCATGGAACTTACTTTCAGTATGGATCCAACAAAGTTTTTGATGGTGCAGGTGTTTTACTTAAGGATTCTGCATACAGTACTCAATATGTTGAAAATAATCCTACTGCCAAATTGGCGACAACCGGCAGAAATCAGGTTTCTTTTACCACGGCATTGCGTTCTAAGATTATGACCGGCTCTGTGAATATGTTGCTCAATTTTAGCGGGAACAATTGCACAATAGCTGAAGCGCCAGGATCGCCCTATACCATAACAGGAACCGGAGAATTTAAATCGAAGGCCTATAGTTGGGGCAATAAATCCAGAGATGGAATAGTTTTGAAATACACAGTTACTAATGCAACCAATAAATATGAAGCAAACGAAGTGCTTGTTATAAGAGACAGAGGGGTAGTTATGGAAACATACTCTCCGTTAACTAAGTAGGATAAATGATTATATTATGAAGAAGACAATTTTTCTGTCGGGTTTAATCCAGGACAGTTTAGTTGTCTTCTTCGATTTATAAGGATTTGAAAAATGTGACTTCCTTTGTGGTTTTCTTTAAATAATGCCAGATTAACCTTATAGACCGGATATGAAAAAAATAACTTACTCATTACCTTTTATTTTACTAATATTAGCCTTTACCGCTATCAAGCCCAAACCCATCAAGGATGTCATCAACGAGTCGCTTAATTTTTCGGTGAAGCAATATGCCTTAATGTCGAAGCTTCTGAAAGAGAAAAAAGACTCGCTGCCCCGGAGTACTGAGCCCAACGGCAGAATTCTGCTTACAAGTTCCCGCAACTGGACAAGTGGCTTTTTCCCGGGTGGTTTGTGGTATTTGTACGAAGCCACCGGCGATAATAAAATTAAAGAAGATGCACAGCTGTTTACAGCTCGTGTTGAAAAAGAAAAACTCGTTAAAACAACCCACGACCTTGGTTTTATTCTTAACTGCAGTTTTGGTAATGGTTTACGCCTGACCAATCAACCGGAATATGCCGGAATTATGCTTACCGGAGCCAATTCACTCATCACACGCTTCAATCCTAAAATAGGTCTTATAAAATCGTGGGATAACCGCAAATGGCCTTATCCGGTAATTATCGACAATATGATGAACCTCGAATTTCTGATGTGGGCAACCCGCTACACAAAAGACTCAACTTACTTTAAAGCAGCCGTAAGTCATGCCGATAATACCATGAAAAACCATTATCGTCCTGATTTCAGTTGTTACCATGTAGTTTCTTACGATACAGTTAACTACGGCAAAGTCACCATCAAACAAAATCACCAGGGACTAGCCGACGAATCGGCATGGTCGCGCGGTCAAAGCTGGGGTTTATATGGTTATACCATGATGTACCGCGAAACAAAGTACGACCGCTATCTTCAGCAGGCAAAAAATATTGCAAAATTCCTGATTAACCATCCTAATCTTCCTGCCGATAAAGTTCCTTACTGGGATTATAACGTTACCTCGAAGGATGAGCCCCGTGATGCTTCTGCAGCTGCGGTAATGGCTTCGGCTTTGATAGAATTAAGCCGGTATGTGGATAAAAAAACTGCCAAGCAATATCTGCAGGTTGCCGAAACCCAGATCCGTTCGCTTTCTTCTCCGGCATATCTGGCCGAATTGGGAGCCAACAATAATTTTCTTTTGAAACACAGTACAGGTTCCAAGGCGCACAACAGCGAAGTTGATGTGCCGCTTATCTATGCCGACTATTACTATATCGAAGCAATGCTGCGGTATAAAAAACTATTCAATATGTAATCACCAGAAATGGCAGGTTCAATCCAAAAGGGAAGAACCTGCCATTTTGTTTTTATAAATATAACTTAACCTGAATATGCTGCCAACTCTGAAATTTTACCGGATATGTTTGTCGCTTCTGATGGCTACACTGGTGTTTTCGACTGCCGGAGCCCAGAAATTTATTCATCCGGGAATTGACCAGACCTCTGCTGATCTGGAATACATGAAAAAGCAGGTTCTCAAAGGTGAACAACCCTGGAATGATGCTTTTGACCGGCTGAAAACCAAAACCGATCTCAACTTCAAAGTTATACCTCATGCCCATGTGATGCGCGGTCCTTACGGGAAGCCAAACATTGGCGGCGACGATCTTTCCAAAGGTGCCAACATGGCTTACAACTGCGCTCTTTTGTGGTACATTACAAACGATAAAAGCTATGCCGGCAAGGCCATTGAAATAATTAATGCATGGTCGCCGGTTGTTTGGGATTTTGATTACAACGATGCTAAATTGCTTGCAGGATGGACCGGCTATTTGTTCTGCAATGCTGCCGAAATTCTAAAGTATTCCAATGCGGGCTGGCAAGCAAAAGATCAGGAAGCGTTTACCAATATGCTTACAACGGTTTATTATCCGCTGTTGCGTTACTATTATCCGCAGGCAAACGGCAACTGGGACGGAGCAATTATTCATTCCATTCTTGCAATAGGTGTTTATACCGATAACCGCGAAATGTTCAGCAATGCTGTCGATCATTTTCTTTATGGAAATGTGAATGGCAGTCTCTTGAAATATATCTATCCAAGCGGTCAGTGCCAGGAAAGCACGCGCGACCAGGGCCATGTTCAGCTTGGACTGGGAGAGTTTGCCGGTGCTGCGCGTATTGCGTACACCCAAGGTGTGGATTTATTTTCAGTGGCAAACAACCGCCTCGCTTTGGGTTATGAATATACAGCACGTTTTGTTACAGGAGAAAAGCCATATTGCTATGGTGTGATTTCGGAACGTGCCAAAGATGTCCGCGACGATTACGAATATGTTTACAGGCATTACACTTCCAAAGGCATCGATATGCCTTATACAAAAATAGCCGCAGAACAGGTCCGGCCCAAAGCCGACAGAAGCATTCTTACGGCCTTCAGAGCGCCATCTGTTGTTGCACCAAAAAATATTCCTGCACCTCTGGCTTCTAAAATTGCTTTTCCTGCCGAAGCTCTGGATAAACCAATGACTAACATTCCTGCAAATGCAATTATCGTGAACCCTGGCGAGTCTATCCAGGATGCGCTTGATAAAGCTTCCCGGACAAAGGGGTTTGTGCTGGCAAAGGCCGGTTTACACACATTGCCTGCAACGCTTAAGTTTCCCAGCAATGTTACTCTTTGTGGCGAAGGCGTTTCTACTATGCTTTTTCTCGATCCCAATTCCGGCGCACGTGATGCAATCGTTAACGCAGACTCTTTTCTGCACGATGTCACCATTCAAAACCTTGTGATAGAAGGTTCTATAAAGTCAGATCCTGGCACCGATCCCAATACGAATCGTTCCTTCCGGAGTGCCGGAAATCGTGGCGGCATTATCTTTCGTGCCAATCGCGAAGGCGATATGAAGAACATCTGCTTTATCAATGTTTCGGTATTGAATTGCACTTTCAACGGGGTGATGATTTCGGGGGCCACCGGCGTAAATGTTTTCAACTGCAATTTTACTGAAAATGGCTCCACGGTTATTCCCGGTCCCAGATTACAACACAACCTTTTGCTTTCGCATTGTTCAAAAGTAACCATAAAGGACAGCCGGTTGGATACATCACCTTATGGCAGCGGCATTGCGCTTGTAAGCTGCAAAAACGTTGAGGTGGTTTCGAACGAAATTGCACGCAATGGCTATTACGGGATTGATATGCAGGAGTCGGCAAATGTTACTGTTAAGGGTAATCTGATTGAAAATAACGACCGTAGCGGCATTATGCTCGAGTTTCTGTCGAAAGGGAATCAGGCTGTTGAAATCAGCGATAACATCATTCATTATAACAACGGCTTTGGAATTGAATCGTATGCAACGGCTCAGGTGAAAGCCGGTGTAAATACGCTTACCGGCAACTTGGGCACAAAACAAAGTTTGATCAGTGAAGAGAAGAAAATTATTATGCAATAAAACTTAACTTATGAATCGTTTAGGGAAATTTCTGTTTTTAACCGTTGTGGGATTTCTGTTGAGTTATCCCGTTTATTCCAAAGTTGTTGACGATTTCGAAATCCTGCGCCAGCGCTTTACTGCCGATCAGATGGCACCTGAAGTGAATGTTGCTCTGGTTCAGGAACTTATTTCAACTATAAAAAGTGATGGTACCTGGGATGGCATCAATTACCAGGATGTATCACGCACTGGTTTTCAACATGGCAGGCATTTGAGTAACATGGTGGAAATGGCCCGCGCTTATAAAAAGAAGGGAACTAAATTGAAGGGTGACGCCAGGCTGAAAAATGCCATCAACCTTGCTCTTGATTACTGGCTGGCAAACGATTTTATATGCGAAAACTGGTGGTGGAACCAGATAGGAACTCCCAACGCCATGGTTAGCTTTCTGCTGATTATGGATAAAGATGTTACTCCGGTTCAGGCCGAAAAAGCATTGAAAATTGCCGGAAGAGCTTACCTCGAAGCTTCAGGAGCCCGTCCCAGCGGCGACAGAATTAAAATTGCCGGCATTCTTGCCAAAGCTTCACTCTTTAGTCGTAACCGAGAAGTTTTTGAAAAAGCTATCAAGGTGATTGAAGGTGAAATTAAATTCTCGACCGAACGTGGCATGCAGTACGATTACAGCTTTCATCACCGTGAGGACTGGGTGAACAACACCCTTTCGTATGGAACAGGTTATGCCGATGCTTTCGCCGAATGGGCTGCCAACGTTGCCGGTACCCGATATAAATTTTCTGAAAAAGCGCTTCAGCAGCTCACTGATTATTATCTCGATGGCATTTGCAAGCAGATGGTTTATGGGAAAACAACCGATCCCGGCGTGATGAACCGTGATATTTCCCGCCATGGCGAACACGAGGTTTTCGGAACGGCAACTCCCGAACGTTTGCTTAAAGTTTCGGATTACCGCAAAGCAGAACTCGAAAACATTGTGAAATTGCGCAAAGGAGAACAGGCACCTGTTGTCGAATTCAGCAAGTTCTTCTGGAATACCGAGCATTTTGCCGTTCAGCGTCAGAACTTTTATACTTCGGTTCGGATGCATTCCATCCGGAATAGAAACATGGAAGAACCTTACAATGGTGAAGGTTTGATGAACCATCACCGCGGCGATGGCACAAATTATATTTCGCGCACCGGCAAAGAATACAACGATCTGGCTCCGCTGGTCGATTTTCAGAAAATCCCCGGAGCGACTATCGTTCAGAAACCTGAGATGCCTTCGGAGAACGAAATTCAAAAGGATGGTCTCACTGACTTTGTGGGTGGTGTTGCCGATGGGCTTTACGGCGCTGTGGCATTCGATTTCCGTAGCCCGCACGATCCGCTTACGGCAAAAAAATCGTGGTTCTTCTTCGATAAGTTTTATGTATGTCTCGGTACAGCCATCAAAGGCGGTAGTCCTGCCAATGTGGTTACAACCATGAACCAGTGCTGGCTCAACGGTCCGGTTTCAGTAATGGAATCGGGTAAATCCCGTGTTCTCCCAAAAGGCGAATACATGCTCGAAAATGTAATCTGGGTGCTGCACGACAGCATCGGTTACTTATTTCCGCAAACCGAAAAACTAAACATCACCAATAAACAGGGAACCGGAAGCTGGTATAAGATCAATCACCAGACAACTACATCCAAAGAAGAAGTACGCGGAGATGTTTTCAAACTGTGGGTCGACCATGGAAAGCGGCCGCAGAATGGCAGCTACCAGTACGTTGTGCTGCCGTCAGTTTCCGAAAAGGATATGGTGAATTTTACTAACAGCAATCCGCTCGTAGTGCTTGCAAATACCGCAGAAATGCAGGCAGTGAAGAACACGACGCTGAATATCAGTGAAATTGTATTTTACAAATCGGGTGAAATTCAGATCACTCCCGGCTTAAAAATTTCGGCCGACAGTCCCGGAGTGGTGATGATCAAAACCGAAGGCAATACCGTGAAAAGTATTTCGGTAGCCGATCCATCCCGCAAACTGCTGCGGATGCATCTTTCGGTAAATCAAAAGATAAATACCAAAGGCGATCACTTCAAAGCTGTTTGCGATGATGCTTCAGGGATTACTGAATTTACAATCGATCTGCCTCAAACAGTTTATGCCGGAAAGAGTGTGACCATCAATTTATAAATCGTTAACAACTACCAATATGAGAACAATATTAAAGATGAGAACGCTGGTTTTGTGCATGCTTTTAGCTGTTTTAAGCCTGAAAGCCGGTGCTGTAAACCTTAAAGAAATGAGCCATCCCCGGATTATGCTTTTGAAAGGGGAGGAGAGTGTAATCAAACAAACCATGGCCAATAACCCGACCTGGGCGAAAATGAACGATGCCATTATTGCCGAAAGCAACAAAATCATCGATCTTGCTCCGGTTGAACGCATTCAGATTGGCCGCAGGTTGCTCGATAAATCGCGCGAAGCTTTGCGCCGCATCTTTTTCCTGTCGTACGCTTACCGCATGACCGGCGAAGAAAAATTCTTTCAGCGTTGCGAAAAGGAATTGCTGGCAGTTTCGAACTTTAGTGACTGGAACCCGTCGCATTTTCTCGATGTTGCAGAAATGACCATGGCTGTATCCATTGGTTATGACTGGCTTTTCGATAAACTTTCGCCCGAATCGCGTGCTATTATCAAAGATGCCATTCTCAAGAAGGGGTTGGAACCATCGTTCGACTCCAAATACAACAGCTGGCTCAAGGCATCGAACAACTGGAACCAGGTTTGCAATGCCGGCATGACTTTCGGAGCCATTGCCATTGCTGAGGATCAGCCTGAGCTTTCAAAAACTGTTATCGACCGCGCTTTTGGCAGCTTACCTGTTTCCATGAAGGAATATCAGCCCAACGGCGCTTATCCCGAAGGTTATGGTTACTGGGGTTATGGAACTTCGTTCAATGTAATGTTTTTAAGTGCTGTCGACCGCTATTTGAACGATGACAAAGGTCTGGCCAATACTCCCGGCTTTTTGGCTACTCCCGGCTTCTTACAAAATATGACAGGAACAACCGGACAATGCTATAACTGGGGCGACTCGGGTTTAGGCGGAAGCTTAAGTCCTGCCATGTTTTGGTTTGCACAGAAAACAAATAACCAGTCCCTGCTTTGGGTTGAAAAAAGCTATCTGGAGAAAGACTTATCAAAATACACCCGCGACAGGCTTTTGCCTGCCATTATGATCTGGGGTAAGGATATTCCGCTTAATAAAATTAAGGAACCCGTTTCTAAAATTTGGATGGGACAAGGTGCCAATCCTGTTTGCATGATGCGCACCTCCTGGACTGGTCCTAATGCTTTGTATGTTGGTTTTAAAGCCGGTTCTCCTTCTGTAAACCACGCACACATGGATGTAGGTTCTTTTATCATGGAGGCTGATGGCGTTCGTTGGGCATCCGATTTTGGAGCACAGGATTATGAATCGCTCGAATCAAAAGGCATCCAGCTGTGGGGCAGAGATCAGGAGTCGCAGCGCTGGACTGTTTTCCGCCTCAATAACCGTGCGCATAACACGCTTACTGTCGACGACCAGTTGCAAAAGGTAACCGGCTATGCCAAAATTGACAAATACGGTGAAAGCGAAAACTTCTCCTTTGCCATTTCCGATATCAGCTCACTTTACAAGGATTTGCTTGGCTCAGCAAAGCGTGGTGTAGCCATTGCCGACAAGAAATTTGTAGTAATTAAGGACGAACTTTCGGCCACATCCAAAGCAACTACAACAGTTCGCTGGAATATGCTTACCACCGCCGAGGTGAATATTACCGGGCCAAATACCGCCACTTTAACCAAAAATGGCAAAAAACTGACTCTGAAAGTTGATGCTCCTGCAAAAGTCCGTATGAAAACCTGGAGCACAGAGCCTAAAACCGATTACGATGCTGCCAACCCTGGAACAATCATGGTAGGTTTCGAATTCGATATTCCGGCCAATAAGAAGGAGTCGGTACAGGTGCTTTTAATTCCCGAATCCGCCGGAAATGTT
>JAJYAG010000210.1 GCA_021779665.1 Bacteroidota bacterium | reverse complement strand
CAAAGCTTTGATTCCCCTCTTAAAATATAAAAAGGACCGGACGTGGAGAGAAGGAATTGAAAAAGGTATCCTTAACTGGTGGAAAGTAATGAAGGAGAGAGCCATGAAAAGCGCTGAGCCTATTAATCCCCAAAGAATATTCTGGGAACTTTCCCCAAAACTGCCTGCCAATGTAATTCTTTCGGCTGATTCCGGTTCAACGGCAACATGGTTTGCCCGCGACCTGGTTATTGAAGAAACCATGATGGCCAGTCTTTCCGGCAATCTCGCAACCATGGGACCGGGAGTACCTTATGCCATTGCAGCAAAGTTTGCACATCCTACCCGTCCTGTAATTGCGATGGTAGGCGACGGAGCCATGCAGATGAACGGAAATTCGGGCCTGATCACCATTAGCAAGTACTGGAAGGAATGGAGCGATCCAAGATTGATTGTTCTTGTGCTAAATAACCGCGATCTTAATATGGTTACCTGGGAACAAAGGGTTATGGAAGGCGATCCTAAGTTTGATGCCTCTCAGGTATTGCCGGATTTCCCATATGCGGGATATGCCAGCTCCTTAGGGTTATTGGGAATAAAAATTGAAAATCCTGAAGAAATTGACGATGCCTGGGAAATGGTGCTGAATGCAGACCGACCTGCAGTTCTCGAAGCTGTTGTTGATCCGGAAGTCCCACCTTTACCGCCGCATATCACCATGGAACAAGCCATGCATTACATGAAATCCATATTAAAGGGCGATCCTGAAAGAGGAAGAAGTATAGTGCAAACCTTTAAGCAAAAAGTGGCCGAATATTTCCCAGGCTAAATGTGATTAAAACAATAATTTGAAATCTAATAATTTAATGATTATGAAAACAATCTTAACTCTATTCATAGGAATGATGTTAATCTCCTCATGCGCAACAAGTACTAAATTTCCCGTTTCTGACATTACGCCGGCTGCAACCATAAAAGCCAGTAAGGATAAGGATAATAACGGAAACTATCGGATTTCAGAAGTAGCGAATAACTTGTCCAGCGCCGACAGGTTAGCCTCTGCAAAAAGTGTTTATGTGGTTTGGATTACCACTCCTCAGAACGGTACCAAAAACATTGGTCAGTTAAAAAACAAAAATGCAAGAAAAGCTACCCTGAAAACTCTTACTCCTTTTGAGCCTGTAGAAATATTTATTACTGCAGAAGATGAAGGTAATGCTTCATACGCCTCAGGTCCAGAAATTACGAGGACTTCGTTTAATGATAATTCTGAAAGTTAAACATATCCTGATTGTTTCCATGACCTGAACCGGTTGTTTCCAAAAGCTATTGGGAACAACCCATTAATGTTTCAATTGTAGAATTATTTTTAGGAATAGTAATACTAAACTTGAGCTTATGAGAAATACATACAAAAAAGTAGTGGTTATAACCGGTGCTTCGGCAGGCGTAGGAAGGGCTACAGCAAGAGAGTTTGCAAAGAACGGAGCTGATGTTGCTTTGATTGCCCGCGGAATTGACGGATTAATGGGAGCTAAACGAGAAGTGGAAAGAGAAGGTTGCCGTGCTCTCATTTTCCCTGTTGACGTAGCTGATGCCGAAGCTGTTGAAAAAGCAGCCGACGAGATTGAAAGCAAACTCGGGCCAATTGACATTTGGGTTAATAATGCTATGTGCAGTGTTTTTTCACCTATCAGCGAAATGAAACCTGAAGAATACAAACGGGTAACAGAAGTAACTTACCTGGGCCAGGTTTATGGAGCCCTCAGTGCCCTGAAAAGAATGCGGACAAGAAACAGAGGATCGATTGTTTTTGTAGGATCGGCACTTGCTTACAGGGGAATTCCGCTCCAATCGGCTTATTGTGCATCCAAACATGCCATCGAAGGTTTTTACGATTCTTTGCGAACCGAGCTAATCCATGAGGGTAGTAATATCAAAACCTGTATGGTTCAGCTTCCTGCTATGAATACAACTCAGTTTGGCTTTGTGAAAAGCCGTTTGCCAAACAAGCCCCAGCCTATGGGTACTATTTATCAACCGGAAATTGCAGCAAGAACTATTGTTTATGCATCAGCTCACAATCGACGTGAGATTTTCGTTGGCGGATCAACATTAAAGGCCATTATTGGTAATAAAATTGCCCCGGAATATGCCGATAAAGTTTTGGCAAAAAATGGTTATTCAGGCCAAATGACAAACCAGCCGGAAAACCCGGACAGAAAGGATAACCTTTGGGAACCTATTCCCGGAGATCATGGAGCCCACGGACCATTTACAAAAAAATCGCTAAAATTCAGTCCGCAGGTATGGGCAACAACGCATCCGGCCTTTGTAACTTCTTTAATGACTCTATTGGCAGCAGGAGCCGGCTATATGTATACTTCAAAATTGGTAAGATCGTAAATGAAACATTAATATAATCCCCAAAAACTGATTACTTGTGGTAATTAGTTTTTGGGGATTTTTATGCTCCATGTTAATGAGAATAGGAAGAAACATTTTCGGTTTTGAACCAGTAACCTTCACGGTTATAATGGTTATGCAACTGATTTTCATAATCGCGGGTTAACTCACGCTGGCTATCGTAAGCCGGAACGTTGTTAATGGTATCGCGCGAGAGCTTCACAAATACCTTTTTTTCATCCCAGCTAATGTGATCAATCCATTGGGTCGAAATCAGTGTTTTGCGACTTGTGAACCAATTATTAGTGTCGAGCACAAAATAACGGATAGTCCAGTTATCATCATCAATGAAAAAATCATCAACATGACCGATTTCCCCGTCGGTAGCCTGGAAGTTATGCCCGCTAACATCTTTGGTGCTCCGCAAGTTTGGATCCCACGAATTCTTTTCAATTTCTTTTATCTTCCAATTTGCAGAATCGCGTACCAAAACATCGTAGGTTCCCCATATCATTGTTCCATTCCAGTAATTTGGGGTTCCGTAATATGTCGCATAACTTTCTTCGTATTGCCGCGAAACAGGTTTATCGCTTTCCCATTCAGGGCTATCGTATATTTGCTGTTTCGTTAAGTTAATGTTTACAAGCTTTTCTTCCGTATCAACCGATTGAATAAAATAAGGAGAAATCAATACCTCCCGATTGGTGAACCAATTGCCGGCACTGGCAACCAGATAGCGCACTGTCCAGAATTTATCATCGAAGAAAAACTCCTTAACACTGCCTATTTCGCCATCGATGCCGTTTAATTTATAACCTTTTAATGTTGTCGCTTTGATTAACATAACGTACTCCTTTCTTTTAGGTTATTACTTCATTTTTCAGAAATACGTTTCAAAGGTACAGCATTGATTTTCAAAGACAATTACATAAATCGTTCAAAAAATTTACATATTTCGCACGTGGCAGATCGGTAAACATATGGCTGTAACAATTAAAATAAGGTAGACGATGATTGCTTCAGTGCCCTCCGGTACGACGAGAATATATTTGCCCTGGAAATAAAACCAACATATTTTTTATTTTCTACTACAGGTAAGTTCCATTGATTTGATTTTTCGAATTTCTCCATAGCCAAATCCATTCCTTCACCTTTATCGATCGGTATGATGGTGGTATCTGTAATATCCAGGATATATATTTCCTGGTATAATTCGGGTTTAAAAAGCAGGTTTTTGATTTTGTCCAGATAAATAACCCCCAAAAAGTTATTGTCATTATCGATTACCGGATAAACATTTCGGTTGCTTACAGTAAAAGCATCCACCAGGCTCTTTAAGTTCCCTACAGATTTCAGCGGAATAAAATCCTTTTCAATCAGGTCGTCAATTTTTAGCAAACTGAGAATATTCAAGTCTCTGTCGCTTGAAATTAATTGTTTCCTTTGAGCCAGTTTTTTAGTATACACGGAATAAGGTTCAAAATATTTGCCTATAAAATACGACAAGGCAGAAACAATCATTAAAGGAACAAAAAGAACATAACCTCCTGTCATTTCAGCAATTAAAAATATGGCCGTTAAGGGAGCATGAACCACCCCGCTGAGTATACCTGCCATGCCTACGACTATAAAATTCGAAACATTCAGATTACTGACTCCGGTAAGATTTATCATAAAAGCAAATGAAAATCCGGCCAAAGCTCCTGTAAATAAAGAAGGGGCAAAAATACCTCCATTCCCGCCCGAACCAGTGGTAAGCGAAGTAGCTACAATTTTGAGAAAAGTAATAACTATGGCCACTGATAGTATAATCCATGGATTGTCCTTAAGTGGTTCCAGAAAGCTAAATGATAGCAAGCTGGAATAAGAACCCGACATCAGATCCTTGATAACGTTATAACCTTCGCCGAAAAGCGGTGGAAATAAGAAAACTACCAACCCCAAGGCCAGCCCTCCGAATATTGCCTTCTTTAGTATGCTTTTCTTTTTGGCAAAGTAACCTTCTAAACTCAGAGTCATCCGGGTTACATACACTGAAATTAATCCACAAATCACCCCGAGCATTATATAAAAAGGAACCGCCTGAATATACCATTCGTGGCCGACCGGGAAATATAACTGATCGTTGTATAATAACTTCGAAATAATAATGGAAGTAGCCGTTGAAATTAAAATGGGAATAAAAGCAGGAATAGTTATTTCAGTCATTAGCACTTCCATAGCAAATACAACTCCTGCAATAGGACTGTTAAATACCGCAGCAATACCCGATGCCGCTCCGCAAGCAAGAAAAAGGCTTCTCTCCTTATATCCGAGATTTAATAACGTTGCAATATTTGATCCGATGGAAGAGCCGGTAATTACAATGGGGGCCTCCAATCCGGCTGAACCACCGAAACCAACTGTTATACCACTGGTAATAACGTGCGAATACATCTTATCCTTTTCAATCTTCGACGATTTACGGGATATCGCAAACAAAATACTCCCCAGGCCCTTCTCAAGTTTCCCCTTAAAAAATATGCGTGTAACAATTACCGTTAACAAAATTCCAATTACGGGCAAAAGAATTGAAATAAACTGGGTAACAGGGAGCTTCAGTAAATACTGTTCTGTATCGTGCAGAAAATGAACAAATCTTTTAAGAATTACAGCAGCCAGCGCTGAAGGTATTCCAACCAAAATGCTGACTATAATCAGAAAGTTTCTGTCGTTGATATGTTTTAATCTCCAGTAAAGAATACGGTTGAGCAATTTTTGAAGTTTATTGCTGATAAGTTTATATCCTGGCATTTCTGGTAAATCTCAGATTTCAATTCATGCAAAGTTCCACAATTATTTTTAATAGTTGAAACTCATGGTAAAACTATTTGAAATTTGTTTTGCTAAGGAACCCTGACTTGTTATTTGGCTTCTTTTCCAGAACAAACAAACATGAAAGAAATGAATTTATATCCGTCTTCAGCAACAAAGACGGTAAAGTTATTATCGTATCGACAGTAACGGTTTAATTGGATCGGCCATTATCAAAAGACTGGCCGGCAAGAATTGGTTCTTTCATTTCTTTGGTTTGTCTTTTCACTTCCCTTTCAGTTGATGCAGTTGATTTCTCATTTTGCTGAACACTCTTTTCATTGCTTTCTACCTGAATAACTTTAATTGTAACTGCATAGTTTTTAGGAATAATTTCATCGCCAAACCTAACCGCATAAGCTTTCGTAAATTCAGCCCCAAAATATAGCATGGTTGCCGAATAATAAATCCACATCAGCAGCACAACAAATGAACCTGCGGAACCAAAAGAACTGCCCATGTTGCTATTCTTGATGTAAAAAGAAAAACCGAATTTTCCAACCAAAAAAAGTATGGAAGCAAAAACAGCTCCAGCTATAACATCCTTCCACTTAATATGGGCATCGGGTAAAACTTTGTAAATAATTGCAAAAAGCAAAGCTACAGTTAACAATAGGAACAAAATATCAAGTATATAAAACAATGTGACAGAGAAGTGTGGAAACATTTCGCGGAGTGATTGCATAAAACCCTCCAGCAAGCTGCTTGCTAATAAAAAGGTGAATAAAAGTAAAGCCATGCCACTTATAAGAAGGAAGGCAACCAGCCGGCTCATGAGCATACGCCGGAATCCGCGTCCCTTTTTAACCCTCAGGTTCCAGATTGTATTTATGGAATTATGCATTTCGTTAAAGGCAGTGGTAGCAGCAAATATTAAAGTAACAATACCTATTACGGCCATAAAATTGGTGCTGGTTACCGAAGCGTTACGGATAAGTTCCTGAATTTGTTCTGCCGGTTTATCGCCGATCACTCCACTTATCTGACCGTACACTCTTCCTTCAATTGCCTTCTGACCCCAGAACAGACCGGAAATATAAACAATCAAAAGCATCATAGGGCCCAACGAAAACATCGTATAAAAACAAAGAGACGCACTTAATTTCAATACATTATGTTTCGAAAAACCGGCTCCGGCTTCTTTTGTAACTTGCCATAAATCCTTGAGCTTAGACATAAGTTCGTCTACATCATTGTTATTAACCAATTTTTGTATTACCAATTAGTTTGTCTTCCAAACTCGAAGAGTCCGTCAGACGAAAATGCTTATGCCAACTGGTGAACCATCTTCCGACATTCCTCATAACAATGATAACAAGCATCGGCACATACCTGGCAATGCTCCATCTGTGAATGTTTCTGGCACTCCTTGCCACATTCGTTACAGATATCAGCACACAAACGACAGACTTCCTCGGCAAATTCGCTTCCGCCCGACATATAATCAACAGCAAGACGGCAAATTCCGGCACAGTCCTGATTAAGTTTAATGCATCTGGCCAGCATTTTAACATCATCTTCCTGCAAACAAGCGTTGGTGCAATGCAAACACTCAATGGCGCATGCCTGGCATGCATCGATGCACTGTTGATAGTTTTCGTGACTCATAATAATCAATATTAAAGTTGTTAGTATTAATGTTTTTATAAAAGGAACAGACCTGACAAAAATAAGTTTCTCATTATCCGCAGGATAACATCTATTCTACAACATGGAAGAACTCAGCCGGAATATCCAGAACTTATCCTAAAATCGGGTAACCGGGGTCGTCCTGAATTTTATGTTCTACATTTATTTCGCGCTCTTCACCCTGTTATTTTATTTCCTTGTCTATGAAAATTGAAATCAGATTTGGATGAAAAAATAACTTATATGACTACCACCCGACGAAACTTTCTAAGAAAAACTGCAGCAGGCATAACAGGAGCGGTATTGTCCGGCCCGCTGCCGGGCTTTCAACCGGAGAAAACCGGCTCTCAGGCCTTCTATACGGCAGGTGCCAACAACGGAACTCCTTCAGATACCCTTTCTGCCATCCGCAAATACCGGATGCGCGACATCGAAATACAGCTCCTGGACATGGCTGGCAAACCATTGAAAAACCTTCCGGTGGAAATTACCTTGCAGAACCATGCCTTTCTGTTTGGCGACTGCAACCCCGAAATGGACAGCATGTTCAGGCGAGGCGATGCACTTGCTGAAAAACTCGATGTTTACCGAAAAGTTTTTTCCAGTGTCCTGAACGCTGTAAATTCCACCTGTTACTGGAGCGAACGACCCAGGAACAATATGGCCAAAACCGAGGCCTATCAGGGGGAATATAAACTCGACGGATTTGCAAACACTGTTGACTGGGGTAATGCCAACGGACTTACGGTAAAAGGGCACCCGCTGTTCTGGACTGTTCCCAAAGCTGTTCCTGAGTGGTTAACGAAATATGAGTATGATACCCAGCTCAAATTTCTGGAAGTAAGGTTGCGCAGTATGGTAGGCCGTTTCCGGGGAAAGGTAAAGCTTTGGGATGCTGTAAATGAAATGCTTTGGGAACCTGCTCTTAAGAATCTTGCCAAACGTGATTGGCCTTATGTGGAAACGCTGGACAACATGGCCGAATACATTTCTTTTGTGATACGTATTTGTCGGGAAGAAGCCCCTGGTGCCCTGTTCCTCTTGAACGATTATGGGCTTGAAAAAGATCATAATGCCAAACCACAGCTCATTGCAAACGATAACGATCCAAATGCTGCCAATGAAGCTGGTTTGAGAGCAAAAGACGGGACTCTTGTGAATGCCCGGCTGCAGCGCAAACGTTACCTTGAACTGGTGAAAAGGCTTCAGGATATGGGCTATTCCCCATCGGCCATTGGCATGCAGGGACATAGCGGCGCTGTTACTGCCCAGGAACAAATTTCATTTTACGATGAGATGGCCCAGGCCGGCCTTCCTTTGCATGTGACTGAATTCTGGGCTCACCCGTCGGATTTTGGCGAAGATTTTAAGACTTTGCCAAAGGCGGAGCAGGAAACCAAAATTGCCGGATATGTAAAACAATTCCTTACCAACGCTTTTGCCCATCCGGCCATCGAAAGCTTTTTCTTCTGGGGGTTTATGGGAATGGCTACCGAATGGCATGAAGGCGACGCCCCGGTTTATCTCGAAAAACCAGTACTCGCATCAATAAAAAACCTCATCAGAAAAGAGTGGCATACAAACGAGAAACTCACAAGCAACGGTGATGGAATTATTAAACTAAGAGGCTTTTATGGCGATTACCGCTTAAGCTATAGCATACCCGGGAAAAATACCGGATTGCTTGCGGTACCTTTTAAAGTAGGGAAATACGAGAGTATGCCATACCGGTTTTCATTACTATTCTAGGGGAATGAAGCCTTAGTTTCGGGGAAAATAATTATAGAACTTAATCACAACATTTCAACCATGAAAAACCTGTTGTACCTTTTACTGATGATACCTGTGCTTGCGTTTTCGCAGCAGGACGATGAATACCTCACTTCTCTGTACGATAAACTGCACGATTCGCCTATGCAGCAGAAACTGCGTCAGATAGCGCCCATGCCGTTCGGAGTTGTGTTCCTGCCATGGGCAGGCTGTACCGAACAGGATATGCGCAACCACTTCAGAATGATGAAACAGCTCGGTTTCACCAACCTGAAGCAAACCATGGAAACTCCTGAGTGGCCAGAAAAGAAAATCCTGCGTATTGCCCTCGAAGAAGACATAATTCCTTTCTGGTATGGCGAGGGAGGTTGGGAGCCCATTACACCCGAGCTTTTGAAGAAATTGAATATTCCTGCAAAGACGCCTATGAGCGAAATTCGTAAACATCCTAAAATGCTGGAATATCAGAAACAGGTTTTGTATAGGCAGCTTGAAGCATGGAAGAAAAACAAACGGACGTACAATGGGAAAATTTACTTTCATGAAGCTGATGCCTATTTACGCGCTGCCGATGTTGCTCCATTCAAAGGATGGGTTAAAAAGCGGTATAAAACCATCGATGAACTCACTAAGGCCTGGAACCAGTATGATGTTGGCATTTGCGACAAACCTTATAAGTCGTGGGCTGATCTGGACAGTGACCCGCTGATAAAAACCATTCCCGGAAGTGATGAGATAATACCTTCAGCGGGTCGCGAATACGGGCAGGTTAAGGATATTCTTCGGTATAAGGCCGATATGAACCTTGAATATATTCGTCAGACAGTGATTTCCGATTTTCCGGAGCAACCCGTCCGTGCCGGTGGTGAGATGGGTTTATTTTTGCCGTTCGCATCGCGCGGAACCGATATGGAAGGAATTGCAGAAACGATGAAGGATCGTGGTTCGTTCTATCCGTCCATCCATCTGGCGTGGCATTACGAAGAAACAAATTACGAAGTGGCAAGGTGCATCTATATGCAGTCGTCCATTGCCAGCGACTGGTTCAAAGGCGGTTGGGCGGCTACCTGGGAAAGTACCGGCGGTCCGCAGCAATTCAGCGGCGGTAAAGGCTGGGACAGAAAAGGAAACGAAAGCACCGCAGGGTTTACGGTGAATGCCGGAACTATTACTCAATTACTTCTCTCATACCTGGCTGGTGGTTTTAAAGGTGTTGGATTGTGGGCATGGAATTACCGTCAGGCAGGCTGGGAGTCGGGTGAGTATGCCTTGCTCAACAGGCAGAACGAACCGGGTGAGCGCGCCATCCGTGCCGGACAAATTGCCAAAGCGGCCGACAGATACCGCGACGAACTCTGGCAAGCCCACAAGGAGCCTTATGCAGGAGTATTTGTAAACTGGGACAATGAAGCCATTTGGGCTGCATGCGCCGGTCCGAACAGAACCCATTTCAAAAATTATCCCGTGCAGGCGCGAATCGGGATCAGCCGAGCTCTCATCAATGCCAATATCCCCTGGGAACATGTAACCCCTTCCGATCTAAAAGCCGGACTGGCTGCACGTTACAAAGTGATTTACCTCCCTGCCCAGGTTGCCATCAACGAAGAGCTGTTCCCCATTTTCGAAGCATACGTAAAACAGGGCGGAAAACTTATCATCGATGCCCCGGGAGCCTGGTGGAACGAAAATGGTAAAATTCTGAACACCGGTAAAGGCTCAGCTTTTGAAAAGATTTTTGGCGCATCCATTAGCGATTATCAATATTCGAACAATGTTCCCCGCAAACTCAACGAATACAAGTGTGGCGGATTTATCATGGAAATTAAGCCTACAACCGCCACAGTAGCTGAAAGGTTCCAAACCGGCGAACCGGCAGTAACGGTTAACAAAGTCGGAAAGGGTTCTGCAGTGATTTTCTCACCCGATGTATCCTTCTCGATGAAATCGGCAGGCAACGATCTTATGGAAAAGTGGGCGGTAAAATACATGATGGAAGGGTTAACGGCACCTTATTCCTGCAGCAATGCCATTGTATACCGCCTGGCCAGTCCCAAAGCCGACCATTATTTCTTTATTAACGATGGCGAACCAGCCGAAACAGCGCTGTCGTTCCAGCGATACAAATACAAAAGTTTTACCGATGCTGTTACCGGCGAAAGTATCAACCCGGCGGCAATAAAGCTCGAAGGCTACAGTGGTCGCTGGATCAGGTGCGAAAAATAATCAGAATAATTGTTGTCCGATAAATATTCATCATGAATGAATTATTTAGATTTTTCACTTCGTTCGAAATGACATT
>JAJYAG010000209.1 GCA_021779665.1 Bacteroidota bacterium | reverse complement strand
ATCTTCAGGCTAATAAATATAATGTTGCCAGAATTGCTTTCGTAAACAAAATGGACCGTTCAGGTGCCGATTTTTACGGAGTCATTAACGAAATCAAAGAAAAGTTAGGATCGAATCCTGTACCCATTTGTATTCCGATTGGTGCTGAAGAAAAATTCAAAGGACTTATTGACCTTATCGAATTCAAAGCTTATGTTTGGAATGATGAAGATCAGGGAAAAAAATTCGATGTAGTTGATGTTCCTGCCGATATGCTTGAAGAAGCTGAAGAATGGCGCGGAAAATTAGTAGAAGCAGTAGCTGAAAGCGATGATGCTTTGCTCGAAAAATACTTCGAAGATCCGAATTCAATTACCGAAGAGCAGATGAAAGCTGCTATTCGTAAATCAACAGTGAGCATGTCTATTGTTCCTGTAATTTGTGGATCAGCATTCAAAAATAAAGGTGTTCAGAAATTACTGGACTCGGTTATGGCTTACCTTCCAAGTCCGCTCGACAAAGGAATCGTTAAAGGAACCAATCCCGATACCGATGAGGAAGTTGAACGTAAACCTGAAGTTAAAGAACCCCTTTCGGCACTTGCATTTAAAATTGCAACCGACCCCTATGTAGGACGCCTTGTATTTATCCGTATCTACTCAGGTGTTCTCGAAAGCGGATCGTATGTTTTAAATACCCGCAGCGGAAGAAAAGAACGTATCTCACGTCTTTTCCAGATGCATGCAAACAAACAAAATCCGATTGACCGTTGCGAAGCTGGTGATATCTGTGCAGCTGTAGGTCTTAAGGATTTACGCACAGGCGACACTTTCTGCGATCCTGAAAAACCAATCGTACTCGAAGCTATGGTTTTCCCTGCTCCGGTAATTGGTGTGGCTGTTGAGCCAAAAACTCAGGCTGACGTTGATAAACTTGGTGTTGCTCTTGCAAAACTGGCCGAAGAAGATCCTACATTCCAGGTGAGAACCGATCAGGAATCTGGTCAAACTGTAATCTCCGGTATGGGCGAACTTCACCTCGAAATTATCGTTGACCGTTTAAAACGCGAATTCAAGGTAGATTGTAACCAGGGCGCTCCTCAGGTTAACTATAAGGAATCAATCACTGCTACTTACGAACACCGCGAAGTATTCAAGAAACAGTCTGGCGGTCGTGGTAAATTTGCCGATATTGTTGTACGTATTTCACCGGTTGACGAAGGACATACTGGATTACAGTTTGTCGATATGATCAAAGGTGGTAATGTACCTAAAGAATATATCCCTGCAGTTGAAAAGGGTTTCAAGGAAGCCATGCAGAATGGTGTACTTGCTGGATTTACTGTTGATAGCTTAAAAGTGTGTTTGCTCGACGGCTCATACCATGCAGTTGACTCGGATGCATTATCATTCGAAATCTGCGCAAAACAAGCATTCCGCGCCGCATGTACTCATGCAAAACCAATGATTCTGGAACCTATTATGGCTGTTGAAGTTGTAACTCCGGAAGAATATATGGGTGACATTATTGGTGACTTCAACAAACGTCGTGGTCGTATCGAAGGTATGGAATCGAAGGCTGGCGCAAGAGTTGTAAAAGCTAAAGTACCTCTCTCGGAACAGTTTGGTTATGTAACAGTTTTACGTACCATTTCCTCCGGTCGCGCTACTTCTACCATGGAACTGTCACATTACGAAGTGGTACCTGACAGTATCTCCAAAGAAATTATTGCCAAAGTAAAAGGAAAAGCAGAAGTTCAATAAAATAAATACAAATGAGCCAAAAGATTAGAATAAAGCTGAAATCGTTCGATCATAACCTGGTAGACAAATCAGCTGAGAAAATTGTAAAAACGGTTAAATCTACCGGAGCTGTTGTTAGCGGACCAATTCCACTACCTACTCACAAAAGAATTTTTACGGTTAACCGTGCGACATTCGTTAACAAGAAATCGCGTGAACAATTTGAGCTAAGTTCTTTTAAACGTTTGCTCGATATCTACAGTTCGACTCCTAAGACTATAGATGCGCTGATGAAATTGGAGCTTCCTAGTGGAGTAGAAGTAGAAATTAAAGTTTGATAAATACGATAAATTAATATAGCTATGCCAGGTCTAATTGGGAAAAAAGTCGGAATGACTTCAATATTCACTGACGAAGGAAAAAACGTAGCCTGCACGGTGATTGAAGCTGGCCCATGTGTTGTTACCCAGGTAAAAACAAAGGATACCGATGGTTATAACGCAGTACAAGTAGCATTCGACGACAAAAAGGAAAAGAATTGCAACAAAGCTTTACTGGGTCATTTTAAAAAGGCTAATATTTCTCCTAAGAGAAAAGTAGTAGAAATACACGGTGATGTAAATCAGTACAAAACCGGTGATGTTTTAACAGTTGACTCTTTTAAGGATCAGTTCTTTGTAGATGTTATCGGAATGTCCAAAGGTAAGGGATTCCAAGGTGTTGTTCGCCGTCACAACTTCAATGGTGTTGGTGGTCAGACTCACGGTCAGCACGACAGATTAAGAGCCCCGGGTTCAAATGGAGCTTCTTCATTCCCATCACGAGTATTCCCTGGTCAGCGTATGGCCGGAAGATTAGGTGGAGTACGTGTTAAAACACTCAATCTTCAGGTAATGCGTGTGATCCCTGAAAATAACCTGATGCTCCTCAAAGGTGCTGTGCCAGGTTCGGTTGGTTCATATTTAATAATTGAATTCTAATGGAAGTAGCAGTATATAACAAAGAAGGGAAAGAAACCGGAAGAAAGGTTACCCTCGATGAAACGATTTTTGGAGTAGAGCCAAACAATCATGCTATTTATCTTGATGTAAAACAATACCTGGCCAATCAGCGTCAGGGTACACATAAATCGAAAGAGAGATCGGAGATTATGGCAAGTACCAAAAAACTGAAACGTCAGAAAGGTACTGGTGGAGCTCGTGCAGGTAGTATCAATTCTCCACTGTTTGTTGGTGGTGGTCGTGTATTTGGTCCTCGTCCTCACGATTATTCATTCAAATTAAACAAAAAGGTTAAACAGCTTGCAAGACTTTCTGCACTGTCGTTCAAAGCTAAAGAAAACAGCATTGTTGTTCTTGAAGATTTCAGCTTCGAAGCTCCAAAAACAAAACAATTCGTTCAGTTAAACAAAAATTTACAAATACTGGATAAAAAATCCTTATACATATTGAACGAACCAAATAAAAACATATATTTGTCGTCTCGAAATTTAAAGGGTTCTAAAGTTGTAAATATCTCAAGTTTAAACACTTACGACATAATGAATGCTTCAGTTGTAGTGTTGTCCGAGAGCACAATTAATGCCCTGCAGAGTAATTAACTATATATTAGGCAGAAAAAGAAATGGATATTTTACTTAGACCAATAGTCACTGAAAAGTGTACTAAACTTGGCGAGAAACTGAATCAATATGGTTTCGTTGTTGAACGCACCGCTAATAAGATTCAGATCAAGAAGGCTGTTCAAGATCTTTACGGAGTGAAAGTTGCCGAAGTGAATACAATGAGGTATGCCGGAAAAAATAAAACCAGGTTTACCAAAGCAGGTGTCATCGCAGGGAGAAAAAACGCTTTCAAGAAAGCAATGGTTACCCTGGCAGACGGAGAAAAAATCGATTTTTACAGCAATATTTAATTGAGTCATGGCAGTAAGAAATCTTAAACCGGTAACTCCCGGCCAAAGGCATAAAATCATCGGTACTTTCGATGAGATTACAGCAGCAAAACCAGAAAAATCATTACTTGCACCTATCAAGAAGTCGGGTGGACGTAATAACACTGGTAAAATGACCATGCGCTACCTTGGTGGTGGTCACAAACAAAAATACAGAATAGTTGACTTTTTAAGAGATAAAGAAGGAGTTAAGGCAACAGTTCAAACAATCGAATATGATCCAAATCGTAGCGGACGTATTGCCCTGGTTGAATATGCCGATGGCGAAAAGCGTTACATCCTTGCTCCCAATGGGTTACAAGTAGGTCAGGTAGTTGAATCTGGTAAAGATGTAGCTCCTGAAGTCGGAAACACACTTTATCTTGCTGATATTCCCCTTGGTTCTATAATTCACAATATTGAACTTCGTCCTGGTCAGGGAGGTATTCTTTCGAGAAGTGCCGGATCGTTTGCTCAGTTATTAAGCCGCGAAGGTAAATTTGCAATCATCAAGCTTCCTTCGGGTGAAACCAGGATGGTTTTAACCACCTGCAAAGCTACAATCGGTTCAGTTTCCAATCCCGATCATTCTATCGAACAATCAGGTAAAGCTGGTCGTAGCCGCTGGTTAGGCCGCCGTCCCCGCAACAGAGGTGTTGCAATGAACCCGGTTGATCACCCAATGGGTGGTGGTGAAGGTCGCGCATCTGGAGGCCATCCACGTTCGCGCAACGGTAAACCTGCTAAAGGTTACAAGACCCGTGCACCTAAAAAGGATTCGAATAAATATATTATAGAACGCCGTAAAAAATAATCAGAATAACAGGAACCACATATGAGCCGTTCACTAAAAAAAGGACCGTTTATTGATGTAAAGTTGGAAAAGAAAGTTCTGACTTTAAACGAATCCGACAAGAAATCAGTAGTTAAGACCTGGGCACGCCGTTCGATGATATCTCCCGATTTTGTAGGGCATACTATCGCAGTGCACAACGGTAATAAATTTATCCCTGTATATGTAACCGAGAATATGGTAGGGCACAAACTTGGAGAATTTGCTCCAACCCGTACATTCCGCGGCCATTCAGGAAACAGGAAAAATGAAAAATAATTAATCCCTGTTATAAAGAGATAATTAAAATGGGAAGACGTAAAAAAATTAGCGCAGACAAAAGGAAGGAAGAACTAAAGACAAAATACTTTGCGGTTCTTAACAACTGTCCTAGTTCACCACGCAAAATGCGTTATGTAGTGGATATGATCCGTGGTGTTGAGATCAACAAAGCACTGGACATCCTTAAATTTTCCAATAAAGAAGCCTCAGAAAAGGTTGAAAAATTGCTCAGGTCGGCAATTGCAAACTGGCAGCAGAAAAACGAGGGAGAACGTATCGAAAGTGCTAACTTAGTTGTAAGTGAAGTGTTTGTAGACGGCGGCTCAATGTTAAAGAGGCTTAAAACCGCTCCTCAGGGTAGAGCATACCGGGTTAAGAAGAGATCTAACCATGTTACCCTCTATATTGATAATGCACCAGTTAATCAAATAAATAATTAATCAGTAATGGGACAAAAAGTTAATCCGATATCGAACCGCTTAGGTATTATCAAAGGATGGGATTCCAACTGGTACGGTGGAAAGAGTTTTGCCAGTAAATTAGTTGAAGATTATAAAATAAGGGAATATTTGAATGCTCGTCTTGCAAAGGCCAGCGTTTCCAAAATTATAATTGAAAGAACATTAAAGCTTATCACTGTTACTGTTAACACCGCCCGCCCGGGTATTATCATTGGTAAAGGCGGCCAGGAAGTAGATAAGTTAAAAGAAGAATTAAAGAAAATTACCAAAAAAGAAGTTCAGATCAACATCTTCGAGGTAAAACGTCCTGAGCTCGATGCAACAATTGTGGCCAGCAACATTGCCCGCCAGATCGAAGGTAAAATTTCTTACCGTCGTGCCATCAAAATGGCAATTGCATCAACCATGAGAATGGGAGCTGAAGGTATAAAGGTAATTATCTCTGGTCGTTTGGGAGGTGCTGAAATGGCCCGCTCCGAAATGTATAAAGAAGGAAGAATTCCACTCCATACATTCAGAGCCGATATCGACTATGCACTTGGAGAAGCTCTTACCAAGGTTGGTCAGATAGGAACCAAAGTTTGGATCTGCAACGGAGAAATTTATGGAAAGCGTGATCTTTCTCCGAATGTTGGAATGACAGCAGCCAAACCAAAACAGGGATTGAAGAAGAAAAATAAGAGGTAATGTAATTGAATAATTTCAAAGGAAATGTTACAACCAAAGAAAACAAAATACAGAAGGCAACAGAAAGGGAAGATGAAAGGAGTTGCTCAAAGAGGAGCAGATCTGTCTTTCGGCTCTTTTGGAATCAAAACCCTTGAATATGCCTGGATCACCGGTCGTCAGCTCGAAGCAGCCCGCCAGGCAGTTACCCGTTACATGAAACGTGAAGGTCAGATCTGGATCCGCGTGTTCCCCGATAAACCTATCACCAAGAAGCCTGCAGAGGTTCGTATGGGTAAAGGTAAAGGTGCACCTGAAGGATTTGTTGCCCCTGTAACTCCTGGAAGAATTTTAATTGAAGCTGAAGGTGTTTCTTTCGAAATTGCAAAAGAAGCTCTCCGTTTAGCAGCTCAGAAGCTTCCGGTTAAAACAAAGTTTATAGTACGTCACGATTACGCTGAACAAATCTGATAATAGCTTAAGAAATGAAACAAGCTGAAATTAAGGAGTTGTCTCCAAAAGAATTGCTCGAGCGCATTGAAGGTGAAAAAGCCAATCTTCAAAAGCTTAAATTAAATCATACAGTATCTCCATTGGACAACCCAATGAAGATCCGTAAAGTACGGAGAGATGTTGCAAGATTGATGAATGAATTACGTATGCGTCAAATTGCCGAATCGAAGAAAAGTTAACACACAACATGGAAAGCAGAAATCTAAGAAAAGAGCGTACAGGCATAGTTGTCAGCAATAAAATGGAAAATACCATTGTGATTGCTGTAAAACGGAAAGTAAAACATCCGATGTACGGGAAGTTTGTGAACAGAACTTCTAAGTTTTATGCTCACGACGAAAAGAACGAGTGCAATATTGGCGATACAGTTAAAATAATGGAAACCAGGCCTATCAGCAAACTCAAGAGATGGCGTTTGGTTGAAATCATCGAAAGAGTTAAATAACCATGATACAGCAAGAAAGTAGATTATCTGTTGCAGATAACAGCGGCGCCAAGGAAGTTTTATGCATCCGTGTACTTGGTGGTACCAGAAAGAAATATGCCTCTTTGGGCGACAAAATTATCGTATCTGTTAAAAGCGCTATACCTTCGGGCGATGTTAAAAAAGGCGCTGTAAGCAAAGCTGTGGTAGTTCGTACGAAAAAAGAAGTACGCCGTGCTGACGGATCATATATCCGCTTCGACGACAATGCCGTAGTTCTTCTCAATGCACAGGAAGAAATCAGGGGAACCCGTATCTTCGGCCCTGTTGCAAGAGAATTACGTGACAGCTTCATGAAAATTATATCCTTAGCACCTGAGGTACTTTAATAAATAAGGAAAGATGAGCGCGAAACTTCATATAAAGAAAGGGGACATGGTCTTTGTTAACGCTGGCGATAACAAAGGACAGCAAGGAAGGGTACTCGAAGTTCTTACCAATAAAAGCAAAGCTATTGTTGAAGGTATTAACATGGTATCCAAAGCTACAAAACCTACTTCTAAACATCCGCAAGGCGGAATCATTAAGAAAGAGGCCCCCATCCACATTTCAAATCTTAACGTGTTGGATCCTGCTTCGGGAAAACCGACCAGAATTGGAAGAAAACTCAATAGTAAAAATAAATTGGTAAGGTACGCTAAAAAATCAGGGGAGGAGATTAAATAATGAACTACGTTCCCAACCTTAAGACAAAGTATAAGGAAGAAGTAATTCCTGCACTGATGAAAGAATTCAAATATAAATCAGTGATGCAGGTTCCCCGGTTAACTAAGATTGTGATTAACCAAGGGATAGGACAGGCTACAGCCGATAAGAAACTGGTAGAAACTGCTGTTACAGAACTTACCAATATCTCCGGTCAGAAAGCTGTGTCAACAATATCGAGAAAAGATATTTCGAACTTTAAGTTGCGTAAAGGTGCTGCAATTGGCGCAAAAGTAACTTTAAGACAGGACAGAATGTACGAATTCCTGGAACGTCTTGTAAATGTTGCTTTGCCTCGTATCCGCGACTTCAAAGGTATCAACAATAAATTTGACGGCCGTGGTAACTATACTCTCGGAATTACTGAGCAGATCATTTTCCCTGAGATTGATATCGATAAAATCTCAAAACTTCTTGGAATGGAGATTTCGTTTATCACTACCGCTCCAAACGATGAAGAAGGATTTGCTTTATTAAGAGAATTCGGATTACCATTTAAAAATCTCAAAAAGAACTAAGGCATGGCCAAGGAATCGATGAAAGCACGTGAAGTGAAACGTGCCAAATTAATAGAAAAATATGCTGAAAAGCGTGCAAAACTGAAAGAAGAAGGAGACTTTGCAGCTTTGAGTTTATTGCCTAAAAACTCAAGCAAAATTCGCTTACGTAACCGTTGTTTGATTACAGGACGTCCGAGAGGATTCATCAGACAATTCGGAATAAGCAGAATTGTTTTCAGGGAAATGGCTTCTCAGGGATTAATTCCAGGAGTTAAAAAAGCAAGTTGGTAATAATTACAAAAAAATAATATATCAGATAATGACTGATCCAATAGCTGACTTATTAACCAGAATCAGGAACGGTATTAAGGCTAAACATAAGGTGGTTGAAGTTCCTGCCTCGAATATGAAAAAGAATATTACCAAAATTCTTTTCGAAAAAGGGTATATTCTCAATTATAAATTCGAAGATGAGGAAGGACCTCAGGGTATCATCAAAATAGCCTTGAAGTATCATCCTGAAACTAAAGTGCCAGCAATCAAAGCTATTCAACGCATTAGCAAGCCTGGTTTAAGAAAGTATGCCGGCCATTCCGATATTCCCCGTATTCTTAACGGACTTGGCATTGCAATAGTATCTACCTCTCAGGGTCTGATGACTGACAAAGAAGCCCGTCAGAAGAACATTGGAGGAGAAATAGTTTGTTACGTTTATTAATCGCACGGAGGATTTACAATGTCACGTATAGGTAAATTACCCATCACCATACCCGAGAAAGTTACAGTTACTGTTGGCAAGGACAATGTTGTTACAGTAAAAGGCCCTCTGGGAGAACTCAAGCAGAATGTTGACCCAGATATCAAAATTGGCGTTGAAAATGGTGTACTCACCGTTACACGTCCAACTGATAACAAACGTCACAGATCGTTACACGGTCTTTACCGGGCACTTTTAAATAATATGGTTGTTGGTGTATCGAAAGGATATACAGTTAAACAGGAATTAGTTGGTGTTGGTTACCGCGCCGAAGCTAAAGGACAGTTACTGGAACTCAATCTTGGTTATTCACACGATGTTATTATAGCTTTACCTTCTGAAATTAAGGTGGAAACTGTAACAGAAAAACGTGCTAACCCGATTATCACCTTAAGCAGCCACGACAAGCAGTTGATCGGTCAGGTTGCTGCAAAAATCAGATCGCTCAGAGAGCCTGAACCATACAAAGGTAAAGGTATCAAGTTTGTTGGCGAAGTTGTTAGAAGAAAAGCTGGTAAATCAGCTGGTGCTAAATAATATTAATTATTAAGAGTCATGGCTTTAACAAAGCAAGGAAGAAGAGACCGTATCAGAAAGAGAATCCGCAAGGCCCTTGCAGGTTCCCCTGAAAAACCCAGATTATCAGTTTTCAGGAGCAATACAGATATCTATGTTCAGGTTATTGATGATGTTGCCGGAAAAACTTTAGTTTCGGTATCTTCAAAAACCAAAGAATTAGCTGATAAAGTAAAAGGAATAAATAAAACAGAGCAGGCAAAGTTGGTTGGAAAACTGGCAGCCGAAAAAGCACTTGAAAAAGGAATCTCAACCATTGTTTTCGATCGTGGAGGTTATCTTTATCATGGTAGAGTTAAATCACTTGCAGATGCCGCCAGAGAAGGTGGACTTAAATTCTAAAATACTATGTCAACAAGCATCAGAAAAGTTAAAACAACCGATCTCGAATTAAAGGACAGGCTGGTTAGTATCCAAAGGGTTACCAAAGTTACCAAAGGTGGTCGTACCTTCAGTTTCTCTGCAATTGTTGTTGTAGGAAACGAAAACGGTATTGTAGGCTACGGTTTAGGTAAAGCCAACGAAGTAACTACTGCTATTTCTAAAGGTATCGAAGACGCAAAGAAAAACCTTATCAAGGTTCCTATTTATAAAAATACAATTCCTCACGATCAGTTAGCCAAATTTGGTGGAGCTTTCGTATTCCTCAAACCTGCATCCAGTGGTACTGGTGTTAAGGCAGGTGGTGCGATGCGTGCAGTGCTCGAAAGTGTTGGCGTAAAGGACGTATTAGCAAAGTCGAAAGGTTCTTCTAACCCTCACAACCTGGTGAAAGCAACTTTCGAAGCTTTGACTCAGATGCGCGATGCTTTTACAGTTGCTCAGCAACGCGGAATTAATGTTAACAGGGTTTTTAACGGATAATAACTTAAAGCTATGTCCAAGATTAAAGTAAAATTGGTTAAAAGCACCAGCGGAAGTAATAAGAGAGTAAAAGCTACTCTCGAAGCTCTTGGCCTCGGAAAAACCGACAGCTGTGTTGAGCACGAAAATACTCCACAGATCAAAGGAATGGTGCGCAAAGTATTGCATTTAGTAGAAGTTGAAGAATAAGATTCAGAAAGGATATTTATATGAACTTAAGTACACTAACACCAGCACCCGGCTCGGTTAAACATCAGGGAAAAAGATTAGGACGCGGCCAAGGCAGTGGAAAAGGCGGTACCTCTACAAAAGGTCATAAAGGTCAGAAGGCTATTTCCGGATATTCCAAGAAAATTGGTTTTGAAGGTGGTCAGATGCCAATTCAACGTCGTTTGCCTAAATTCGGGTTTAAAAATCATTTCAGAGTTGAATATAAAGCTATTAACTTATCGACACTCGAAGACTTTGTTAAAAAGACCGGCGTGACTGCCATCGACGAACAAGTCCTTGTTGATGCAGGTTTAGCTCCAAAACATACTCCTGTTAAAATTTTAGGAGATGGTGAGTTAACTCAGAAAATTGATATCAAGGCACATGCTTTTTCAGAAAAAGCTAAAAGTGCAATTGAAGCCCTCAACGGAACCGCA
>JAJYAG010000208.1 GCA_021779665.1 Bacteroidota bacterium | reverse complement strand
CCAATTAAGTTAATATAACATACTCCTTAATGAACAATTTTGGGATAAGAAAGAGATATTCGATTTTCATTTTCCCCAAACTTTAGTTGAGAAAGCACAAAAGATGTATTATACCTTATTTTGATTTTAGCAAACTTGTTGCAGCGACTCACAAGTAATGGAGAATTTGACCTCAGGACTAAAGTGCGAAGGATTTATTCAATCTTTTTTTCAATTATTTCATTTAAAAGCTGCTGCTTATCAACCGGTACCACGCCCACTTTTTCGCACACCAGTCCCCCGGCAATATTGGCAATCTGAGCTGTTTGCACAACATCCAATCCGGCAGCCATACATAAACTGGCAACACTGATCACTGTATCTCCTGCGCCTGAAACATCCGATATATCACGGATTTCGGCAGGTATAAGCTTATAATTTTCTCCATCGCTAATAAATACACCATATTCCGAAAGGGTAATCAAAACATAACGGATTCCTTTCTGATGCAATGCTTTGGCAGCTTCGAAAAGTCCTGCAGCATCATTTTTTTTGAGATCAATTTTTAAGCCTTCGGTTAATTCCTTGAAATTTGGCTTGAATAGCGTAGTCCCGTTGTAATCGAGGAAGTTGCGCTTCTTTGGGTCTACCAAAGTAGGAATGTTGTTCTCCCGGGCCATGGTAACTACCGACGAAATCACTTCCGGGGTGATGCTTCCTTTATCGTAATCTTCAAAAATAACAGCACTTATCCTATGGGCTTGCAAAATACCTTCGATGTGCTTTATGAAGTTTCGTTCCGTAATGAGGGTGAGGGGCTTATCAGTTTCTCTGTCAACTCTTAATAAATGCTGACGACCACCAATAATGCGGGTCTTAACAGTTGTAATCCTGTCGGGATCGGATAAAATTCCCTCGTCAGTAATATTTTTATCTTTCAAAAGGCATCTCAAAGTTTCAGCTCGTTCGTCGTTTCCTACAACAGCACATAGTATCGGCTCTGCTCCCAGTGCCTGAACATTAAGGGCCACATTGGCAGCGCCACCCAACCGGTTTTCCTGTTCGGTCATGGAGATAATGGGAACCGGGGCTTCGGGGGAAATACGTTCAACTTTTCCTACCAGGTAGGAGTCGATCATTACGTCGCCAATTACCAGAACTTTGTGGTTTGCAAATGAATTAAAAGCTGATGTTATAGAAGTGTTCATGATAAACATTAAAAGTGCGAAGATAAGCAAGAAAAAATAATTTCTACATCGGATCAACATCTATGGTCACCTGAATGGTCCTGTGATCGCTGTGCTGTCTGAATTTACCTGTCTCTTCCGCAAGCTTTTCCTTCCATTCGGGTAATGAAACACTGCGGGGAATTTTAATCAGGATTTGCTGTTGGTACATATTCTGAATGCGGGGAATAAGCGTGAATTCCGGCCCGAAGACTTTGTCGCCGAAATGATCGCGCAGCTTATTGGCCAGATAGGTTGCCGAAATTGTGAGCGGCGCCGAATCTTTATGCTTCAGAATGATTTGAATTAACCGGCTGAAGGGAGGATACAAAAATTGTTTCCGCTCCTGAAGCTGTGCCGCGAACATGGCTTCGTAGTTACTTTTAATAACATCAAGTATAATCGGATGATCGGTCTGGGTAGTCTGAATAATTACTTTCCCTTGTTTCTGGCGTCTTCCGGCCCTGCCGCTCACCTGCGACATCAACTGGTAACTTCTTTCGTAAGCGCGAAAGTCAGGGTAGTTCAGGAGATGATCGGCATCCAGAATTCCCACCAGGTTAACATTCTGAAAATCGAGACCCTTGGTTACCATTTGTGTACCCACCAAAATGTCAATTTCACCTGCATCGAAGTCGGACAGTAGTTTTTCGTACGATCTCCGGGAACGTGTCGCATCCACATCCATGCGGGCAATGCGGGCTCCGGGGATAAAAAGTTCCAGTTCTTCCTCAACCTTTTCGGTACCAAACCCCATGATCTTAACAAAACTGCTGCCGCAGGAATGGCAATTACCAATTTTGCCGGTTGTATATCCGCAGTAATGGCAGGTAAGCTGGTTCACTCCCTTGTGGTAGGTAAGGCTCACATCGCAGTACCGGCAACGGGGAATACTGCCGCAATCGTTACATTGCAGGTATGGAGCAAAACCTCGCCGGTTCTGGAAAAGAATTACCTGTTCTTTTAACTGCAACGCTGTTTGTATATTTTCTATCAATACAGGATGAAAATGCGACTGCATCTGCTTTTTCTTGCGGGCACGGCGTACATCAGCCAACTCAATCCGTGGCAAGGCAACATCCTGATAACGACTGTTGAGTTTTACCAGGCCGTACTTTCCCTGTAAGGCATTGAAATATGTTTCCAAAGCCGGGGTGGCGGTTCCAAGCAGCACCCTGGCCTCGTGCATGCGGGCAAGTACAATGGCCGAATCGCGTGCGTGATAGCGGGGGGCGGGATCGAATTGCTTAAAGGTATTTTCGTGTTCTTCATCCACAATAATCAGTCCCAGTTTTGAAAACGGCAGAAAAACGGACGACCGCACCCCAAGGATTATTTTATAGGACGATTCGTTTCCTTTCAGCATTTCCTGCCAGATAGCATTGCGTTCGGTGTCCGAGTATTTAGAATGATAAACCCCAACACAGTTCCCGAAGGTGTCAGTAAGGCGGTTAATCATTTGAGCGGTGAGGGCGATTTCGGGCAACAGGTACAAAACCTGCCGGCCTTTCTCCAATTCGTCGGCTATCAGATGAAAATACACCTCCGTTTTTCCGCTGGAGGTGATGCCGTGCAATAAAACCACATGCTGTGAACTGAAAGATTGCCTTATACTTTCGAGCGCTTCTGCCTGACTTTGGTTAAGTTCTTTTAGCTGAATGCTGTGATCGGTGTTTTGCCGGGTAACAGAAAGTTCCCGTACCAGTATTTCCAGAATACCCTTTTTTATGAGTGCCTGAAGAGCGTCCTGAGTTGAAGCCGCTGCTTTCAGGAGGGCTTTTTTTTCGTATTCGGATGTGTCTCCGGGTTCGTTCATCACTTTTTCCAGGAAGGTATTCAAAATGCTTACCTGTTTGGGAGCCCTTTTCAGAGAATCGAGGGCTTCGATGAGTTTTTCCTCTGTCTGATATTCGGGTGTAAGTTTTACGATAGTAAGCAATTTGGGTTTATAGCCTTCGCGAAGATGCTCTTCGGCAAAAATGGCTTCCTTGTCGATAAGCGATTTGATAATGTTGAGCAGATCCCGTTTGTTGTAATTCTTTGCAATTTCGGCAACAGTAAGGGTATTTTTCTCTTCCAGAATCGAAAGCACCGTGGATTCTTTGGTGCTGATTTCTTCGAATCGTTGAAAGTCGGGGTTAACAACAAGGCGGGTTTCGCTTTCGAGTTTTAGTCCTGCCGGCAGAGCAGCTTTCATCACTTCGCCCACAGAGCACATGTAATACGAAGCAATCCAGTTCCAGAACTCATACTGAACAGGCAAAACCACCGGGTAGTTGTCCAGAACGGCTAATATATCTTTGGTTTCGTAATCAGCAGGTTTTTGGTCATGGATTTTATATACCAGCGCCGAATACATGCGACGGGATCCAAACTGAACGGCAACACGCATTCCGGGTGCCAGCACCGATTGATACTCCTCGGGCACGCTATACGTAAATAGCTGTGCAAGTGGAAAAGGGAATATCAGATCGGCGTACATGTTTTTCGTTTATTTAATGAACAGTTGTGGGTTGAGGAAGTCCATAGTCGATAGCCCGTAACTGTATTTAGTCGTAAGACACTAGTCGTAAGTGATAGTCCATAGCCAATACAATCTTAAACAGCATTAGTCGTAAGAAATAATAAATACAAGATCCGACAAATACCTAAAGCATGCAGGCTGTTATAGCCCCCTCTCAGGGGGTTGGGGGTAAATCAACCCATACCCCTTAACCCATAACCTTCTAACTCATCCTTGCAATTTCTTCTCTTACTTCTTCCATTTGCCACAGAGGAGTTGAGGTTGCTCCGCAAATACCAACCGATTTTACATCTTTGAACCACTGGGCTTTAAGTTCCTGTTTATCGGAAACAAAATAGCTGTTGAGGTTTTCGTTTAGGCAGGTTTGATAAAGCACTTTCCCGTTCGAGCTTTTAGCGCCGCCGACAAATACAATCACCTCGTGTTTTTTAGAGAACTCCTGCAATTGCGGGATGCGGTTGGCAACCTGCCGGCATATGGTATCAAAATAATGCAAGGGCTCTTGTCCTTCAGAGAAGTGAGTCCTCAATTTCTCAAGGATAAACTGCCTGAATTCTTTATAACCACTTATTGGCATGGTTGTTTGCGAGAAAAGGTACACCGGTCTCGAGAAATCGATTGATGCCAGCTCTTCTGTTGTGGCAGCAGCCAGGCCGTCATTGTTAATCTGACCCAGTAAGCCAATAACTTCAGGATGTGAGGGCTTTCCGTAAATAACTATTTTCCCGTTATCCTCCTGCGCTTTTTTATAGGCTTCGCGTACTTTTTTCTGCACCTGAAGCACAACAGGGCAGGTACCGTCGATGATCCGGTTATTGCCTCCCTCAAGATTCCGGTAAGTGGCGGGAGGTTCACCATGAGCGCGGATTAAAATATTCTGGTTCGAAACCGACTGCGTATCTTCGGTGGTGATAGTATTCATTCCCGTTTTTTGAAGTCGGTCCACCTCCGCATGGTTGTGAACTATTTCGCCCAGGCACTGAAGTTGTTTGCCTTCCTGCAACTCGGTTTCGGCAAGTTTGATGGCTCGCTTTACGCCGGTACAAAATCCGGAATGGGATTCTATTTCAATAATCATTTTCTTTCCGATTCAAATTTCCTTAACAAATTTGTGAACCAGGCCATCTGTTCTTCCGGGGTCATATTGCTGTTGTCGAGAAGAACGGCATCATCGGCCTTCCTTAATGGGCTCTCTTCACGGGTCTGGTCCAGGTGGTCACGCTTTTCGATATTCGCCTTTATTTCATCAAATGGCACTTCGGTTCCTTTTTCTTTAAGCTCCAGGTACCGTCGTTGAGCACGCACTTCGGGACTGGCTGTCATAAAAAGTTTGATGTCGGCATCGGGAAAAACGGCAGTGCCAATATCACGGCCATCCATTACAATGCCGCCGGCTTTACCCATTTCCTGCTGCAGGGCAACAAGTTTTTGGCGTACTTCCTTCACCTGACTTACAGCACTCACATGATTCGATACACGGATGCCACGAATTTCGTTTTCCACATTTTCTCCGTTGAGCCAGGTTTCGTTTACGCCATTTACACGGTTGAAACTTATTTTAATTTCGGGCAATACTGCAACCAGCTTTTCCTTCTGAAGTTCTTCGCCCTGAATCAGGTTATTATTGAGGCAAAATAATGTTGCGGCACGATACATTGCACCAGAGTCGATGTATATGTACTGAAGTTTTTTGGCAATTGCTTTAGCAAAAGTACTCTTTCCACACGATGAAAACCCGTCGACTGCAATTACCAGTTTTTTTAAATCCATTTTTTTAAAATATATTCTCTTACAACTTACTACTAATTACTTACGACTAGCTATACCTCAATTCCTGCAAATTTCCTTAACAAAAATCCAATGCCAAAAGTGATAGCAGAAACGCCGAGACTTATCACCGCCATCTCGAGAAACCTTCTTTTAAACGGCAGATCCTTGGCAATTGAGATGTAATAGTTAAAAAATAAAATGATGAGTATAGCAATGGAAAGCGTTAATCCTAAGCAGATAAAAATGTTATCGATGACAAGATATGGGAAAATCAGCAATGCCACCGTAAGTACATAGGCAATTCCGGTGTAGGTCGCCGACTTCAGAGCTGTAGGATCGTTTTCTGATTTTTTCGATAAATAACCAGATGCAGCCATGGAAAACGAAGCAGCAATTCCTGTTATCAATCCTGCCAGAGCTATTACTTTTGTATTGCTGAGTGCCAGGGTAAAGCCTGCAAGCGCTCCGGTCAATTCAACAAGAGCATCATTCAGACCAAGTACCACCGAGCCAATATAATTCAGTCTTTCTTCTTCTATCAGACCAATAAGTTCCTTCTCATGTTTATCCTCATCTTCAATAATATTGTTGAGTCCGGGTACATACGCAAGAAATTCCGCATAAGCCTTTTGAGCGTGTACCTCGCCTTTTTCCATAAGCTTAATACTGAATGTAATTCCCATTATGCGGGCGAGCCAGTAATAATAGAAAACTTTTAACCAGCTTGGTTCGAAGCTTTTTTGGGTATATATTTTTAGAAATTCATAGTGAGCATTTTCCTCAACAGCAATTTTCTGAAGAATAGCTGCATTTCCCGGATCTTTCTCACATTTGGCAAGTTTTGTATAGATAACCGATTCGGTGATTTCGTTTTTTTGGAAAACACAGAGTTTATCGATGATGGTCTTGTTAAGTGTTACCGACATAATTGTTTTTTCTGTTACAGGCCAAAAGTAAATATTTTAATCAGCTTTGAAAACTACAATATTTAATTGTTGATGTTTTTAGAAGGTAATTGTCTCATAATTAAAAGCCATTCACAGGCATCGTCATCAGAAAGCGGAGGCATAAAAATCTGGAAATCGGGAACAGGATTAATGACAGTTTCGAGCATCTTCCCGTTCACTGTATTGATCCAGGTTAGCTTTAAGTTAGGCTTGTATAAACTCAGGTTGAGATGTAAGGACGTTAATTTCCTGAAGTAGACTGCAGCAACTAAAGAATCTCTGGTAGTTACGGAACAAATACCCAGGTTGCCTGATTCGCCGTCGATTAAACCGGGAAAGGCTGTAAAGTCTGTCCAGGGGATAGAATCGAAGGTTGTCGCCCATTGCTTTAGTTGTTGCGATGCAGGACTATAAATTGTGTTTGCTTTGGTTTGGTTGATAATTCCGGCTGCTCCTTTCATAATTCCTGCGTAGGCAGCTTCCCGGATGGTGAGGCTGCTGTCGGATAAGCCTGTCAGCAAAACTAAAGGTTTGGTCCCGTTTGGGTTCAACGCAGAATTGGTTTGAATAAAAAAGTGGGCTGTACCAGATGAGGTAGTATCCCTTTCTGCAATCAGCTGGTTTTTATTTGGGCGAACAGCCTCTGAATTATCAAGCCGGTTCAATATCCATGTAACATTTTTATTCCGGTACATGGTTTTGAAAGCATATTGGAGGTATTTATTCCGGATGTAACTATTTTCCGATGATCCGGGGTTTTCAACAGCAACAAAAACAGCAATGTTATACAGGGAAGCTTCGCGGGTAAATCTCCTCAGAAGTTTAATTTTTTTCACCCACTCTTTTGTGGGTTGGCCTTTTTTGTTCAATTCTGCATTTCCGGATGGGACACTTATTAATACAGTATTTATCGCCAAATAGCTGTAACGTTGCAGGTTGTAAATCTCATTTGAGAAATTACCATAAATATCAGCTGACCGGCCATTTATCAGAAAAGGGCTCTGGTTTTTTGTAACAAGGTGCGTATCCTTAACCTTTAGCGGGAAAGTCTGGGCGTTTACTTGTATTCCTATAAGGAGAAAAAGCAGGAATAATCTCCCCTGCAAACTTAAACCGGCCTTAACAGAATACATTAGTTATTAATCGGCTGAATTTAACAGTGTTTTCCTGAGGTTGAACTTATTCTTAAAAGCTACTCTCCGCACCCAGTTGACAAGTTCTTCACTTCCTGCCGATTTATCGATGTTCTCGGGAATGGTCCTGATGATCCATTTCATTTTATAGGTGAGCGAGTCGCCAGGGAATAATGTTGTGTATTCACCATGATTTTCAAGCTCTACGTATTGTTTTGCTCCATTGGCAAAAATCTCGATCTCACCTTGTCCCGGAGGAAGCTGCGAATCGGGTATATCGGTAAAAGTCTTAAGGAACAGCACGCTATCCTTAACATTCGCCAGCCATCCTTCGCTTGCAAGGGCAAAGAGTTTGCTGTCGGCAACAATTTTACCGGGGTCGTATTCAAACCAAACAATGCCATCTTTGACAGAAACACCCGGAAGGGTACTTTTTTTCATGATGGCGCTGTCGGGGCCTGCCGGGAAAAAGCTTAAGCCTCCTGCTAACCGGCGGGTTACCTCCCAGGGAGCAACAACTTTATCGTTTTTCGAAATATTCTTTATCATGTAAGTGATGATAAATCCTGAATCGATGGCGCTTATCCGGAAATATTTTCCAACCTGCATTCCACTTTTTTCATCGGGAAGAGAGTTAAACCGTAATTCGGTTCCAGCAAGTGTTGCTTCATAGGGCATAGCATCAAAAACCGGATTGGGAGGCCAGTTCCAGTCACTTTGAGGTGAAGTCCAGAGTGTCGAGCCAAAATTTTCTTCGTTGATTTTATCTGTAGCCAGCAATTCTTTACCGTAATATTTAAGAGAGACAATGCGGGCGCCATAATTCTGATCAACTCCCAAAACCTTTTTAGGAACTCTCAGGTAATGAACTTTGTGCTCCGTGAGCGCGTATTTCTGCGTTTTATCTGATGAACACGAAATTATAACGAACGATGTCAAAAGCAGGAGGAGTTGGCCTGGTTTCATATTTGATAATTTAGATAAACATTAGCAGTTTGTTTGGGATAAATATAGCATAAAATACCGGGAAAGTATGTTTCAGTTCCGATACAAAATGTTTGATTTGAGAATATTCAATTTCACTATTGTTCGGTTAAAATATTAATAAAATAAGGTAAATTGAGTAGATTTCTCATTGCATTCGAAATGACAATTAAGTAGTTAGGGCTGGAGATGATGTTTAGCGGGCGGCTTCGCCGCCCGCTAAACATCATCCATCTTAAATACAATAAAGCCTTGTCATTTCGACCATCGGGAGAAATCTTATTTTCTACCGGACAACAATGTTTAAAAAGTATTGATATCTCTTAAATGTTAGCATTTGTTATAATCTGCCAAAGAAGAATTAATTATTTCAATCAATGATATAATCAATTGCACTTTCTCCTACTTTTGTAGATTGTTTTGGGAGCACAAAAAATGAAAGACGATTCAAAAAAAGCAGAGCATCAGCAAAAAGCCGGGTCTGGTATTTGGGGCCTGTTAAAGCCGTACCGGGCGATGGTTGTTTTTATGGTGATATTTGCATTATTAAGTAGTGGCGTTAATCTTTTAATTCCAAAAATAATATCCAGGGGGATCGATTCCTTTACCGCCGGCAATTTTAACTTTAGAATTGTTGTGGCCGAATTTCTGGGAGCTGCATTGATCATTTTCGTCTTCACGTACCTCCAGAGCGTTGTTCAAACGTATGCTTCCGAAAAAGTCGGCCGCGATCTGAGAACACGTCTTGCCAATAAAATTTCTACCCAGACTTACTCTTTTGTACTGAAGACCGGGCCTTCCAAATTGCTTACCAATCTTACTTCCGATATCGATTCTGTAAAAATGTTTGTTTCAATGGCTGTGGTAACCATTGTTTCGTCGGTTTTTGTGATAATTGGCACCTGTGTTTTGCTGGTTATGATGAACTGGAGACTAGCTTTGCCAATACTGTTGAGTATTCCGCTCATTGGATTTACCTTTTTCTACGTGTTTTCGAAAGTGAGAGTGCTGTTTAAAAAGAGCCGCGAAATTATCGACTGGCTTAACAAGGTCATTAACGAAAGTATTATCGGGGCGTCTCTCATCAGGGTTATCAATGCGCAGCAAACGGAATATCACAAGTTTCTGGAAGCAAATACAAAAGCCCGCGATTTGGGTTTGTCCATTCTGCGACTGTTTGCTACACTTATTCCTATCATCAATTTTCTGGCGAACCTTGCGATGCTTACCATTCTTGCCTTAGGTGGGCATTTTGTGATTTCGGGAAGCATGTCATTGGGCGACTTTGCCGCTTTTAACAGCTATCTGGCAATTCTTATTTTTCCGATTATGATGCTTGGTTTTATGAGCAACATTATTGCCCAGGCAACCGCGTCGTATGGCCGCATCTCTGTGGTGCTCGAATCGCAGGTTGTGTCTGATGGCGGAACTCACAGTGCAGCCATCAGAGGCGATATTGAGCTCCAGAATGTTGCCTTATCGTACCAGGAAAAAACGGTTCTGAAAAATATAAGTTTCAACATACGGGCACAGAGTCGTACTGCAGTTTTAGGCCCTACGGCCGCCGGAAAAAGTCAGCTTGTGTATTTGCTTACCGAATTGATTAAGCCCGATAGCGGTTCCATTTCCATTGACGGACACGATATCACAACCTACGATAAGGAAAGTCTTCATAGTCAGATTGGCCTTGTTTTTCAGGATAGTGTGATGTTTAATATGAGTCTGCGCGAAAACATAGCTTTCAGCGACAAGGTAACGGACGAATCGCTCCGGAAGGCGATTGCTACTGCCGAGCTTACCGATTTTGTTGAATCTCTGCCTCAAAAACTCGACACTATTGTTACCGAACGTGGAACTAGTCTTTCGGGAGGACAAAAACAACGGATAATGCTGGCCCGCGCTTTAGCTGTAAATCCTAAAATATTGCTGCTCGACGATTTTACATCCCGCGTCGACCGCAAAACAGAGCGCAAAATTCTTTGCAATTTGGAGAATAACTATCCGGAACTTACCTTGTTGAGTATAACCCAGAAAGTGAGTTCGGTAAAGGATTTTGAGCAGATTATTCTGTTGATGGAAGGCGAGATTATCGCCAAAGGGACCCACAAGGAACTGATGGACACTTGTCCGGAGTATGTGCAGATTTACAATTCACAAAAGAGTACCAGTCATTATGAAGTATAATCTCAACGATATCACGGGTCCTGAAGATCAGAAAAAGCCTACTTTGATTGTGCTCAGGAAACTACTCGGACTTATTCGCGAGGAGCGCAAAAACCTGGTGATTGCTTTTATCTTCATTTTTGTGAATGCCGGTTTGGGTTTGATGGGACCTTATCTGATTGGCTATACCGTGGATCATTACATACAAACCAAACAGTTCCAGGGAGTTCTGAAGTTCTCGGGTATTTTGCTTGCCATTTATCTCACCGTTTTT
>JAJYAG010000033.1 GCA_021779665.1 Bacteroidota bacterium | reverse complement strand
TCTGCTTAGGCGCTAACGACCTTGTAAAGATGTTCGAAAAGAAATTCGACGATTACAACGCTATTTCGGTAAAAGCGCTCGCTGACCGTTTAGCAGAAGCTTTTACTGAACTGATACACGAAAAAGTACGTAAGGAAATCTGGGGCTACAATCCCGACGAAAATATGTCGCTCGACGATATGTTCCTCGAAAAATACGTAGGCATCCGTCCGGCACACGGCTATCCGGCCTGCCCCGACCATTCCGAAAAGCGCACCCTGTTCGATCTGCTTCAGGCAGAAAAACTAACCGAGGTAACCCTCACCGACAGCTTCTCCATGTTGCCGGCAGCATCGGTAAGCGGCTTGATCTTTGCCCATCCGCAATCGAAATATTTCTTTGTGGATAAGATAGGCCGCGATCAGGTTGAAGATTACGCCCGCCGCAAAGGAATGGAGGTGATGCAGGTAGAGAGATTGCTGGCGTCGAACATTAATTATAAATAATTATCATGAGATTCCTCACTCCGTTAGGAATGACAGTTTACATAGGTGTGGAAAAAGTAGGGTGGCGAAGCCTCCCTCCTTTTCCCCTATTCTTTCAGAGCTGCCCGCCATTTCGAGCAAAGCGAGAGAATTTAATTGACAACCCGTAACCAAACAGCCATGAAAATAACAGAACTCTTCAAAACCCAACCTAGAACCTATTCGTTTGAGTTTTTCCCGCCGAAGGATGAAATTTCGGCTGTGGATTTTGGATTTAATGTTGGCCAACTTGTAAAGCTCAATCCATCCTTTGTCACGGTAACTTACGGAGCAGGCGGATCAACCCAGGAGCGGACATTTGCCCTTGTGGATTACCTTCAGAATAAGATCGGCCTGACTACCATGGCGCATTACACCTGTGTTAACGCATCGCGAAGTAAAATAGAAGACGATCTTAAAAAGTTAAAAGAGCTGGGCCTCGATAACGCTATGCTTTTGCGTGGTGACCCACCTAAAGGACAAGGGGCCTTTATGCCACATCCTGAAGGATTTTCTTATGCCAGCGAACTCATTGCTTTTGCCAGGACCAACTTCGATATATGTATTGGGAGTGCCGCTTACCCTGAGAAACATCCCGAAGCTGATTCTATCAGTAACGATATAATAAACCTAAGGAAAAAAGTAGATGCTGGTGCCGATTTCCTGGTAACACAACTCTTCTTTAATAATAACCAGTACTTTGACTTTGTGGCCAAAGCTAAAGCCGAAGGAATTAATTGCCGCATTATACCTGGCATTATACCTATTACCGCATATCAGCAAATAAAACGCTTCACGAATATGAGCGGAGGTTCGCTGCCACAGGCATTGTTGGATATGATGGAAAGTTACAAGGATAAACCCTCAAAAGTTTACCAGATTGGGATGGATTACGCGATTCAACAATGCCGCGATTTACTGATTATGGGGTCTCCCGGAATTCACTTTTATACCTTGAACAAGTCAAGGGCTACGGTGGAAATTTTTGAGACACTGCTGAGATAATCAAACCCCTTTTTTTGCATATTCGGCCACTGAGCGCAATCGAGATACAACCCCATGTTAAGACCGTCGATTTCGATTGCGTTCAATCACCTTCTCAACTTCTTCAATTACAAAGTAATTCCAAGAGTTACATTTACAGCAATACCTCTGGGTTTAAGCTCCAGATCCCTGTAATACGACTGGTCCTTAACATCAATTAATGTTGATCCGTATTCACAATCCAGATTCATAAAGACCGAGCGGGCATCCGATAATTTGTATTCTAAAGTAGCACCACCAATGGCCACATATTCGCCGCTATTTACTTTTATATCCCTGAATTCTGCCGTTTTAACAACATTGTTGGTTGTATTTAACTCTTCAAAAAATCTTAAGAAAGTCGGACTAAACCGTTTAGATGTACCAATGCCAAAATGAGGAAGAATATTAAAATTCGATTTCAGAAGTGAATAATTTACGAGGAACTGGATTTTCAGCTCATTAAAATCAACAAAAACATCGTCATAAAGCATTAAATCCTTATTGGAAGGTTTAACGGCTTTTGAAAAGCCATATAACGATACTTCATGGTACATAAGGTTAGTTTGAACCGACCATTGCGGGCGGGTCCTGGAAACATTCCATTTCACGAAAATTCCGCCTACGGGTGATGCATCCCATTTATAATCTGCATTAGACAAATAAAAATATAAATTATCCTTAACGGTTGCCGAAAATTTGTAAAACGAAGTTCCTCCCATAACACCTATGTGAAACTTGTTAGTTCCTAACAAATTGTAATCCATTATCATACTTTTCTCTTTTGGTCTTTCGGGGACCAAGAAAGCATATTGAGACTTTTCGTTGTAAGACTTAATCAGGTAAACAAGCGACCGTACGTCAAGCTTTGAGTCCTGAATAAGTGCATTATAATCTCCGGGCTTAAGTTTTTCGCTCAGGAAATCTTTATAGCGATCGTACAACTTATTATCATTGGGATCCAATGTTTTCCCGGATTTAAGCTCAACGAGCTTTGTATTTTCAGAATAAATATAGAAATGCTCCCCGCTCCGGTTAAGATACATGAGACTAATCTCCCCTTTAACAAGGTATTCAATAAAAACCTGCTTACCGTGAATATTTGCCGAGAGATATTGCTTTCCGCCAAAAATACCATAAGCCTTCAGCTTTTCAGGCGAATAGTTTACAGGAAAGGCAATATCGAAACGCTTGAAATTACAGGTGGAATTGTTAACGGCTTCCTTTTGATAATTGACGAACCCGAACAGCGTATCGCCATTAAGTTTAACTATGTAACCCTTGCGGTAGTCGGCCTGAGCTATCATTGCAGTGGTACAAGCAAAGATGAAAGCCAGGTTGGTTAGTAATTTTTTCATGTGTGTGGTTAATAAAACTGGCAATAAACATAGTAATTTTTTTCAAATATAAAAGAGGCCTTAAAAGTACCATTTAACATATTCACTTTTTTATGCAGTTTAATTTTTGGTTTGATAATAATATTATATTCGCACTGGCGACTAACCATTTTAGGAAACCAACGCTAACTTTTATGAAAACTACCTTGAACCGCTTAACTGTTTTTTCTGCATTATTTGCATTCTCATTTATTTTTTTTAGCTGTAAACAGCATGAATTAGGTGATACCGGGTTTCCCCGTGTCAGAACCTTGTTTGTTGAAATGATATCGGATACCGGGGCTGTTTTTAAAGGAGAGATTATAGATATTCCGGCGGACTGTGAGATATTGGACTATGGGTTTGTTTGGACAGAATATCCGGGATCGACCACTTATGTTGAAAAAGTTTCTCTTGGCACCACCCGAAACACAGGCGAATTTAAAGCTTCGGCAAGCAGAGCCATGGCCGAAGGGAAAAAGTATTATTTCAAGGCGTTTATCCAAACTCCAACTTTAACAATATTTGGGAATGAGATGGATTTTGTAAGTCTGGGGAGCCATAAACCTGAGATAACTTCAATTACTCCGGCCACGGGAAGCTGGGGTGACACCATTGTGATCCATGGAAAAAATTTCAGTAATAATACTTATCAGATGTTTGTGATGTTCGGAGATAAAACCGGCATGAATGTAAGCAGTACAAGTACAGAAATTAAAACCATCGTTCCTATTGAACTTGATACAGCAAAATGTAAAATTGGTATAAAATTTATGAATGTTTTATATCCCGGCGAGCAGGCATTTACTTTGGTGCCGAATGTTGAGGTTACTTCCATAGAGCCTACTTCGGGTTCGTGGAATACAACTGTTAAAATTAAAGGTAAAAACCTGAAATATGCTCAAGGCGTTTTCTTCAATAATATTATTACAACACTTAAAAGTCTTTCGGACACAGTAGCTGAAACGGTTGTACCCTACAATCTGAATTCATCGGTTTCAGATGTAGCTTTAAAAATAAACAGCTTTCGGTTTAAAGCTTCACAAAAATTCAACTTCATTGCTGGAAATATAAAATCAATTACACCTGAAACCGGAACCACCGGAACGCAGGTAACAATAAAGACCAATAACATCAGGACCCTGTATGCAAAAGTAAGTATCAACGGAACTGACGCTCCGGTTAAATCAAAAACCGACACAACTTTAACAGTCTCCATGCCTCTACTCCCTAAATCAGGTAATTTCCCGATAGTAATCTCTGACGGCTCTTTCTCTATTACTTATGAAAATGTATTTAATTATAGAATTCCTGAAGTAACAAGTCTCTCGGACGCATCATGGGGAGATACTTTAATAATAACAGGACGGAATTTTGATGTTATAAAAAATTGGAAGGTATACTTTGGAGAAACTGTTTACAAAGCAGAAAATGTCCAGGTGATATCAGTAAGCAGCTCTGCTTTAAAGGTTCTGATCTCTTTAAATCACCAATATTATTATAAAAAATTGTTTTTAGAAGGTGATAATTATGTCTACCCTGAAAACCTTGAATATAAAATACCGGATCCCGTAATACAAGAAGTAATTGGACCGACAGATTATAAAAATCCATTAATAACCATTAAGGGGAAATACTTCCATCCCAGTGCGACCAATGTATCATTGCAGGAGTCAGGCATTCAGTTTTCAGGAGCATCAAAAGTTACGAGCACAATTTTTCAATGCAAAATGCCAGCTTCTTTTAGAGGAAATTATTCTGTTGTATTATCCACTCCTGGTTCCAACCCGGCAATTCTTAGTAATTGCATCCAATGGGATGCCCCGGTTAAACTGAATAAAGACTTTAGAAATATTACATTCAGTGGCGGCAACTGGAGTTTTTATGAGAATGATGATACCCAGAATTTTTTTATAAGTTTAAGATCCGGGTTAGGTAACACAGATTATTACTATGATCACAATTCAGCAGCACCAATTCAGATCGATAATGTTTTTCCTAAAATTAACACTCCTGCTACCTTCTCAGGTGGAAGTAAAATTTTTATTTGCACCGGGTACAATATAAATAATGGACCTATTTCTCCTTATTATGTTTATTTGAAATCGTTTTTCGAATTTGATCCTGCTACAAGAACATATACTACTTTAAACGACTTCCCCGGACAAGGACGAGCTGATGCAAAAGGATTTTCATATAACGGAAAAGGCTACCTAATAGGTGGTTCTTCATATAATAGCAGTACTTACTCATATACTACATATAATGAAATTTGGGAGTATGATATAAGTTCAAAAAAGTGGACTTTGATAAAAAGTATTGGTATAGATCGTAATGTTAGTATACACACATTCAGAGTTGGGAATTTCATATATATATTTAATAAGTTCAATATTTGGAAATTTGATCCGTCAGTTAATTCCCTGGAGAATATCTGTACTACTCCAGCAACAAGCGATCAGTATAGCACACCTCAACCTTTTTATTTTCAAAACAATAAAATGTATTTCCAATTGGGGAGATTTCATGATGAATGTTGGGAGTTCGATTTAATTCAAAAGAAATGGTCGTATCTTTTTAATTTTCCTGAAAAATACCAATTTATCCAACATTCATATGTAATCGGAAATATGGCATATATCGTAATGCATACAGTTTTTGATAATCCTAACCATTTGACTCTAGTGGAATTCGACCCTTCATACCTAAAATAATTGCCTGATGAAAACCTTCTTTATTTCGCTTCTTTTTATGCTTTTCACCCTCTCCCTCTCCGCCCAGTCCCCCTACCCTTTTGGCACTGCGCCGAGGAGCGATATGGAAATGACCTCTTACCCGCAGGATGAAGATGCTGCCGCTGTTTATCTCTTCGACTGGGGAAGCGCCAAACTTATTATTGGGGAGGATTATAAAGTGAACGTTGAACGCCATTTCAGGATTAAAATTCTTAAACCCGATGGTCTGGATTACGCAAGTTTCAAGATTGACGCAGGTGACCGCTCTACTTTTACAAAGTTTAAAGCGTCGACATTTAACCTGGAAGATGGCAAAATTGTTGAATCACCTCTCAATAAAAAGGATATTTTTAAGGAAAAAACAGGTAATTATTATGTGCTTTCATTTGCTTTCCCGAATGTTAAAGTAGGCTCAGTGATTGAATGCTCTTACACAATAACCCTGGGCAATGTTTATTCCCTTTACCCATGGAACTTCCAACACAGCATTCCTGTTGCCTACAGCGAATTCAGTGCAATTTTCCCAGGCGTTTTCAGGTATAAAGTTGATGGACACTACGGCAATATAAAGGTTAACTTTAACCGGACCGAAAAATCGATGATTATTGGTTCCATTTCGACCCAGGAACTTAACTGCAAATGGACAGCCGGCAATGTTCCTGCCTTTGAACCTGAAATTTATATGGCATCCGAAGCCGAGCTGCTCTCCAGGGTTGAATTCGAACTGGACGGGCTTGACTTGCCGGGAGTGTACGAATCGATAACGCCCACCTATGAGAAATTATCTCAAAAGCTTCTGGATGACGAAAACTTTGGTGGAATCCTAAATAAGTCTGCCTTTCTCGAAAATCTTGTACAATCCATTACCTCCGGACTTCCTGATAATATAACAAAGATTAAGGCCATTCATAAATATATTACCCAAAACGTTAAATGGAATGAGGCTATGGGTATCTTTTCACGAAATACCAGCTTCAAAACCGTACTGAAAAACCAGAGCGGATCGGTAGCCGATGTAAACCTTCTGTTTGTGGCAATGCTCCAGAAAGCCGGAATTACCTCCTGTCCTGTAGTATTATCAACCCGTGAGAATGGATCGCTGAACCCATACTTTGCAATTGTATCGAAATTTAATTATGTAATTGCATATGCCAAGGTGGACGAAAAAGAATTCCTGATGGATGCAACCAATGAATTCAGGCCTTTTAACGAACTTCCTCCCGAATGCCTTAACGGACAAGGCAGAACAATCCACCCCCGCATGTCGAAATGGATTTCGCTTTACAATAATGAGCAGCAGTTCGATCAGGTATCGGTTAATGCTGAGCTGAACGACAATAATGAGCTTTTATGCAATGTTCAGCGATATTATGGAAGTTACAGCGCCTATATCATCCGAAAAAAGATACAGGTACTAGGCAAAGAGGGCTATATAGCTTACCTGAAAAACAGCAACGGAAATAACGAATACTCCGACTTTGCGTTTCAGAACCTAGATAGCATTGGCCGATCGATTATTATAAGTTATAAGGTTAAAATAAAGGGTGCTGTTCAAACCACACCGGAACTATCCATTATTAATCCTGTACTTTTTTTTGCGAGGACAGAGAATCCCTTCCTGGCCTCGGTTAGAAAATACCCTATTGATTTTGAAAGCCCCGAAAATGAAGTTTACACACTCACCATCCAGATTCCCCAACATTATACTGTTGAGGAAATTCCATCGGAACTTAACCTTAAACTTGAAAAAAACGGTGCCGTTTTTAATTATAGTGCCAGTAGCGACGATGGTTCTATCTCACTTAAATACCGCTTTGCACGAAAAGAAACTCACTTTGAGGTCGATAATTATGAAGCAGTAAAGGAATTCTATAATAAGTTTATTAAAAAGCAATCCGATCTTATTATCCTGAAGAAGAAAGACAATGCTGTTGCTAATATTCAATAAACACGAGAGCCATGAAACTTAAATATACCAAAAACCTGATTTTACTGCTTACAGTTATAAATTTTTCGAACATGAAGGCTGGCAATCCAACACCCACCTATGCTGTAAGCAATATCCCGAAGGCATTGCTATTGGACGCAAATGCGGTGGTCAGGACAGATCAGATGATTCAGACAATAGATAAGATTAGCGAATCAAAATCGCATGTGAAACAGGCAATTACAATTCTTAACGAAAAAGCATCACGATTCAGATTTCATTCAATCAGTTATGATGCATATATAAAAATATCAAACATTAAGGCAAATGTTTATGACAGTAATGGCGAACTTGTATCAAACGCCCGTCCCAGCATAATAGATGCAAGCGGAAGCTTTGACAACCTGGCAACTGATAACAGATTCTGGGCCATCACTTTTCCTGTTCGCAAATATCCGTATACAATTGAAATTGAATATGAGCAAACAAATAAAGAAAGATACATTTTTGAAAGCTGGCAGTTTCAAAATGATGATGATGTAGCAGTAGAACAATCGGGAGCACAGATTTCAATAAAAAAAGGTATTGGATTCAAAGTATATGAGAAAGATCTGACACATCCCTGCGATACTTTTACATTAGAAGACAGGACAGTATATACCTGGCAGGAAGAAAATATACCAGCAAAAAAAATTGAAGATCTGCTGATGATTTCCTTTCAAAGCAAAAAACCAACACTTCATGTTGCACCGGATGAATTCACAATGAACGGCATGAACGGAAGCATGAAAGATTGGGGATCAATCGGGAAGTTCTTTTACGAACTCAACAAGGACAGGGACAATATTTCGCCTGAACTCCAGGCAAAACTTAAACAATTAATTGGAAGTACCACGGATAAAAAAGAAATCATCAGAATTATTTATCAATATCTGCAGAAAAACACCAGGTATGTAAGTATTCAACTTGGAATCGGAGGATTTCAGACGCTTGAAGCATCTTTTGTTGAGAAGAAAGGGTTTGGCGACTGTAAAGCTCTGTCGAACTACATGAAGGCAATGCTTAAAAGTGTAAATATTCCTTCGTATGTGACCTATATATCCTCGGAAAAAGATGACATCATTGCCTCATTTCCAAGCGATCAGTTTGACCATGTAATTCTTTGTGTTCCATTGAACCAGGACACAGTATGGCTCGAATGCACAAATCAGAGCTTCCCTTTTAATTACCTGGGAAGTTCCAATGGAAATAAACATGTTCTTTTACTTACCGAAAACGGAGGAAAACTGGTTAAAACCCCAAACTACAAATCAATAAACAATACCATTCTTTCAAATTTCAATGTTAATATCGATTTTATTGGAAATGCCACTGTTAAAGGGACAATTAAATATAAAGGCGCTTCCTACGAATTGCCGAAAGCTGTTATGATATCGGACAAAGAAACCAAGGAACAGTACCTGAATTCAATTTTTGCAAGTCCCAATTTCTCTGTTAAAAACCTTTCCTTTAAAGAAGATACCAGAAGTTATCCTTCATTGGCAATAAATTGTGAACTGACGGTGCGCGATTATGTTTCGAAAACACCGAAACGCATTGTTTTTAACCCTTATCTGTTCGAGCCGTCGGCGTACATGCCAAAGAAAGAAAAAATGGACTTCATGATCGCATATTCGCAAACCTTTTTAGATACGGTTACATTCAATCTTCCTTTCGGATATAAACCAGAGTTTATTCCGGCTCCTTTAAAACATCAATCTCAATTCGGGAACTTTAGTTATGATTTTAATATGGTACAGGATAAACTGATTGTGACCAGGAAGTTTGAGTTTATGGAAAAGAAATTCACCCGCGAGGATTACGAAGGCTGTATAGACTTTTTCAACCCTCTGGCTTCAACTGAGAGGCAACTCGTGGTTTTAAAGAAAGAATAATTACCTATTCATTTAACATACTCAACAAATAATCACAATCTTCCACGTCGCGTGATAGGGCTTCTTTGGCTTCTTCGGTGAGTCCCCATTCAATATCCTCTCCGGAGAGGTCCTTTTTAGCTTCCTGCTTAAATTCGGTTAATATCTTACGGGCCTTTTCCTTTTCGCCTGTCTGGATATATGCCCGTCCGAGCGAAAGTTTTACTTCGTACGAAGAAATCTCATAACGCTTTGTATTCAAGGCTTTCAAATAATATTCGATGGCTTTTTTATAATTACCTTCAAGCTCCTGGTTAGCGCCATTTAACCAATGATGAAAGAAGATGCTGTCCATATCGTACCACTCTTTGCCTTTATCATTTCTTAAGCCCTCGATATTCTTCGAAACATAAACAATTTCTTCCTGAATCATGGGCTTAAACAAACTATCGTTTTCCTCCTTGCTGATGTAGGTATTTCGTTGACAGCCCAATACTAAAAGTGAAAACAAAATGAATAAAGATCGCTTCATAAGCATTAAAAAAATGACCTTATTATTAAACAATTACAAACGAAATATAACGATACCGACAGGGAATTTATTTTATAAAAATCAGCCTTTTACCAAATTAATCTGTACAATTATTTAATGCAAATATCTGAAAAATAAAACGAATAAAGATAACCCGCATTTACCTGAAATTTCGAACAAAAAATCAGAATCTTTAGGGGGGTGCCATTTTTCGTTCATCTATCAACAAAACCAAATAACTCCCATAGTTATGAAATTACATCTATTAACCCGCAATTACCGGAAATTGTTTAATAACCGTTCCATTGTACGGTTCCTGATGGTATTACTGTCGGTTTGGACAAGTTTTAACTTATCGGCTCAGGATATCCGCACTTCAAGAAAAACAAGTTATTACACATTCATTTACCGGTTAACTGAGACCGAAGCCCGTAAAATTTACAAAAGCAACCTGTCTAGAATTAATCAGTCGTTTTTTCACACACGTATCGATTCTTTTCCAACTGACAGTATTTACAGGAAAAAACTCGAATACGGACATTATCTCTATGTGCATGCAGAAGGTAACCAGGTGAAATTTAAACTGGCATCGCAAAGCAATGTGGATGTGAAAATAATGAACAACAGCAGTGACTTTGTTGCGTATATAACTGATGAAAAAGGCCTTACAACAACTGATGCAATAGTCAGGATTGGCAATAAAAAGCTGAAATACGATTACAGCACAAGTACCTACCGGTTAAAACATGCCAATGTAAAAGGCTTCCTCACGGTTAATCACAAAGGAATCAGCAGCTTTTACTATATCACCCGTAAAAAGAACAACTCCTGCCTGGAGAGAACTTCCAGAAAAGTATTTTACCAGACTCCTCTGAAATATGTAGCCGTACCGGTGGTGCTCACGGCTTATTTACCGCTGGATATTTACAGGCTTGCCGTTCATCAGCGAAGAAGCGGCTGGATCTATTTTATTTCGCAACCATTTTACGATATCGTTCAATCGCTATGGTGGGGACAGCCTGAAGGATTTATCGAAAAAATCGTGAACAAGTTCGAAGCCCGATCAAAAACCGATGGCTATGTTGCCTTTAACAAAACCATGTTTAAACCCGGCGATACAGTAATGTGGAAAGCCTACATAATTGACGGGAAAAAGAGACCACTTAACAATGAATTAAACCTTAGGCTCCGGGATTTTAATTTTTCGAAGACATACAATTTAGGTAAAGTTAAACCCTCCAGACCTGGTATTTACAGCGGTCAATTTATCCTTGCCGACACCATGAATCTGCCCATCGATAAAAACTATGTTTTAACCCTTAGCTCCGGTAAGCATTCTTTGTCCGGTAATTTTCGACTGGAAGATTATGAACTGAAAAGTACCACCTACGAACTTTGGTCGTCCAAAAAACTCCATTATGCCGGTGAACATAACCAGCTTATACTGAAAGGCACCGATGAAAACAAGCTGACACTGGCTGATGCCCGGGCAAAAATAATTATTGTGCCCGAGATTATTGATCAAATTTACGACGAGCGGGTTTTTATCCCCGATACACTCTGGAAGCACGATCTCGCACTCAATCCATCGGGTAATACCGTTGTTGAGCTCCCGGAAAACATTTTTCCTCATGCAAATTTTTCCTACAAGGTAATTGTAAGTTTCCTGAATTCATCAAACGAACATGTTACCAAAGATCTTAAGCTACGGTATTGCTTCAACGAAGACTTGCTTAAGATTACCTTTATCGATGATTCGGTGAGGTTCGGGAGAACCAGGAACGGAATCGCGGTTCCGGGGAAAGGAACAATAAAATTCATAAAATCGAATGATATCATATCCCAAATTGATACAGATCTCCCCTATTCCTGCAGGATCAGTCCCTTTGTTACCCGGTACGAGATATCCTCAGAGAAAAATACAGCTTTTGCAGAGGTAATCAACGAACCGTCCCTTGTAGAATGTTTTACCGAAAGAGATAACGATTCTATTCATTTCACGATCAACAACCCGCGAAATTTACCTGCGACATGCTTTGTTTATAATCTGAACCGTGAAGTATTTCGCAGTTCGGGCGACCTGAGAAGTTTTACCCTTCCCAATAAATCAGAAAAGAATTACTATTTATCGATTCATTATCTGTGGAACAACCGTATGGTTTCCGAAAACTACGAAGTGCCGCTAAAGACTTCTGTTTTGAATATTACTTCCGATCAACCCGAATATATTTACCCTGGTAAAAAGGTTGCCATAAAACTTAAAGTAACCGACTACAAGTCGAACCCCGTTGAAGGAGCCGATGTTCTGGCTTATGCCATGACCTCCAAAATGCCAAGGGCCGAACTTCCGGTGCTGCCGGATTTCGAAAAAAAGAAAAAGCAAAAAGAACTGGTTAACGAATTTTTCCTGAGACAGGATCAGATAAATTACAGCAATAGCTCTGTCCCGTTAAACTGGGAGAAGTGGAACTCCGTAATGCACCTCGACTCCATCACTTATTTCCAGTTTCTGTTTCCTGAAAAAGGTATGTTTACCTATGCCTTTCCTATGGAACACTCAACCATGGGATTTATCTCTCCTTATGTTGTTCAAAACGGAAGCATAGTGCCGGTTTACTGCATATATGTCAATAGCAGGCTGATTTACTCGCACCTGACAAACGTAAACATTCCATATGTTTTTCCTGTGCCTGCCGGAAAAGTTGACCTGCGGATACGGATACCCGGGGCTGAAATTGCAGCTAACAACCTGCTTATTGAAGAAGGCAAAAAATATATCATGAGTTTCTCGCCCGACACTGGTAACAGATATGTTAAAATTGCGAAAAAGCCACAATATCTCACCAACAATGAACTCTACTGGGTAAAGAACAGCCTTATGGTAATTGATAAAGACAACAATCAGCCTTATGCATATCTTACCCAGGAAAGCCGGTTATTCCCCGTTGGCGAAAATGAGAACCGGTATTCACCTTATACAATAGTTGGCCCGGTGGACCAATTAAAATACAGGTTTGAAGTTCCTGGTAATTTTAGCATTGAAGAAAATTTTGAACCTGGTTATCACTACCAGTTCAAAAGAGGAGTTGTTAAAATGAAGTCGCTGTTGTCCAAAGAAATGGATGGCTATTACGGTTACCAGACGCCAGGGGTAAGCTTCGCCGACGGACTGCTTACTGAGAAAAAATGGTTAGAAAAATGGCAATATGATCTGGCACAAAAACAAGCCAGATCGAGGATTTATAACAATCCTTCCTATACCAATCCCGGTTTTGGTCGCATGAAATTATATTATACCACAACATCAGGCAGTTTCGCGAAAAATGTCATTCTGTTTAATTACAACAATCCTTCATTTATAAGGGTATACGGCAGTTCGGATCTGTTTCATCAATTAGATTCCGGATGCTACAGAGCTGTAATTCTTGACAATAATAATGCATATCTGGAGGCCGATTCGCTGGTCATTTCAGTTAACGGACTGAATAACTTCCGCATCCGTTCTGAGTGGAAAGCGCCCGATTCGGTTTCGGGGCAGATAAACCAAATCATTCAGATGGTTAGCAGCACGACTTCCAACACCAATTACGAGGATAAAGAAAGATGGCAATGGGTAAATTCAACCTACCTGCAAAAAAATAACATCACCCTTAAAGGACAGAATGTGATTGAAGGAATAATCACAGATAACACGACCGGCGAGCCTATTCCCGGAGTAAATGTAATTATTGAAGGAACTACAACCGGAACCGTTTCGGATATGAACGGATATTATCAGATTGAGGTACCGCCGGGTTCGGGAGCCCTTGCATTTTCGTTTGTTGGTTATGCTCCTGAAAGAGTACCCATGGGCTTATCGCGAATCATAAACACTACCCTTACACCCGATATACAATGTTTAGAAGAGGTTGTAGTTGTAGGATATGGCACCGTGAAAAAAAGTGAACTCACAGCATCGGTAAGTACAATTCAGATACGGGGGTTATCCGGAAAGATGTCAGGAATTAATCCCTCAGCAATTTATGGAAGCAGAGCCCCAGAGTTAGTTGAATCCAAAGGATTGCTGAGCGACAAAGCCATGCACGACACCGGATTTATGAATGGCTTAAGCGATGCATCGTCACTCCGCTCTAACTTCTCCGATAATGCTTTCTGGCAGCCAACCCTAATTACGGATAAAAATGGTGAGGCGACTTTCGAAGTAACATTCCCCGACGACATTACAGCCTGGAAAACCTTTTACATTGCGATGGGTCACAAAAAAGGAGGTGCGCTTCAATCGGTAATAAACGCTTTTAAACCGGTTGCAGCCAGTTTGTCGGTACCACGGTTTTTAACTGAGGGCGATAGCTCGGTGGTGATTGGAAAAGTAACCAATTACGGAAACGATACGCTTAGGGCTGTTTCACAATTCGAAATTGAGAATAACTCAATAAAAGAAAACAGTTTCTCATTCAAAGATGCTCACATCGACAGTCTTGCTGTAAAAGCTGAAGCAAAAGATTCCATTACTATTACCTATAAAGTCGCTCCGGAGAACGGTATGAAAGACGGAGAAAAAAGAACCATACCCATCCTGAAAAGAGGATCGCTGGAAACTGAAGGAATTTTCAAAACCATGGCGAACGACTCATCATTCGAATTCATAGTTCCTCCTCACTATACCGAAGCAACGCTGTTTCTTGATGCAGATCCTCTCAATATTATCCGCGACGAGATATATCATGTTCACAGTTATGGATATTTGTGCAACGAACAGGCTGCCTCAAAACTAAAAAGCCTGCTGGCCGAAAAAACCATCAGCAAATACCTGAATATCCGTTTTGAACATAACAGCAGCATTAAAAAGTTGATCAACAGGCTTGAGTCGTCCGGGAATTTCGAGAATCTCTGGGGATGGTGGAAAGGCTCTGAAGAATCGTTATGGATTAGCCTGCATGTTCTGGAAGCACTCTTCCAGGCCGAAAAGGAAGGCTACACAGTAAAGATTCCAAAGGAAAACATTCAGCAATATCTTTTGGCGCGATACCCGGTTTATTTGCCTGAAGATAAAATCAGAGCCCTGAAAATTTTACTGCAGATTAATTCCGATAACAAAATAAAATTCGATTTGGAATCAATTTTGAAGAAGAACAATTTGAATTTTGCCGCAAGACTCGAAGCCCTGGAACTCATACAAAAAACAGGAAATAAAATCGAACTGGATACACTTTTGAAGCAAAGGAAAGAAACAATGTTTGGCAATTATTACTGGAATGCGGACAGCTTTGACATATCGCAGAGTTATATCCTGGCAACTCTGACTATGTATCGTATTATCAGGAACGACAGCATTTATTTGGATTATTTGCCCAAAATAAGAAACTTTTTCTTTGAGGAACGTAAAAGTGGTTATTGGCGAAACACTTATGAATCAGCAAAAATAATCGAAACTATTTTGCCTGACATGCTGGGAAACAAAAAGAAGTTGACTGATCCATCTGCCTTCATCCATATTAACCGAAGCTCTTCCAGAGTCGATAGTTTCCCTTTTCGCCAAACTTTGAAAGGTGGCGACACTTTGAAACTGAACACGAAAGGCGACTATCCTGTTTACATCACTTTATTTAAGAAATGGTGGAATCCGAAACCATCAGCAACATCAAAAGGATTTAGGGTAAATACTTACTTTGAGGATCATACAAACACATTAAAAGCTGGCACTCCTGTTAAACTTTTCGTTGAATTTAAAGTTATAAAGAGAGCTTCGTATGTAATGCTTGAAATTCCAATTCCGGCAGGTTGTACTTACGAAGAGAAAGGCCGGCAGAATATGTGGGAGGTTCACAGGGAGTATTTCAAAGATAAGGTTTGCATTTTTTATAACGCATTACCAATTGGCAATTACATGGCTGAAATTGAACTTCTGCCCCGATTTGGCGGTAACTATACAATTAATCCGGCCAAAGCCGAATTGATGTATTTCCCTGTTTTCTTCGGAAGAAATGAAATTAAGAATGTAATAGTTAATTAAGATACACTAACTACTACATGTGTGTTCAGCTGAAAGGCTGAATAAAAAGGCCCTGGCAAAGTAATTTGTCAGGGCTGATTTATTTTTAGGATGTCCACAGTCGACTGACTTCGGACGACGGCCAACAGCCAGGTGACTATTATATAGACTATTGTCTGGTATAGGTTCTTGTTTCGCCAGCGTCGCTATAATCCTGATCGTTATTATAATCTGATTTAAAGGTTATTTCATTCCCATTTACTTCATATTCCATTTCGAATGTTTCGGGTGTTTCGAATGCCTGAAGAAATTCAGTGAATAAGGCATCAGTAGATTTGATGTATTCAATCTGGCCGGTAGGAAGCTGGGTAATTGGACTCATGGCCGACATACCTGCTTCGGTAATTTTAATACTAAGTTTCTTCTGGCTTACAGTGAAAGTACCTTTAAACCCAATGTAGTTTACCCACTGATTTGTAGTTGTGTTTTTTATCTGAACTATTTGTTCGAACTTTCCACCCGATAATATTATCAGTTCTTTCATCTCCATAGATGAAGTTCCATCGCTTAAAGTACCTATTGTAACCCAGGTTCCAGCATAATCAGGATCCGGATCGTCCTTCTTGCACGATGAAAAAGCCAGAGCGAACAGAGCTATAACCAAAAAAGATTTAACAAAGGGGTAAATTTTGAGCTTCATAAAAAAAGGATTAGGTATACTACTTAAACAATGAACCATTAATTTATGCTATAAAAATAGGCTTTCTCTTCAATTTAAAGCAAGGTTTTTGGACCTTTACCAAAAAGTTTTGATAAACCTGCTAAAATCCTGCAGCAAAACCCGGAGTTTTTCTGTGTTTAGTGGCCTGTTCATAAGAATAAGCTACTTTAAGTAACAAAGGCTCACTCCAGGCTTTCCCGATAAAGGAAATACCAACAGGCAGCCCTTCTATAAAGCCAGCAGGAACAGTAATATTGGGATAGCCGGAACATGCTGCCGGAGTTGAACTACCTCCCAGGTAGCGGTCGCCATTAATGAAATCTGTCACCCAGGCCGGTCCACCGGTAGGGGCAATAATAATATCGAGACTGCGACGACGCATTGTGGAATCGATACCCAACTCGCGCGAATATTTTCTTGTACTTGCCAGTGCCTGAAGATATTTCGCATCTGTTAACGGACCTTTTTTATTTGCTTCAATCAGGGTTTCCTGTCCAAAGTACCTTAACTCTTCGTCGGCATGATCATTATTGAAATTAATAAGATCTTCCAGAGTTTTAACTCCAACTTCCGGCTTCATTCCGGCAAAATATTTATTTACCCCGTCCTTAAACTCATATAAAAGTACCTGAAATTCGGCTTCGCCACATTCCTTCACAAACTCAATATTTGCAGGATCAATAACATTGGCTCCCAGCTCCTTCAATTCAGCTATTGCCTTTTCCATCAAAGCATCAACCTTTTCATGAAATCCAAAAAAGTTTCGGGAAACTCCAATTCTCACACCTTTGAGGCCTTCGTTTACTAGGTATTTGGTGTAATCGGCAAATACCTTTCCTTCCGACTCAATGGTTGCGGGATCGTTATTGTCAGTACCCGTAAGTATTCCCAGCAAAATGGCAGCGTCGGTTACTGTACGGGCCATTGGGCCTGCAGTATCCTGCGACTGCGAAATAGGAATTATTCCTGACCGGCTGCATAGCCCCACTGTAGGCTTAATACCTACCAACCCATTCGTTGAGGAAGGACATACAACTGATCCATCCGTTTCGGTGCCAATACCTGCCACACAAAGGTTAGCTGAAACGGCCACTCCTGTACCCGAACTTGAACCACAAGGGTTCCGGTTGATCATATAAGGATTTCGCGTTTGTCCTCCCCTGCCACTCCAACCACTTGAAGAACGGTTCGACCGGAAATTTGCCCACTCGCTGAGATTGGTCTTTGCCAGAATGATAGCACCGGCTTCACGAAGTTGCTTAACAATAAAGGCATCATTCTGAGCTGTATTTTTTGCTAAAGCCAGCGAACCGGCCGTTGTGGCCATTTTATCGGAAGTGTCTATATTATCCTTTATTACTATTGGAATTCCGTGTAAAGGTCCCCGAACCTTACCCGATTTTCGTTCCTCGTCGAGTTTTCGGGCAATTGCCGCTGCATCGGGATTGATTTCGATGATACTGTTAAGCGCCGGGCCGCTTTTATCAATGTTTTGAATGCGCTCCAGATAAGTATTAACAATGCTTTCGGAAGTGTATTTACCCGATTTCAGCCATTCCTGCATCTGGGTAATGGTAACTTCATCCAGGTCTGACTCGTAGGAGGTTACCTGACTGGTTTCCTTTGGCGGAGCTGGCTTACATGCATTGATAAAGGGTACTGATACAGCTGCTCCTCCAATAAGGGATGATAAAAGGAATTTCCGGCGTTCCATAGGCAATATTTTAGGATTTCCTAAAATAACTGAATTTAAGGCATAAGTCAATAGTAAATCAGAGTTTCGAAATAATATCTCTTACTTCCTGATTTGTTTTTTTGAGTTTATGAGCAACCATATGAATGAAATCCGATTCGCTGCCTCCCCGGTCGTGAAGATCGGACATTGTTAACTGTGGAAATTTACGAATAAGTTTAATCCGGATTGAATGCCAATCCTGGTGAAAAGATCTGTTGTCCATGATATTTCAGTTTACAAATAGATAACAGAATAGCAATCAATTCTGTTCACTAATAATGATAATAGTAACGGACTTTCACTTACAGTAATCCTGCGCATTATTGAGTAATGCCTGGTCAAATGGAATGGATTTCAAAGAATCGGCAATTATGTCGTACTCGTAAAGCTGGGTTTTGGCCGGATCGAAAACAAAACGGGCGATACTTACCTGCCGATCGGGATAATTCTCGGTAAGCTGCATTTCGTAACTGGCCGAATGTTCTTGCAGGTTGTTTCCTGAAGCATCGGGACTTTTCTCCATGGTAATACTTACCGAAGACCCTCCATTTCGTTTCACTGCCTGCGTTAATCCCTCGGTGAGCTTTTTATACCGGGGCGATGACTTCAGAATTTCTTCAGCGAGTTCATTGCAAAAATTATTTTTTTCAACCTGTCCTTTTTCCACCAATTCAGTTGCATTTGAATCGGAAGCGGAAGAATCGCTTACCTGTTTGGAAGGTTGAGAGTTACAGGCAACAACAATAACTGCCAGTAAAAAAATAATGTGTTTCATACCGGGTTTATTTAACGGAATAAAAGTACAACAAGAAATAACAACCGCTCTGGCATTCATGTTTAAAAGAAACCATAAAAAAGAGCCACAACTTGCGATCATGGCTCTTATTAACTCAACTAATTGAAATCTTTCTTGCACCTAACGTAATCCACTTCGTGATTACACAACAAAATTAGCACGACTGTGAAAGAATGCTGTTACAAAATTTCACTATAAAGTTTCATTATTCAATTGTTATGCTCCCGACACTTTCAGAGTCATATCCGGATCGCCCGAATTAGGACTGGGGACTTCGGGAGGAGCTGTATGCTCGTGCTGAAGCTGCTTCACCTGTAAGTTATTTACAACCGATTTTATTCCATCCACTTTACTCACAACCCTTTCGGCAGTTCTTCTTTTTTTCTCATTTTCAACATTGCCCGTGAGTGTAACAATGTCATCCTTAATTTCTATATGTATTTCCGATTCGAACAGTTCAGGGTCCCATTTTAGTTCGTCCTGAATTTCTTTGATTTTTTCGATATATGACTTCATAGTTTTGAATTTTAAGTCCTGTTATAAGTTACTCCCGCCATTGTTTGTAACGTTTCCGGGGGCTTGCGTCGTTGAACTCTTCCATTTTCTGGTATGCCTCCAACAATTTATCCGGAATATCTCCTTTATAGGAAATCTTGTAGTACGAGAAACCGTTGAACGGAACGGTGTTATCGGCAGCCAGTATTTTAATCTGATTGTCGGTTTCGTTTTCCTTGAAATATTTCAGAAAAGTCTTTTCGCGCTGCTGAAGCAAATCAGCATATTTTCCCTGAACCAGGCGGTTACCAAGATACACTCTGCATTTTTCCTGAATTGTAAATAACGACGAATCTTTAACATATGCATTCAGAAAACGCACAAAAGCAGAATCCTTTACCGACATTTTTTCCACCTCAAGAGAGTCCTTTTCATCAAGTTTAGTTATGTTATTTTTCTCTAAGTAATATTTTCGCTTTGCCTCATATAGCAAAATATGCTCCTTTTCTTTCGTGGTGTAGACCATAGGATTGATGGTAAGTGTTGCCTCAGGATTGTCCTTCAGAAAATCGGCCATTTGTTCGATAAACTTCTCCTGATTGGGTAAAAGCTTTGCGGTACGCATCACCCATTTGATGGCCAACGATTTTTCGACCTTGTTCTCGGTGTTGCGAACCTCGAAAATATAGGGAGAAGAAGGTGGTTTCAGGAAAATATTCTTCAACAGGTCGTTAAAAACATCGGCCACCTTGAAATTGGGATCCTTCAGATTTCCTTTTATCGGAATTTCATAATCGATCACATTTCCACGTTCTCTGACAAACGACATGATCAGCGGCATGGGAATCCATTTATTATCCTTTTTCCTTATTTTTTTCGAAACCCGCGGATCTAACACAATAAAATGATTTTCGCTTTTAATAACAGAATTGTCCACATTCCATTTTCCATGAAACTCGATGGTTCCTCTGTCGAGCGGAAAAGACGTGTAACTTATAAGATAAGGATTAAACAGTGTCGCCGGGATATCCTGCATTTTATAGGATAAGTCGAAATAACCCGTATTCTTGGGATTAACACTCAGGCTGGCGTTGAATTTCCCATATGGCTGAATTTGGGAATGGGCTTTAATTGTAATTTTTGCGTTCTTTTTATCAATAGAATCGGCTGTGATGGTGAAAGGATTAAAAGCCATGGAAAATTTCTCGGTAAGCGAAAAGTCGCTGAAACCTATATTTGCATCTTCAATGGCAAAGCGGTTGATTTTGAAGTAATCATTTTTAAACGTTTTCGACAACATTTTAATGTAATCGGCAAGTTCCAGTACCAGATTAAATTTTTTCGGCTGAGCTTTAACCGAATCAATTTTTTCTCCTTTCTCACCAAACATACGCTGAATATTGTCGAGATGGTCGTAACGCTCGTATTTCATGGCAGGTTTTACAAGCATTATCGTGTCGAATGCGCGAACTCCCTTCTGGAGATTCATTTCCTGAATTTTAATAACAAGCTTTTGAAACGAGAAGTAATCTTCATTATCATCTTTGCCAAAGTGAAGATTATTAATAGCTAACCGTCCTTTACTCGACATGCTCATGGAATCGTTCAGGTTTCCCGAACTTTGAAGGTTGGCGTCGAGCGTAGCCCTTAACTGACCATAGTTCGCCATTTCGCGCATATACTGCTCCACAATCTTCAGGTCGAACTTATCCACAATTAATCCCGATCGGTAATCCTGAGTTTTTACATTGAAGGTGAAGTTGCCCTTTATGCTGCCGCTGCCCGGCCCCGACAGAAAAGAATATTTACCGCTGACAGTATCCACGTCCCACGTTTTACCTTTGCTATCGAAATTTACCTGTTTAATAAAGTAATTGATGGGTGCCCGTTTTTCAATATAATGAAATTCACCGTTTCGAATTCTCACATTTTTAATGCTGAAGCGCACAGTGGATGTGTCGGTTTTTGGCGCTGTATCGGCGCTTGCAAATTTTTCCAGGATATCGTCAAAGTTGAATTTGTCACCATCCTGAATTATACGGGCTTTGGGCGTATCGAGCTTAAAACGGCTGATCTCGTAAGTTTTAGAGAGTAATTTCCGAAGTGTCACATTTACGGTGACACCTCCTGCTGAGAAAAAAATATTACGTTTATTCTTTTCAAAAACCCTAAGCTTCGAGATATGCAGGTATCCCGTAAGTGGGTTCAGATAAACCCATCCCACCTCAATTTGTCTGCCGGTAAATTTTTCATCATATTTCTCCACCATATATTTGGCCACAGGCGATGCTACAACCACAAGAAGAACCACCAGTGTAACAATAACAACTGCGGTAATAATCAATGCTTTTTTCAATCTTCGCCTGGCCATAACTCTCAAACACTGGTGCTAACTACAAAGATCCGACAGTTTGAGACTTAATGGTTTATACAACTAGAGGAAATTGTTGCAGAATTCACACTTTATCAGGAATTCCAATCAAAAAAGTAATCCCCAGGCCGAACCTGTTTCTTACTTTACCCCATTTCCAGATATAATTCTGAAAGTCAACCTTCGCAGCAAAATTCATTAACTGATCAGAGTTATAAAGATTGCGTATTGAAATAATACCATCCCATACAGCCCCTGCAGGAATAAGCGGAACCAGATATGTAAAGAAAATCCGCGACCAGCGAAAAGGAGCTATAAAGGGTGTGAGCACTAAAACGGCTAACGGGTGAATTACCAATATTAACAGTACCATCCAGACATTCTTATCGCCACCATCGAAAATTGCGATGCCCTCTCCTGCTTTGGTAGCGTTGCTCAATATTTTTTGCACACCGGCAGGATCGAAGTGATGGATACCTGAAAAAATGGTCCGGAATCCTTTCAGCTGCAGGGGAACATTGGTTGCATCAACCGGATCGGCTGCATAAGAAAGGTTTGTGGTATGCTGTGACAGATATTGCCAGGTTTTAATACGGGGAACAATATCAGTAAGAACAAAACTTACAGAGGAATTTTGATTTTTCTTTTGAAATGTTTCGTTTATTCTTTCAATAAAACCTCCACTGCCGGAACAAAGATCGACAACCCGCATGGAATTGCATTTTTGCAAAGCTGCATAAAGCATTGGAACTACGGGGTGGTACAAATCGAAAGTATGAAACAAGAATCTCAGGTAATCGGTCATTCCATCCTTAACTGCTTTTGGAAACCATGGCTGATCCTCCAGTTCAAGCTTCCTGAAGTTCATGTTCCTTTATCAGAATACGTTGAAGATAGCGTTCGAGCCCGCGGATATCAAGGTAATCACTTCTCCAGGCTATATGCATATCGGGCCTGACCAGATAGCATGCATAATGTCTCATCACCATTTGCCTGTAAACATCTTCGGCACCAGGGTCGGCAGGTATTACAATAATTTTGATCAGTCCGTTGTATTTCTCAGCCATACTCTTGAATTTATCAGGCAATTCCCGAACTCCTAAAATCAAAAGATTATAAGAGGTGTAGCTTATCTTTTCCTGAAAATTAAAAATCTGGGTTCCTGTAAAGTACTGAATACAAGGCAGCCGGTCGCCGGGCAATGGAGCTCTGTCTAAAAAAGAAACAGGGAAATATGCTGAAATGGAGCTTTTTCGGTACGAAACCCCCACTCCCGAAATATGAAGAAACAGAAATTTTCTTAACCCTTTGAACCTGTTTACCAGAAATAAAATAAAGCTCAAAAATACCGGCATTGCATATAACCGGAGCAACTCCATATATTTCTTTCTTGTAGTAATCAAACTGTAAACCTGATCGGTAACACTTACCATTCTTTGAGCCACAGGCATGCGTTCCTCCTGGTATGTCTCCAGAATTTTAGCACGGGCCATACCTTTCAGATAAAAAGCCAGCTTCCAGGCCAGATTAAAGGCATCCTGCAGACCGGTGTTCATACCCTGGGCACCTACAGGCGTAGAGATATGGGCAGCATCGCCTACCAAAAAACAATGATGATGCTTAAATACCGGAGCAATGCGCGAATGTGACCGAAAAACTGAGAACCAGGACGCATTATGCATGTTTAAATTCAGATTCTTGTTGCTCAAATAATTACTTATATACTCAAAATCAATTTTCCGGCCGGCATTTTCCAGGTCAGGAATTACACCGTCGATACGCCACCGGTTATTTGGTAAAGGGAAAAAGCCAAGCGTATGGTCCTTTGAAAAAGAGAAAAACAATTCAGCAGGCATGTGAGGTAAATCGGCCTGTGAATCGCTTACAAAAAGCAGTTCCTTATGTGTGTGGCCGTAAAAAGGAATTTGAAGCTGCCGCCTCACCAAACTGCTTATTCCTCCTGCTCCGATAAGGTAACGGCTGGTTAATAATTCGCCGGCACCCAACGGGCTTCGGAGTACGGAAGTAACAATTCCTTTTTTCTGCCGAAAACTCAATAACATAGTATTGTCTTCCACTTCCTTACCGAACTCCGCAAGAAAATCGCGTAGAATCCTTTCTGTCTTCCATTGCTCAATCATTAACATATAAGGAAATAAACTCCAGCTATTCCCAAAATCGGCAACATGCATCGACAGATGTTTATTCCTGTTAAACTGAAAATTAATGCTTCGGGCAATAACGCCTTCTTTTAAAAATCGCCTTGAAATCCCCATCTGGTGAAATGCTTCCATTGTCCGGGAATGAATAATCATCGCCCCGGAATAGTTTTCACGCTCAGTTTTTTTGTCGATAATTCGAAAGGAAACTTTGTGCATCGCCAGCAGGCAAGCCGTCATTAAACCGGCAGGTCCGGCGCCGTTGATTAAAACATCGGTATCAAATTTAGGATCAGTCACTGAATATGATTTCATATGTTAATAAGTCGATAGTCCATGGTCCATAGTCGATAGTAAATACAGAAAATGCCAGTCGGCAGACTACAGCCTATGTAAATACAAGTCGATATTCGGTAGTATCGTAAGGCTTAGCGAGACGCTAAGTCTAGCTCCCCGCCCGAAACCTGCAAACTACAACCCGAAATCTGAAACTATCCCCTTAACTCCACACCACCACCAAAAAACGAAAGAGCCACCGCTTTTTTATGTTTACATGGTTACAGCCTGCTTCCCATAACAGATGCTCTAACTCTTCCTTTTTAAAAGCCCTTAAAACCGAAACAGGTCCATCGTTTTTCGACAACACCGTGCCATTAAAGAGCCTGGTAAACAGCCAGGAACAATAATAAGCAAGTTTGGAACGTCTTAAATCGTTAATCACAAACCCAACCCGTGCCTTTTTCAATGCTCTGAACAACTCCACCAGTTGATGATTATCCAGATGATGACAGAACAGGGAACACAAATAAATATCGGCTTCGGGCGATGTTTTCAGAAAAGTTTCATAATCCTTAACAACCCCTGTAATTTCGGGATACCCGATACATTTTTCCCTTAAATATTGAATAGCATGCTCATTGGTATCAACACCAATGAACTTTATTTTAACCTTTTTCCTGCGGGCCCATCTTGCAAGATATCTCAGCGTATCACCACTACCACATCCCAGATCAACAATGGTATAGAGCTTTTGCTTTTCAACCAGCAATTTAATTCCCTGAAGTGATGCAGCATGTCCTCCAAGATAACGGTTGAGAATATCCAGCTCCCCGAGGTTCTTTTTTAAAAGTTTGCTGTCAACCTGCGGATCGTCCATCATTTCGGGCAGATTGGCCCGTTGGCTAAAATTTCGCATATTGCAGTAAAGCTGTATCTACACTTATGCCCGGACCAAAGCCCATGCATAAAACAGTGTCGTTCTGTTTAATGCTGTTGTTCAATATTTCAGCCAATACAAATAAAACCGTCGGCGACGACATATTACCGTAATTCTGAAGCACATGGTACGAATGCTCCAGTTCTCCATTCTCAAACTGAAGCTGCTGTTTTACTTCATCGAGCACCCTTTTTCCTCCGGGATGCACTGCCCAGTGGTTAACTTCGCTGAAACGAATCTTAAATGCTGAGGCAATCTTTTCTTTCAGCAAATTCAACTCATCGCCAAGAAAGCGAGGCAGACCGGCATTTAAAATCATCTCGAAGTTGAGCGGGGTAAGATTCCATCCCATCAGATCCTTGCCGTTGAGCAGCAGCGACGAATAAAAATTACGGACAACGAGGCCACTGCAATTTTCAAACTCAGGAGTATTTTCCGAAACCATCAACACAGCAGCTGCCCCATCGCCAAATATGGTGTTGGAGAGTAAATTATCCGAGTTATTTTTTGGCTGAAAATGAAGCGTACAAAGTTCCACGCACACCACAAGAACGCGTGCGCCGGGATCGGACTTCACTATGGAATCGGCAATTTTAAGGGCCGGAAAAGCAGCATTGCAGCCCAGGAAATTGAGCGAAGTATGAAAAATATCGGGTGGAAGATCCAGAGCCTCTATTAGTCCGGCATCCAGTCCGGGGGCATGCAAGCCGGTACAGGTGACAGTAATCAGGTGGGTAACTCCCATCTTTTTTATGCTGCGGTTTACTTTATGGCAGGCTTGCTCAATGGCGCCCACGGCCAGAGTTATGGCATGCTGCTTGAATTCAAAAGTTCGCTTCCCGATATCGGGCTTTGCTTCTTCACTTTTAAAAAGCACTTCGTTGCCATGATTCAGGAAGTCGGGGACCACGGAATACCGGGTTCTTATGCCACTTTGCATAAAAAGCATATTCAGTTTACGCGACGCTACAGGCTCGTTGTAGGCATGCTGCATGAATGCAAGAATAGTTTCCTGCCGCGAGCCATAATCAGGCACTGCTGTTCCTACTGCAATTATTTTGCTCCTGTTTTCAGTACCAGTTCCCATAACGATTCACAATTAAAAACAGGAAAAAAAGATTCATGCAGATGGCCGTCACAAGATTCATAAACATTGTATTGCGGTAATTCGCCTGCTGACTGCTGCGGAGCACTTTGATAAACCAGTATACAAACCAGATAACCACAGGAAAAGTAACCATCATAAACAGATGAAAAAACCGCGGTGTGCGAAGATTGTAATAGAACTGGTAAACCAAAGCTGAAGCAGTTAGAAAAAGTATAGCCGAAAAAATAAACGTACCTTTATATCCCAGTTTATAACTCAGGCTGATAACACCATCGTTTTTATCGGATTGGTGCTGATAGATCTGAGTGAGCGGATAAATACTGCCTATAAATAAGGTTGAAATGGCCATGCCCAGGAACAACTCCGGAGTAAGGGCCGGAATATAGTCATGAATTGCTACCGTCGACATCAGAAAAACCAGTCCGCCCTGAAAAGAAGATACAATAATAAAGCTCAGGACCGGAAACCTCTTGATGCGTATGGGGCGGTAACTGTAAGCCCTGGATACTAAAACAAAAAGTAAAACCAACACACAAAAAGCAGGAGAAATAAGCAAACCCGCCGATACCGCAAGCACATCCATAAACAAGGTTGTATAATACAGTTTTACTGAAACAGGAGGTGGATTTTTCAGTCCTCCGATACTGCCCGTATCATGGTCGTTAAAACTGTTATACCCGTTACTGGATGGAAAAACAAGCAAATGGAGAATGATAAAAGCAAGAATGACATTTAGCCAATGGACATTTTGAGCGGCACTCAGAGCAAACATAAAAACAGGCAACAGAAAAAAAGAAAAAGGAAAGCGAAGATGCATCCAAGTGTTTTTATCCGGCCATGGGTTAATTTTCATGAAAAAGTTGCCTCTTTATAGATCTACGTATTACGAATAAGCGAAATTCCTGAAACAAAAAAGATAAGACTTAGCAATCCATACACCAGCAATATTTTAAGGTTATTCGCCCCTCCTGGAGAATTAACGTAAATTATGGCTACGTAAATGAGGCCGGCAGTTCCGAGAATGGTAAGTACGGCTCCGAAAATCCTTTTAAGATTCATAATCAGGAATCCTCTCTCTCCAGCTCTTTTGTCGGAATGACAAGAACCGGTATGGTCGATTTTTTGAGCACATCTTCGGCAATATTACCCATCAGCACTTTATCTATTCCCCGCCTGCTGTGCGATCCCATGACTATTAAACCTGCATCAAGATCTTTGGCCGCTTTTAAAATACCTTCAGCAGTATCTCCCTCAACTACGAGAGTTCTTATAAAATCATCGCCCAGATGGTGTTTGGTGATATTCAGATAATCAGCCGATGCAATTCTAAGCTCCTCCACACCAACCTGCTCCATAATATCGGTGCTGCTGAAACCAGTAAAACCCATCACAGGGGAATATTCGGGCATGGTATAATAAACATGATCGGCAATAACATGCATCAGAACCACTTCGGCCGCAATTCCGCTGGCAAGCGTATAACCTGTTTCGGCAACTTTCTGAGCCGAGGGCTCATAGTCGAGCGCTATCAATACGGTACGTATTTTTGGAGAGGCAAATCTCACTCCGGCGCGAATTGTTCTGTCGTCCATATGCTTGTTATTTGAGTAAATGCAAAGGTCGGCATCCTGCTCCGAAACGTTATTACATAACTTTATCAAAGAATTATACTTTTCACACTTTTGATCTGCACGAAAGCCGCATTTAGGTCGGGTAAAAGTCACTTAGGCCGGGAGAAAGTCACTTAGGTTGGCGTGAAAGTCACTTAGGCCGGTCAAAAACCCTGTCAGGTCGCCGGGAAATCCATTTAGGGAGGGTCAACCTTCATTCCGGTTCAGGAAATTATCATTCCGGGAGGAGCAACTTTCATTCGGGTCGTCGATATTTTAAATCCAGTCGGGAGATGCTTAAATCGGTATAGACTTTTACCTTGCGAACGCACTTGTTGGAATAACCAACACACTGTCGGAAATTCCAACAAATTCAAACCTAAACAAAATAACTAACTATTGACTATCAAACCATTAAATGCATGGCACAATTTCTGGCATTATACCTCCAGCAACATTAAAAAATGAAAATTATGATCAAAATCGAACAACTGACAAAAATTTTCCGCACCGACGAAGTTGAAACAACCGCCTTGAATAAAGTGAATCTGGAAGTACAGAAAAGTGAATTTCTGGCCATTATGGGCCCATCAGGTTGCGGCAAGTCAACCTTGCTCAACATTCTGGGTTTACTCGATAATCCCTCCGGCGGCAAATATTTTTTCGATGGAATTGATGTTTCTGACTTTAAGGAAAAGCAACGTACCAATCTCCGCAAAGGCAATATCGGTTTTGTTTTCCAGAGTTTTAACCTGATCGACGAGCTTACCGTTTTCGAAAATGTGGAATTGCCACTGCTTTACCTGAAAGTATCGTCGGCACAGCGCCGCAAAATGGTTGAAACGGTGCTCGAACGCATGAAAATAGGACACCGCAGCAAGCACTTTCCGCAGCAGCTCTCGGGTGGTCAGCAGCAACGTGTAGCTATAGCCCGTGCAGTGGTATCAAATCCAAAGCTGATCATGGCAGATGAGCCAACCGGTAACCTCGACTCAGCCAACGGCGAAGAAGTGATGAACCTTCTCTCCGAACTCAACAACGACGGTGCAACCATTATAATGGTAACCCACTCCCCTGCCCATGCCGAACGTGCCCACCGTATCGTTCAGTTATTCGACGGCCATGTGGTAGCCGAGAATCTGAGAAGGGGGTAAAATTAGATGGTGGTCGATGGTCGATAGTCGATAGTCGATAGTCGATAGACAACAGCCATGAACAGGGTAACAGTAAGCTGGCAGGCTTACAGAGCCTCTGTTAAGAACCCGGTTGAAGCACTTCGATACGAATAAAAAAACAACGTTATGTTCCTCAATTTCTACAAAATAGCCATCCGTAATATCCTCAAGCATAAGATTTATTCCCTGATAAACGTGTTGGGACTTGCTGTGGGGTTTACGGCATTCATTCTCATCAGCCTTTACATCAACTACGAGTTTAACTGGGATACACATCACAAAAACTACGACCGCATCTACAGGGTTCAAACCCGGCTGTTGCTGGCCGACCGTGAGAATGTCTGGACGCAGGTTCCTCCGGCAGTGGCAGGTTACCTGGATGCCAACTATCCTGAATTCGAAAAAGTGGCTCTGGTACGCGAAGGTTGGGGTGAATTCCTTTCAGCGAAAGAAAACATCTCCTTTCGTGAAGAAGACGGCTATTATGTGGAGCCTTCAGTTTTCGATGTTTTTACTTTCGATTTTATCCAGGGAAATAAAAATGATGCTTTAAAAGATCCTTTTACCATAGCTCTTTCGCAGGAACTGGCCCAAAAGTTGTTTCCCGGCGAAAATGCAGTTGGTAAAACCCTGATGCTCGAGAAGAAATTCAACCTGAAGGTTACAGCAACATTTAAGGACTTTCCCAAAAACTCACATTTTCGTCCAACTTATCTTATTCCTTTCAATTCGTATCCGGTCATCCGCAACTGGCCCGATGTTTTAAGCAACTGGGGTTCGTACTCTTTCAGGGTGTATGGGTTATTAAAACCAGGCGTTGATGTTAAAACGGTCAATAAGAAACTGGCAAACCTCATCAACGAAAACAGGAAGGATGCTGTAAAGCAAAAGCTTTTCCTTCACCCGTTATCCAAAATTTACCTTATGCCCGAGGACAATACCGATTACATGAACGCTATGTTTATGTACGGGTTGATTGCTGTTTTTATTTTGCTGCTTACCTCCATCAACTACATCAATCTCACCATTGCCAATTCAGCCATAAGGGCCAAAGAAATTGCCGTACGGAAAGTCTGCGGAAGTTCAAAAGCGCAGCTTGTTTTTCAGTATCTAAGAGAATCGTCGCTTGTAGCTCTGGTAGCTGTTAACTTCGCCTTCTTTTTTGCCGAGCTGGGACTACCTTACTTTAACCAGGCCATAGGTACGCAACTCGAAATATCGTATGCCGGTAATTGGCCTTTTACTTTAAAAATGATCATGTGGGCTGTGATTATCGGTTTGGTTTCGGGAATATATCCGGCATTGGTAATGTCGTCGTACAAAGCGGTAGACCTTTTCCGGTCTAACATTTTCAAAGGCAAAAAAGACAAAGTCGGATTAAAGAAAGTGCTGGTATCGTTCCAGTTCGGAATATCCATCTTTTTAATTGTAAGCTCCATAGCCATGAGTCGCCAGGTGAAGTTTATGATGAACAAAAACCTGGGGTTCAATAAAGAGAATCTGCTGTTCACCGATATCCGCTCCGACGAAAAGCGAAGTTTCGAAGCCCTCCGCAATAAGGTGCTTCAGCATCCGGAAATAACCGACATGACAATTTCGGAGAATATACCCTTTAACGGAAGCGACGGATCGATTATAAACTGGGAAGGTTCGCAGGCAGATGAAAAAGTTGACGTTCGCCGCAACTGGGTAAGCTACGATTATGTCAAAACCCTGGGGATACAGGTTATTCAAGGCCGTGATTTTTCGAGAGATTATCCCGGCGACCTTGGAAAGCGCTGCCTTATAAACGAAACTGCCTGGAAACAGTTTGGCTGGGACAATCCCATCGGCAAAAAAATAAACGATGGCAAATACGAAGTTGTGGGCGTGATGAAGGATTACCATCTGTATTCGGTGCATAATAAAATAGCGCCCTGCATGATCGAACTTAAAGACGATACCACTGCCGGCAACTGGAATTACACATTCCGTGTGGCTCCTGGAAAACTAAGCGAAGCAAAAAGTATTCTGAAAACAGAACTGGAAAGCTTCTTCCCTACCGACGCTTTCGAGATTAAGGTGTATACCGAACATTTGAAGGACAACAACAACCTGAAAACCTACAACTCCATCAGCAACACCTTTACATTTTTCTCGTTGCTTAATATACTCCTGGCCGTCATTGGTCTGCTGGGGTTGGTTTCATTCAGTACCAAACGCCGCACCAAAGAAATCGGCATCAGGAAAGTACACGGGGGAACGGCTTTCGACATATTCTTTATTCTCATCAGGGAATACATTCTGCTGGTACTTTTTGCATCTGTCTTTGCCAGTCCTGCCGCTTATTTTGTGTTTACCAATGCCTTGCCAGCCGCTTACAAAGCCGGGATGAAACCCTGGGAATTCATAGCAGGAACCTTGATAATTCTCGTGATCTCTCTTGTTGTCACCAGCTTCCATACAATAAAAGCTGCGGTAACAAATCCTGTAGAAGCACTTCGGTACGAATAATTTTAAAATTAGCGCATTAGGGACAAAATCTATTAAATTTCAAACTTATGCTTAAAAATTTCCTCATCTCATATCTCCGCAGCCTTTTCAGAAACAAGGCAACATCGTTTATTAATATTTTCGGACTGTCGCTCGGGCTGGCAAGTTGCTTTATTATAATGCTGTTTGTAATTGGCGAACTCCGCATGGATTCATTCCAGAAGAACCGGAAAAACGTGTACCGGGTTAATCTTTTTGAAGGAGAACGAAAAACAACATCATCCAATGTTACTTTCCTCTTTGGTCCGGCAGCAAAACAGGAGTTTCCCGAAGTTGCAGATTTCGCACGAATGATTGACCTGGGGAAAATAAAAATAAAACAAGGTTCAACTTTCATTGAAGAAGGCGGATTTTTATTTGCCGACCAGTCGATTTTCAAGATATTAACTTTCAATTTTATTGAAGGAAATGCAGATAAGGCGCTTACGGATATTAACAGCATCGCAATTTCACAATCCATTGCTCAAAAATATTTCGGTAACACTTCCGCGGTAGGTAAAAATCTGCTACTTTCAATAAAAGGTGAAGAACAACTGGTAAGCGTTTCCGCAGTTTATGAGGATTTACCCGAAAGTTCTTCGGTAAAGCTGAACCTCTTAGGGAACATCGACTTTGGTAAGAAGAATCTCATGAAAATGCTTATAACCTATGGTAACAATGAGCAACCAAAAGAATGGAAAGATCAATGGGACCATAATTTTTTCTCTACACTTCTTAAGCTTAATCCGGGAACGGACGCAAATGCCTTAATTGAACAAATAAACAACAGCTTTAAACAGCATATTAATCAAAAAGACGGCTCAGCTTATACCTTACAACGCTATGACCAAATTTACCTTCATTCAACTCACATTCCCTTCGATAACTGGGCACACGGAAAACTCAGCAATATCTATATTTTTTCAGCTACAGCGCTGCTGATACTCATTATTGCCTGCTTCAACTACCTGATTTTATCGCTGGCCCAATCCGAAAAACGTTCCAAAGAAATCGCGATTAGAAAATCCAGTGGCGCCGACTTTGGCAAACTCCTGCAACAGGTAATGCTCGAATCGGTAACCATCTCCATCATAGCCTTACCACTTGCCATTTGTTTCACCGAGCTATTATTGCCTATTCTCAATTCGTTGCTCGACAAAAACCTTGTGGTTCACTACAGTCAGAACCTGATTTTTATTGCCGGCGTTCTGTCCATAACATTGCTGGTAGGCATTGTTTCAGGGCTTTACATCGCTTTTTACCTCAATAAGTTTAACCCCATAGTAATTTTAAGGGGAAGCAACGCCCGTTCAGGCGTACACTCTACTTTCCTGAAAACACTGGTTATTGCCCAGGTAACCATATTTATTGCACTTATTATCTGCTCGGCGACCATAGTAAAGCAGTTGAAATTTGTCGCCAATTATAAACCGGGTATAAACACCCAAAATGTTTTAACTATTCGCTTAAACGATTTTGGCGCTCAGACAAACTATCGAGCCTTCAGGGAAGAACTCGAGAAGCTGGCCGAAGTTAAATCGGTAACCGCAGCTTTGTTTATACCGCCATCCACGAGTCGCATGACGATGGGAATACCTAGAAAAGACGACCCTTCCAAAACAGCATTTCTGGAGGCACAACTGGTGGACTACGATTTTGTGGAGACCCTTGGCCTGACTATTAGGGAAGGTCGGAGCTTTTCCAAAGAGAGTCAGGTAACCGATGGTGTTATTATTAACGAAGCAGCTATTGACGAACTCGGCCTTACAGAAACACTCGGCACCAAGCTGCCTTTCGGATCTGTAATCGGAGTCGTCAAAGATTTTCACATTCACGACCTTCACAGCAAAATAACACCTGCCTATATGGTGATAAACACTCAAACGTTTTTCGAAATGGCCGTCAAAACAAAAACAGATTACAATGCAGCCCTTCCTAAAATTAAGCAGTTATGGAATAAAATCAATGGCGACGTTACCTTCGAATGTGTAACATTACAGGAGAAGATTGAGAAACAGTATGAGGCCGAAGCAAGATTATCGTCAATTATCCTGAGTTTTACGATAATTGCGATTTTAATTGCGGCAATGGGACTTTTCGGGCTGTCGAATTTTATCAGTCTGCTTCGCACAAAAGAAATTGGCATCAGAAAAGTGAATGGTGGTACTTTGGTACAAATGATTTACCTGATGTGGAAAGAAATTATTATCTGGACCATCATCGCTTTTGCAATCGCCACGCCAATTGGCTGGTATGTAATGCACAAGTGGCTCGAAAACTTTGCCTATAAAACCGGCCTTAGCTGGTGGATTTTTGCTGCCGCCGGAATGCTGGCCCTTACTATTGCCCTGATATCTGTAAGCTGGCAGGCATACCGGGCCGCAAGCCGCAACCCGGTTGAAGCTCTGAGATACGAATAAACGACAAAATACTTTTTTACCATGATTCGCAATTATTTACTTACCGCATTTCGAAATATAAGACGCCAGAAAGGGTATTCTCTCATTATCATTCTGGGACTTACCATAAGCATCACGGTTTTTGCGCTTATACTTCTTTATGTTAACAACGAATACCAAACCGACAGGTTTAACAAACATTACAAAGACATATTCAGGCTCGAAACCGAAGATTGGGCAGTACTTGGAACCGCATACGGACCTGAATTGGCTGCCAATTTTCCTGAGATAGAAGATTTCACAAGAATATCGGGATTTGAGGGAGCTTCGGTTACCGTTAAAAAGGACGATAAGCTTATCAAGCTGGAAAAAATGCTGTATGCCGACTCGGCCATGCTCGACATTTTTACTTTTGAGTTCGTGCATGTCAATCCAAAAAATGCATTAAAAGTGCCGTTTTCGGTAATTCTTACGCAATCGGAGGCCAAAAGAATGTTTGGCAACGAAAATCCTTTAGGTCAGTCGTTGCAGATAAATAATAAATTCACATTCACTGTTACCGGTATTATCAAAGATGTTCCGCGCTTTCATCTAAAAACCAATGCCATTGCATATTTCCCAACATTACAGTTTATTTATAACGACTCAAGCTTTCTGAACCATTACAACCAGTGGAATTATCATACTTTTTTCCGCCTAAAACCCAACACCGATCCCAAACTGCTGGAGAAAAAAATAATACAATATTATACCGGAAAGGCTAACTGGGTCGACAGCAAACCCTTTTTCCAGCTCCGACCGTTGAAGGATATTTACTTTACCCAGGTAAAATACAACATCAATAACCCCGAAGGGAATAAAAGTATGCTCACCTTCTTCATGTCCATCGGGATTTTTATTGTAATTATTGCGTGTGTCAACTTTATCAATCTCACAACTGCAAGGGCGGGCAACCGTTCTAAGGAAATAGGTGTGCGCAAGGTTTTGGGTGCCGGTAAAAGCAGTCTTGTCCTTCAATTTTTGGGCGAAGCAGTTATAATAACCATTATCGCAACAGAGCTGGCGCTTGTTTTTATCGAATTGTTGCGCCCTGTTGCAAACAATCTTATTAACCGCGAAATTACCTACGGAAGTGAAATCTCATTCTGGCTGCTGATCATTGCCATTCCTTTTCCTATTTTAATCGGCATCATCGCAGGACTTTACCCCGCTTTCTATCTAAACAGGCTTCAACCTGTAAGCAGTCTGAAAAAGGAAAAAACGAGCGGAAAAGGAGCCTTGGTATTTCGTCGCGTGCTTATCACCATTCAGTTCTCCATTTCCATTTTCCTCATTATTGCAACCCTTACCGTTTACAAGCAATTGAATTATTTCAGAAACAAAGATCTGGGATTTGACAAGGAACACGTACTTGTGTTCGGCATGAACGAACAGCTCCTGAAAAACCGAGAGACATTCAGGCAAAAACTTATGTCGGATGCCAATATCAAATCGGTGGCGTTTTCAACTCAATCTTTCGGAAACATAAGCTGGCAGGAGTCGGTAATGATCAATAACGAAGGCAAACAATTCACATTCCTGGGAACAGAACCAGAGTTTGTCGGCACTATGAACCTGCAAATCGTTCAGGGGCGAAATTTCGATCGTTCAAATCCAACTGACCAGGAAAAAGTAATTATTAACGAAGAAGCAGTTAAATATTTCGGGTTGAAAAATCCAGTAGGATCGATCATTGGCGATGGCAACAGAAAGATGGAAGTTCTGGGAGTGATCAAGGATTGCTATTACAATTCACTTCACTCGCCAATTGCTCCCTTGGTTATAGCCTGGATGCCTCAATATTCAAGAAGTGCCAGTATCCTTATCAGCGGGTCAGCAAAGCAGGCTACAGATCATATTTCGAAAGTCTGGAATGAAATGAGTGGCGATTTTATTTTTGAGTACCGGTTTTTGGATGAATCGTTCGATAGCCTGTACAAGTCGGAAGTAAAGCTGGCAAGGCTATTCCTGTACATGGCCATTCTGGCAATCTTTATTGCATCAATAGGTTTACTGGGGCTTGCCTCTTATCTGGCCGAGCAACGTACCAAGGAAATAGGAGTGCGAAAAGTGCTTGGAGCATCCGAAATGAGCATACTGAGACTTTTGTCGGGCGAATTTGTAAAATGGGTGCTACTTTCAGGAGTTATTGCAATACCGTTAGCAGTTTATATAATGAATATCTGGCTAAACCAGTTTGCATACCACACCAAAATTGACATTTACATTTTATTGGCAGCATGTTTGGCAGCTACTATAATTACTATTGCAACAGTTAGCTGGCAGGCCTATCGTACCGCACACCGGAATCCGGTTGAAGCATTACGTTACGAATAACTTTCACCTATTTGAAGCTGTCGGGTAACTCAGTTAAAGGTGTAATGTCGCTAATGATCAGAATGAGGTAATACTCCTGGTTATAATAAAAGGCCCTTGTAGAAAACTGAAGGTATTTAAGCACTTTGGTGGAATCGGTTTTATAGAACTCACGTGCTAATTTACCTTTATAAACATTCTTGCGGTTTACATAAGCCAAAAGGGCCGATTCGCGCAACTCACAGGTGGTGCATTTGGAGGTTTTACCGCAATCTTTCATTTCTTCAACGGTAAAAGCACATCCAATAGCCTCGCCACACCGCTTGTAAAGCAAGTGTTCATCAAGCCTGTTGGAAAAAATATTCTTCAACGGATCGTTAAAGGCATAAAGCATCATATCCTTATCCAAAAGCAGAACACAACTGGTGATGTCGTTCAGAATAAACTTCAAAAAATCGTTACTGTCTTTTAATGTATCGAAACTGATGTTATTACTTGATAAAACTTTGCCCATATCGGAGTTTTTATGCTGGTTTTAGTATTACTGAAAACGGATTAAGTATCAAATTTGATAAAAAATTACACATTTTTCTGAAAAGTGAGGTTTATACCACCATTTAAATTGAAAAAAAATGCAGAAGTCAGTATTGGCAAGGCTTTGAAACGATTATTTACAAATATTTGAAAACCAACAGGTTAACATCAAAGCCTCGGGCGTTATGAACAGATTGTTAATATTTTTATGCTGATTTCGTAAAAAACTCGCAACAAATGCGGATTTCAGAAGTTATCTTAGATGTCTGGAAAAACCATTTTTTAAAACCTCTAATTATTTTTTCTATGAACAAACAAGAATTAATTGATGCAATTGCCGCAGAAAGCGGTCTGTCCAAAAAAGATTCCAAGGAAGCCCTTGATGCAATTGTAAAAACAGTTGGTGTTACTCTGAAAAAAGGAGAAAACATTTCATTAGTTGGATTCGGTTCTTTCTCAGTTATTCAGAAAGCTGCCCGTACCGGCAAAAACCCACAAACTGGTAAGCCAATTCAAATTGCAGCAAAGAAAGCTGTTAAGTTCAAACCTGGTAAGGAACTTGCCGACAGCGTGAACTAATTTGAAAATCCGATAATTGTCATTCCGGTATTAACCCTAAGGTTAACCGGAATGACAATTGAGAGACTCCTTAGAACTAACCATCCCTTGTCGTCGTTATAATTTTTTTGTCATACAAACACTTGTTTCCACACCAATATACTGCCCGTAATTAGGAATTATTATATAATTACTCTTTTCGTACAATCGTATAGCTTCAGGCTGACGAATGCCAGTCTCTAAAATAGTATTAGCATAACCCAATTCTTTCGCCCATCTTTCCAATTCTTTAAGAATTTCAGCAGCAATCCCCCTGCCCCGCATGTTGGGAAGCACAAACATACGTTTCACCTCAGCAGTATCCTCATTGAAAGGTTTGATAGCACCACATCCAACCACAGTATTTTCATAATGCGCAACCACCACCTTGGTTTAAATTATCGGTTTTATTAAACTGCTTGAAAAAAGCATGATCTTTTCCATCGCGTCGCAGCAAATCTTCGTCGAGCTGTTTAACAAGCGAAATAAAATCGGGATCCGATGAATTTGTTCTTTGTAATGTAAGCATAAGTAATAACAAGGATTTAAAGTGCGGAAGTTAAGAAAATTTAGTTTCTTCTCACCTATCCAGGTACCTCGCTATAATTCCAAACAAACTGCTTTTGCTGATTGGTTTTGAAATATAATCGTCGAATCCCGAATCCAGTATCTTCTTTCGTTCTTCAGCAAGGGCATAAGCCGTTTGGGCAATTACAGGCAAACCCGGATGATTCTTTTTTAGCACTTTAATTATTTTGTAACCATCAACCTCCGGTATTTTGATATCCAAAAGCACAATATCAATTTTCTCTGAGGCTTTGATCTTCTCATAAGTTTGAGAGGCATTGCGGGCAACAAGCAGATTTACTCCTGTTGGTTGCAATATCTCCTGAATAAAAAGAATATTTACTTCTTCATCCTCAACCAAAAGTACAGTCTTGCCTTGCCAGTCCGGGTCGCTATCTTCAATAAGGGTAATTTCTTCTTCAGCTGGTAAAACAGCATTATTGGTAGCAAAGGGAAGGGTAAAATAGAATGTTGTCCCTTTACCCGGCATTGAACTAAGCCATATTTTTCCGTCCATCAACTCGACCAAAGCTTTTGATATAGCCAGTCCTAAGCCTGTTCCTCCGTAATCGCGGGTTGTGGAACCATCGGCCTGCCTGAAACGCTCAAAAATGACCGATTGCAACTGCGGTTCTATTCCTATTCCGGAGTCTTCAACAGTAAAAAGCAGTTCGGAATCTGCTAACGAAACACCATAACGTATGTATCCGCCGGGAGTAAATTTAAGGGCATTCCCGATTAAATTCACAAGTATCTGCCTGAGTCGTATTTCATCCAGATACACCAGGCACTGCGACGGAGTTAAATCAATATGATACTCCAGATGTATGTCGCGGCTTTTAGCTTTAGCTCCGAAAATTACCGATAAATGTTTGAAAACCTCACCAATATTTAGCAAAGTAGAACTATCAATGGTAATCTGGTTTGATTCAATTTTGGAGATATCGATAATGTCATTAATAAGCGATAACAATTGATTGCCACTGCTGTTAATAATCTCTATGTATTCGAGTTTTTTCTTTTCAGTAAGTGTTGCCTTAATAAGAAGATCGGAAAAACCCAGTATAGCATTCATCGGGGTTCTGATCTCGTGACTCATATTGGAAAGAAATGCTGACTTTAACCTGTCGCTCTCTTCAGCTTTTTCCTTGGCAATCTTGAGCTGTTTATTCAACAGGGTAAATTCGAAGTTTGTCTTTTCAATTTCAGTGTTTTTCTGAATTAACAACTCTTCCACTTTTTTGCGTTTGGTTACGTCGAAACCCATCACCAACACTGCATGCGAGCCATAGAACTTAAAAGGAAGCGAAATAACCTCGGCCCAAAGCTCCGAACCGTCTCTGCGATAGAGTTTAAGTTCAAGAGATTCGTTAATATCACTATCAGCAGCTCTTTCAAGTCTTTTCTCCGCAACTTTTTTAAATTCAGGGGCAACAAAATTGTAAACATTTCTTCCGGCTACCTCATCGGGTGAATCAAAACCCAACACTCTGGTACCAGCGGGATTAACGTAAATAAATCTTTCGGAGCGAATAATAAAAATCCCTGCTGGTGACGATTCTATCAGGCTCCGGTATTTTTCCTCGCTTTCCTTCAAAGCTTCTTCGGCAACACGCCGCTCAGTTATATTCCTGATGTTGGCCAGAATAGCCTTTTCGTTATCATGTTCGATGGGCGAAAGCATCACTTCCACAAAGAATTCCTGCTGATTGTCGAATCGTTTTGCTTTGGCCTCGTATTGCCATTTCAAATTCTCCGGTACGCTGTTTTCAAGGAAAAATTCCTCATGGGTTTCAATGCCGAATTCGTAAACTTTAATATCGTATACCGATTCCCTTTTCACACCGTACATGTCGACGAGAGATTCATTCATTTCCAAAATTTTGCCGTCTACGGTATATATTAATATCGCATCCTGGATATTATTGAAAAGTTTTTCGAATTTTTCCTTATCCTGATTAGCCTGTTTTATCAGCTTTAAAAGTGCTTCGTGTATCTGACCCGAAGCAATCACTACTATTCCTATAAAAAACAGAAAAGTAGCCGAATGATCAATCCATGTATAGGAAGAATGAATATATTTTTGAAAATCAAAACTGTAGGTTAAATAATTGAATTGGTAAAGAATCCCAACGAATGCAATACTGAACAGATTCAGTATCATTAAAATCCATCCGATTCGCTTGCCAAAAAACAAGGTGCTGATTAAAGTTATGGAGCTTAAAATAATAATACCGGTGCCAAAAAAACTATAATCGAGCAAAACCATTATTGCTGCTGAATATCCCAGAATTATCAGATATGTACTTTTGAAATTATAACTTATTCTGTTCCTGAAAAAATAGATTACAGGGATTGAAATTAATCCAACGGAATCAAGTATCATCGAGGGCTTCCACCCTGAACTGTAAAAAATAAGGAGACTGGTGACTAATAAAGGCAATGCCCCAATTGTCATATATAATAACAGCTTATCCAGAACCTTTACTTTTATGGAAGTAAATTCGGAAAACCTAAAGTTAGGCCAGCGCATCGTAATTTTGAACTTCAAAAGTTTGGCTAATTTATAAATATTATCATTCACTCTCCTCTATATCAATCTCACTTAAAACCCGTTCGGGTCCGCTCCTGCTGTATCAATTACTTTGATGAACTTGCAAACGATGAGATAATTCCAAATTTCAAAATGGGAATATAACGATTGCCAGTTCTGTAGGCAGGTAAGCTTACTCCTGTTTGAAAACGTACATTTGAAGTAGAATTTCGCCCTATAAGATATCCCACATTGGCAGCAAACCCTAGCCCGGATCCACGGGCATCTATGGAAGGACTCCCTCCCTTTTGCCTTATAAATCCAAAATCAAGGCCCGTTCCGGCATAAAAAGCGTTTTTTGTTTTGGTAAAAGGAAAGGTAACACCCATACCAAAGTTTGCGGTCCGGTTTTTCCTCATATTACTTGTCCGCCAATCGGGATCGATAAGAAAATTAAACATTGTATTGCTTGAATATTCAAACCCCATATGTAAAATAACCGAAGAAATATCATAGTAAAAATTCAGATCGACCCGGGTATTCAGGCTCTCATTTAAAAGATAATTTCCACCCAACCCAATACCTGCAAAATGATTCGACTGAAAGTTAAGAAGCTTCATTTCCCGTTGTTCTTCAAAAGCAGTTACATCGTAAAGGTCGGCATCATCGCGGGCCTTTACCGTAGTCCGGAAATTGCGACCAACCCTGGATAGAACAGGATCGTAATCGTCCAGCGGCAGACCTTTGATCAGGTCGCTCCATATTTTATTTCCACTTGAAACATCAAACAGCGACATGGAAAGGATAGCGAGTTTACCAATGTTATTAATTTCTCCGGTCAACAAGTATTTTGCCCCGTTCTGCTTTGCATTTTCGATCGACTCCAGAAAATCCTCCTTAGGATACACCTTCTCACCATCGTGCTTTGGCATGATAATCAAATAATCCTGATGATTTTCCTCGATATAGGTCTTTAAAAGTTTCGAGGTTGACAACTGAATCCCGGCAGCTTCAGGCACATTAATCATTTCAAAATAAGGGAAATAAACTTTCTCCTGCGATAAGAGATTCTGAAACCACCCGCATAAAAGCAACATCGCAAAAACTAAACCCGGCCCTTTCTTCATTTAGCTAATTTTAGTTACTCCTTATACGAATTCTGTTCAGAATGTTACAACGGTTTATCGGCGAATCCTGCCCCACAAATAAACATCCTCCCGATACGAAAAATCTTTTAATCATTTTATAATTTCTTTCTATCTTCGCAGCTTAAGCAGTTTAGTACAAAACAATAAAAAGCAGTTACAATGTTCAGAACACATACTTGCGGAGAATTATCCATTAAAAATAAAGGACAGGTAGTTACACTTGCGGGCTGGATGCAACGTTCGCGCGATCTGGGAGGGATGACTTTTATTGATCTCCGGGACCGGTACGGATTAACCCAGCTGGTATTCAATATGGACAGCAACAAAGCTTTATGTGAAGAAGCACGTAAACTGGGCCGCGAATTTGTGATTCAGGCTACCGGAACAGTAACTGAACGCAGCAACAAAAATCTTAAAATTGCTACCGGCGAAATTGAAATAGTTGTAGATAAACTGGTTATTTTAAATAAGGCAGCTACTCCTCCCTTTACCATTGAAGATGAAACTGATGGTGGCGACGAACTGAGAATGCGTTACCGTTATCTCGATCTGCGCCGTAACCCGGTTCGTCAGAATCTGGAGCTGCGACACAAAATGGCTCAGGAAACCCGTAAATATCTGGACAGTCTCAGCTTTCTCGAAGTTGAAACTCCGGTTCTTATCAAATCTACTCCCGAAGGTGCCCGCGACTTTGTGGTTCCATCGCGTCTAAACCAGGGACAGTTTTATGCATTGCCGCAGTCGCCGCAGCAGTTAAAGCAGTTATTAATGGTGGCCGGTTTCGACCGCTATTTTCAGATCGTAAAGTGCTTCCGCGACGAAGACCTCCGTGCCGACCGTCAGCCTGAGTTTACTCAGATTGACTGCGAAATGGCGTTTGTAGAACAGGAAGACATTCTCAATACCTTCGAAGGACTTGTGAAACATCTTTTCAAAACCGTTAAAGGTGTTGAATTCGACAAGCCATTCCTGCGTATGCCTTTCGAAGAAGCCATGAACAGCTATGGCAACGACAAGCCCGACCTCCGTTTTGGCATGAAAATACATGAACTTACCGGGATGGTAAAAGGTAAAGGTTTCAGCATTTTCGATCAGGCAGAATACGTTGGAGGCATTAACGCCGAAGGTTGCAGCGAATATACCCGTAAACAACTCGACGAACTTACCGAATGGGTAAAACGCCCGCAGATTGGCGCAACGGGATTGATTTACGTAAAACTGAACAATGACGGAACTATAAAATCTTCGGTTGATAAATTCTTCACACCCGACGACCTCAAAGCTCTTGCTGATGTTTTTGGTGCCAAAACCGGCGATTTATTATTTATTATGGCCGGAAAGAAAAAGAAGACACTGTCGCAGCTGAGCGAACTCCGTCTCGAAATGGGTTCAAAACTTGGCCTGCGCGACAAAAATAAATTTGCTCCGCTTTGGGTAGTAGATTTCCCGCTGTTTGAATGGGACGAAGAAACTCAGCGTTTCTATGCCATGCATCATCCGTTTACTTCGCCCAAACCCGAGGATGTTCCGTTTTTCGAGTCCGATCCGGGCCGCGTAAGAGCAAATGCTTACGACTGTGTTATCAATGGCGTTGAATTAGGCGGTGGTTCCATCCGTATTTTCGATCAGCAACTGCAACAGATCATGTTCCGCATATTAGGCTTTACCAAAGAACAGGCCGAGTATCAGTTCGGGTTCCTCATGAACGCATTTACTTACGGAGCTCCTCCTCATGGTGGTATCGCCTTCGGATTCGACAGGTTAACATCCATGTTTGCAGGTCTCGACAGCATACGCGATGTAATTGCATTCCCAAAAAACAATGCAGGCCGCGATGTGATGATGGATACACCTTCTATAATTTCGAATGAACAGTTAACCGAATTAAGTATCAGGGTTGATAAGAAAGAATAATCAATTGTTCAATGGCCTAACTTTTGAGGGTTCGCAACAAGCCTTCACAACTCAAACCTGTTGAATATTTAACGAATGGGAATATTATTTTTGAAAGGAATCGGAATGGGCTTGCTTGTTTCTGCTCCTTTGGGTCCGGTTGGTGTCATGTGCATTCAGAGGACCATAAACCGGGGAATCAAATCAGGTCTCGCTTCGGGATTAGGAGCGGCTGCTGCCGATCTTTTCTATGCGCTCATTGCGGGATTTGGCCTTTCTATTATCATCGACTTTATTGAAGCCCGTCATACTACCCTGCAAATTATAGGTTCGGTTTTGGTGGTGGCAGTTGCTTTCAAAATTTTCTATTCCAATCCGGCCGCTCAACTGCGTAATCAGCGCAATAAAAAAGGAAAATACCTGGAAGATTTTATTTCAATTTTTGTTGTAACAGTATCGAACCCTGCTGTTTTTGTTGCTTTTGTGGCGATGTTTTCGGGCTTTAAAGTTCTGGATTCGGCCACAGGTCACCTGGGAACAATTGTAGCTATAACAGGTATTTTTACCGGCTCTATGCTCTGGTGGTATATTTTGAGTGCCGGAATCAATCATTTCAGAACAAGAATAAGGCTTAGAAATTTATGGTGGATGAATAAGATTATGGGCGTAATTGTATTTGTCTGTGGGATTGTAGCTTTGGTTGATGCACTCCTGCGTTTTTTCTAAACAAAATGTTAATTTTTGTTTAACCCAACCAAATAAGATACTTAAACTGAATTATTAATTTATATTTGAAAGAACTCTTTTAAGTGTTTATTGGGTTCAAAAACTTGAAATATAAACATTTGCCCGAAAACCAATTCGCATTATTACCTAATTACATGTTTGATCTATGAAACTGATCGATACCGAAGACATCATGAAAGCTGCGCGCCTGAACCGCGTTGTAGGAATGGGCGCAGCAAAGCTGCTAATGTCTGTACTGAAACTGAATACCATTAATAAGTTATATGCCAAATTCTCGGATAAAACAGGTTACGAGTTTGTTGAAGCACTTACCGAAGAACTGGAGATAAAGTACGATATAAACAAGGAAGAACTTGACCGTATCCCTAAGAAAGATCCGTTAATTATTGTAGCAAACCATCCGTATGGAGGCCTTGAAGGGTTAATCCTTTTGCATGCTCTTTATAAAATTCGTCCTGATATCAAAATCATGGGCAATTACATTCTGAAAGGCGTTAAGCAAATCCAGGAGTTTGTCTTCCCCATGTCTGTTGAAGAGGAAGACGGAAAACTGAAATCGAGTCTTACCGGAACCAAGCATGCACTTACCCATTTGAACAACGGCGGTTGCCTGGTCATCTTTCCCGCAGGAGAGGTATCTTCCTTCTATCAGGATACGAATGGAATAATGGACAGACAGTGGCCCGATGGTATTATACGATTGATCAAAAAACAGAGGGTACCCATTGTTCCTATTTACTTTCATGGTACAAACAGCAGATTTTTCCATTTTCTGGGGTTAATTCATCCAACACTGCGTACGGCCAAAATACCTTCGGAACTGCTTAATAAAAAAAATAAAACCATTCACGTACGAATCAATAACGCTATTTCTTTGAAAGATCAGGACGAGTTTGCCGATATTTCGAGGTTTGGCAGATTCCTCAGAGCTAAAACCTATGCCCTTGGAACACCCATTGAAGTAAAAAAATTCTTCAGATACGCAATTACCACACCGGTTAAGGTCGAAGATATTATAGATGCCATTCCGAAGGAAAAAATTGTTGAAGAGATCAGATCCATTGAAGAAAACGCCCTGCTTTTTCAGTTTCAGGATTTTAAAGTTTATTGCGCCGCTTCGTCCGAAATTCCTAACATTATGATGGAACTTGGCCGCTTGCGCGAAATTACCTTCCGCGAAGTTGGCGAAGGCACCAACCTGAAAGTTGACCTGGACGAATACGATATTTACTATAATCACCTCTTTATCTGGGATACCATTGAAGAATGCATTGTTGGCGCCTACCGCATCGGAAAAGGCAAAAACATTATGGAACAATACGGCGTGAAAGGTTTTTATATT
>JAJYAG010000032.1 GCA_021779665.1 Bacteroidota bacterium | reverse complement strand
CAGTACTCAGAGTATTGCAATGATGAAGCGAGTTTACCCCCGCAGTAGCCAAAACTATTATTTTTAGCAAATTTCCAGGAAGCCTAGACTTTTTGGTCCTTTTGTGTCATGACAAAAGAACAAGAGCATTGAATTTGATCTACATTACTATGCAACATAGTCACCATCGACCATGCAGGCTCTATTGTAGAAATTTTGCTGATACTAAATAGGATCCACAATTGCGGTGATGTATTATTATAACGTGAGTTCGACGTAAATAAATTTATTAAACATCAGGTTCTTTTTTAGAAAACCTTATTTCTAACACTATTTTAACCTACTATATAACTAAAAAGGTGCAATGCTCTGATTTACCAAACACCTTTTGATCAAAGCATGGCGAAGCCTAAAATACTAATTCCTTGCTAACGGCGGGCCGTTCAAGGGAAGTCGACGAAGGAGACGGACCGCGTTTCCGCCGTTAAAGACTTTTTTGGTGACTTTTTTGGTCACAAAAAAGTTACAAATGGCTGTTTGAAAACCTAAAGTTATCCACCGTGATGTTTGGTGTTCTAAACACGATTAACTTAGTACAAAGTATATCAATGGGTACTTAACCTTATTACCTTATTTAATTGTAGTTACAAAAACTCTTAGGTCGAACTGACCCGGAGCGCCGCTTCACTTTGCCCCGGGCTGAATTATCCAAGGCTTTCAGCCCTAAAAACCATAAAATCAAATCTGCAATTCTGTGCAACTTAACCATTATGAACCATCGCCCTGTATTCATCTGTATTGGCCATGGACCATCGACTATGGACCTGTATTTACTGCTGTGGTCCGTCGACTGTCGTCTGTCGTCTGTCCTCAGCAAATCTCCGAATGATTGAAATTCAACTGATAATCCAAAATCTCATTCAATAAATAGGTGGTGCGCTGTTCTTTTTCAATGTGGGTTTCTACAATATTTTCGATAATAGTCCAGTAATTCAGGATTTCGTCGTATGAGAGTGTCGAAATCATGTCTATCACGGCACCCAAGGTTTCTATAAGCTGCTTGTTAGCTTCTTTAATCAAAGGTTTTAAATTGCGGTAATAAAAGAAACTTTCGGCACCGGGATTAAAAGTATTTATCAGCAAACATTCAGCCTTCGCACTTCTCAGCAGGTTAACCAACCCATTTTTGTCGTTATTTCTGTAATGAAAAGCCTTATGCAGAATAAGCTCGAAAAGCTCAAGCCGGTTGTCAGTATAATTATAATCGGGTGAACTAAAAGTGCCAGTTATCCTGTCTTGACTCATCAGTTGATTATAAAGATTTGTACCAGTATACACCATCATTTTTGAAAAGTGAATTACAGCAGCTTCCGATGTGCTGAAACGCTTTATAAATTTAAGATCCTCTTTTAAGGTTTCGATGGTAGAATAGGGGTTGAGGAGCATCACACTGAATTCGAACGAAAGATCAATTTCGTTCAGAAGATTTATTACTTTCAAAATATCTTCAGTAGCGTACCGGTTATTGAATAGTTGCAGGTTTGGGTTGTTGCCCGATTCAATACTCAGATGGATGAGGATAAGGCCTGCTTTTTGAAGATCACAAATGATATCCCTTTCAATATCATTAATCCTGCACGACATTTTCCAGACAATCTTTCCTGTTAGTTTCCTCTCCTTTAATTCATCGATAAACTGGTATGCCCAATCGCGACTGGCTGCCGTATTTATAATGAAATCGTCTCCTTCAAAATTGAAAATGTTTACCCCTTTGGCATAATGCAGATATTCCATTTCCTTTACAACACTTTGAGGCGACCGGCTTCGGCGTTGTATTCCTGTTGTTTCGTTGTAAAAGCCCGGGCTGGTGCAGTAATTGCAGCTGTAATAACAACCACGGTTACTCATCAGATTTGCTGTCCTGAAACTTTTTTTGCTCATCTGCGACTTAACTATTTCCGGAATGGGAAGCTCATCCAGGTTTTCGATAAGCTTCCGGCAGTTATTCACTTTAATTTTACTCATCTCATCCCTGTAACATAATCCATCTATATTGTCCCATATAAAAGGGAACTTCAATTTCCGGTATAATTTCATAAGCGTTATTTCTCCTTCACCCCTGATTATAGAATCAAGTTCAGGTAAGTATTCCATAATTTTTATGCATTCAATGGTAGGGAAATGACCGCCCATTGTAAAATGAGCCATAATGCCATTGCGGCGCAGATAGACTATCAGTTCTGCAAAGTCGTCAAACATTCTTTGATAAGTTAATGAGAATCCAATTATGGAGGGCTGCGACTCTCTTATAAGATGCAGTAAGGATTCCTTTTTACCAGGTTCGTATGGAACTGAAAGGTTATCAATGCCCTTTATCGTCAGAAAAGCGCTGATGCTTTTAACGCCGGGAAACTCTCCTTCATGGGGACTGACGAGCAGGATTTTATAATTTTCAGGTTCTTTCATAAGAATAGTTTGTAACGGATCCGGATCATAATCAGTTTTCAAATGTTTGTTCAGGTTTTCGGGTACCGGATAATTATGCGGACAAATTTCATAAATAAATAGGGCTAAGGCAATGTGTAATACACCTGTTTATAGGATTAAATCACCAGCGGAAACTGGGTATTTTACCGGCAGTAAATCAAGAAAAACACGGTATTTTTAACATGTTTATTTGCCATAAGGTATTGTATATTAATGAAAAGCGATTGGAATGAAGTCTGTGGGAAAAACCCGGTATATTGAATTTAGAATGCATATCCATTACATTTGTTTCAACTACCCGCTTAATTTAAAACTCACAAACAATGAATCAAAAAGATGGTCTAATCCGCAAAAAAGGCAAACTTGAACCTTCAGGTATCACCTATCAGTGGCCAAAGCATCATAAACTTTATGGGTTTGGCGCACCAATCTCTGTAAATGGCGCAAGAGGTCTGATTAAAAACTTCTGGGACGCGCTGAGGAAAAGAAAAATGGAAGAATTTATCGACTTTAAGAAGACCCCCGCATTCACCATTGGCAAAGAATCTTTATTGTGGTTGCTTTCGCAGGAAAACTGTGAGGCAGTGCGGTTTTATTTTGCTCTTAAATCGGAGGCCGATTGGGGAGGAAAAGGTGAAAAGCCGGCTAACTGGTCCGATGGTCTTACCTTGGTTGCCGTTGGTGTGAAGAACGATGAAAAGGAAATCATTGATGGAGACGACTTTTTGATTAACTGTATCGAAAAGAAAGAAATACCTGATGATGGGATGAGAAAGTTAAAGGATGCAACCAATCCTGATGATGGCGGAGTGGTTGAAACCATACCTCCTGCTCCCGGTGAAAGTAAAATTTGCAGCACTGTTCGTTCATATTTAAAATAATTGAAGCAGGCGTTTAATTAATAGTCATAACAGCGGGTCGACAGACCACGGTCTCCCTGATAGCTATCGGGAGGTCCACAGCCAATACAGCTTTGGTTAATAACACCGATTTTTAAAGTTTGCCATGGTTGTTATCTGTCGTCTGTGGTCTGAGGACTGTGGACAAAACTATTTCTTAAGAGCCTAATTCAATAAAATAATTAACTAAATCAGAACCAAGCCTGAGTGGTTGGTTCAAATATTTAATAAATCAGCATGGATACATCCAGAATTATTTATCTCTTTTTTTTGGCTGCAAGTCTTTTGCTGTCTATATATTGCAAGAAAAGTGAAAAGGGTTTGTATATTTTTAAATTTCTGATTGGTATAGCCCTTTTCACAGAACTGCTTTCGTCGGTTTTGAAATATTATGGGTTAAATACATATCCGGTGTATCATGTATACATCCCTGTTGAATATGCTTTATGGGTTATTTACTTTAGATCGTTCAACCCAAAAGCTGTTATAAACAAGCTCATGCTTTATTCCATTCCGGGTTTTATAGTTTTTTGCATTATTTCTTCATTCTTTATCAATACCATCAACCAATTTCCAAGTGTCCACATAAATATCGAGGCCTTGTTGCTTATTGCCTGGGCCACTTACACCATTTTTAATATTGAGGTAAACGAAAATTTCGGAATTACCGAACGGCCTGTCTTTTGGATTTGCGTGGCCGTACTAATATTTTACAGTCTGGTTTCCCCCTTTTTGGGGGTGTACAATATAATTCATAAGTTAAAGGACGAAATTCAGTTTTATTTGCTTAATATTCCAAATTATATTTTGTACACCAGCCTTTCAATTGCATTTTTATGTTCGCACAGGATAAAGAAATTGTTGTAGCTGTAATCACCATCACATGCTTATTGATAGTTCTGGTAGGAATTATCGTGGCAGCAGTAGTTCAGTATCAGTCGCGTGCCCGTAAGCATTTACAGGAGGTGAGTAACCTGAAAATCCTCTATCAGGAAGAAGCCATCAAAGCACAGATTGAAAAAGAAGAACAAATCCTCACACGTATATCTCAGGAAATTCATGATAACATTGGGCAAATCCTCTCTCTTGCAAAATTAAATCTTAATACCTTGAATCTGGATAACTGCGATCCCGAAATCAGAAGCAAGGCCTTAAGCACAAAAGATCTTGTGGGAAAAGCCATCAACGATTTACGGCAATTATCCAAATCCCTGAATTCAATTCATCTTTCGCAGAATAGTCTTTCACAATCCTTGAAACTGGAGGCCGATATCATTAATAAAATTGGTTTGTTTAATTTAAAATTCGAGACCAATGGGGATGAAGCCGCTTTTGAACCTCAGAAGCAACTCATTATTTTCCGGATTGCGCAGGAAGCCTTAAATAATATCATCAAACATGCGCATGCCCATAATATTTCCGTATGTTTGGATTATAATGACAAATTTTTAAAATTTACCATCGAAGATGATGGTGTTGGTTTCAATGTTTCAGATGCTGCACTTGAGAATCAGAAGGGTACCGGTGTTGGGAACATGGTGCATCGGGCCAGGTTAATTGGGGCGGACATTGAAATTAACAGCGTAAAAGGAAGAGGAACTATCGTACAGCTAACAGTGCCTATTGAGTAAAAGGTTATTATGAGTAATAAAAAAACGTCTGTTGTTCTTGTCGACGACCATATTCTGTTCCGTAAGGGGATGGTTGAACTTATTAATAAATTCGATGCGTTCGAAGTAATTTGGGAAGCAAGCAACGGAAAGGAATTTGCAGAAAATCTCAAGCTGTGTCAGCCTCCTGAAATAGTGTTACTGGATATTGCCATGCCCGAAATGAACGGCTTTGACACGGCCGTGATGATAAAGAAGAAACATCCCGGTATGCGTATCCTGATATTATCCATGTTCGATGAGGAAGATTCGATTATCAAGATGATCAAAATTGGTGTGAACGGCTATATATTGAAAGATGCTGAACCTACTGAACTGATTAACGCTCTCAATGAGATAAAAACCAAAGGATATTATTATTCAGATCTGGTAAGCAGTACCATGGCTTCCATGATTAAAGTGGGAAGGGAAAAAACAGATTCAGTAAAGCTTAACGACCGCGAAATTAAATTTCTGGAACTTCTTTGTACTGAGGCTACTTATAAGGAAATAGCCGACACCATGAATGTAAGCCTGAGGACGGTAGATGGATACCGTGAAGCATTATTTGAAAAACTAAATGTAAAAAACAGGGTAGGGTTGGTGATCTATGCTATAAAAAATGGCATTGTTCAATTGCAGGGGCTTTAAATTTTTTTGGGGAACTTCTTTGGTAAAGTTTTTATATCTCAAGTGCCCAGGACGAGATTCGAACTTATATGATGTTTTTAATTGTTAGTTGAGGTTCAAAATATAATTCACCTGCAAACTGCTTGAGATCTTATAAATCACAATCAAGCCTTACTTAAAAACTTTTTTAACTAAATCCATCAACTGAGATTTTGAAATACTGTTTTCTTCTGATTTATCGTAAATGATGATAAGATAAATATCAGTACCGGTATTTGTTTCGTCGATTAGATAAGTAATAACTCTGAAACCTCCACTTTTACCTTTACCTTTATCTTTACTGGCAAGACGTACCTTAAACAGACCCGCTCCAAGTGATTCACCCATTTTAGGATTAGCCATTAGTTCTTTTTCTAATTGCGCAATTTCCTCGGAAAGAGAGTTGAATTTTTTTGAAAACCGCTTAAATCGTTTTTCAAAAATTACTGTTGGAATTACATTATTTCTCATCCAACATTTTTTTCATACTTCTTTTGGGTAGGGCTCCTTCCTGCATTTTTCTAACTTCTTCAAGGCTTTCCTCTATCTCACCTAAAAGAGCTTTTTTCTCGCTGGTTACAAAAGCCCGGGTTCCGGTTTTTTTTGCCAGATTTAGCCAGAACTTAATGTCGGCTTTATTTTTGACTTCAAGTATAATAGTTTCCATAATCCCGTATTTAAAAGCAAAAATACAAAAAAGATAAGATGGAAAAGATGAGCTTTGTAAAAACACAAAAAGCACTTAATTTCTTAAGTGCTTTTTGTGTGCCCAGGACGAGATTCGAACTCGTATGCTTTTTACGGCGCTACCCCCTCAAAGTAGTATGTCTACCAATTTCACCACCTGGGCATTTTTTCAGGACGCAAATATAAACAATCCTGTTTTATTTCAAATTCCTTTTTAATTTTTTGTACCCGGAACAGGACTCGAACCTGCACACCCTTTCGGGCACTAGTCCCTGAAACTAGCGTGTCTACCAATTCCACCATCCGGGCAAAAAGGCTCGCAAATTTAAAATAATTTTTATTGAAAAACATTGGCACACCTAAAAAAAGTGGAAGAAATTTTTAATTCCGGAGTTTTATGGTGATTAACTGAAAAACATTCAACAATTTACTGTTTTAATTTTTATCCTGATAATTCCATTTTTACTACGTTTTAGTTGTGATGTTTTTTTTTCATCTAACTTCCAAATAAATTAAGTCGGTTGTCGTAAATATGGGCATAACATCAAAGTTAAGCTTATGAAATCTTCAATCTTTATCCTATTGTTGGTGTTTATGGTTACAGGGATAGCTTGTAATTCATCCAGAGAAATAACAGAAAGACGATCGTTGATGATGCCGAAATTATCGGATAATCCAAGGAACAAAAAATACAAGGAAGTAGATTACTCCAAACGCAACAAATATCAGGCGAAGAAGTCGAAGGAGAGAAGGCAGCTTGCGTATGGAAGAAGATAATAACAATTAAATTTAAATTAAAATGACAGCATTGATAGTATCCATGATTATAATTTATCTGAAAAACAGAAAAACAGGTCGTGTAAGAACCCAGCCTGTTCTCTTAAAGAAAAATTAATCTTCTTTATAGAATCAAGGAAATTAACGGAAAAAGCATTTTATAATGCTTTTTTTGTTTTTAGGGGTATCTGTTTAGGTTTTCCACTTTCGATAATTCCGGTACTCTTGACTTGGGGGCCTAAAACTTTGTTCCGGGATTTATTTACATTTGTTTATTTTCAAAGCTCAATTGATTTGATATATAACAATGGATAATACTTCCGGATCAGTGGATATGACTAACGGGTATTCAGTACTACACCATCTGAGCACCTTGTTGCTGGATGTCAAAAAGCTTGACGAGGCTTTGGTGGCAAGCTGCAATTTGATATCTGATAACCTGAGTTCAGGTCCCCGGCTTCACACAAAAATTTTGTTGGAAGATAAAGCCTATACCAGCGATAACTTTCAATTATCTCCTTATTATGTACGATCGGTATTTTCCATTTCAGGCGATAAAAAAGGATCTGTCGAGATTCATTTTAATAAGGAAAGTGACAAAATAAACAGTGATCTTCTTGGCTCAATTGGATTTATTTTAGCCGGTACCATTTCAAAACATCTGTTCTCGCGGCTACAGCACGATTACACCGAGCGCGTAAAGGAGCTGGACAGCATAAAACTGGCTTCCGAAATCCTGATTAATCACAACTCCCTGGTGGAGTCGCTTCAGGAAATTTGTAACATTCTGCCGCAGGCCTGGCAATATCCAAAACAAACAGCAGCAAGAATTACTTATGATGGCAAAGTTTTTATAAGCGCAAACTTTAATGAATCCAGCTGGGTGCAGAAACAAAAATTTGTCACACCCGATAATTATGAAGGGTTAATTGAAGTATTTTATCTGGTAGAATTTCCTGATGAATTTGAAGGCCCGTTTTTAAAAGAAGAGCGGAATTTACTTGTCAACCTGTCTAATATTCTCTCTGGTTCTGCTTCGCGCGAAGTCTTTGATAAATTAATGGCTCAAAACCGCGAAAGAGTCAAGGAACTGAATGCTATCAATCAAACTACGTTCATCATCAACAAAGGAATGCCTGTGGATGAGACTTTGCAGCGTATTTGCAATATTCTTCCAAAATCGTGGCAATATCCTGAGTTTACCGCCGCAAGAATTAAGTATGAAGGCAAAGTTTACACCAACAGGAAATTCAAAAATACGTCGTGGTTTCAGAAAGAGAGCTTTATTACCATCGATAATAAAAAAGGAAGCATTGAGATCTTTTACCTGAAAGAATTTCCGAAAGAATACGACGGCCCTTTTTTAAAAGAAGAGAAGCATCTTCTGCTGAATATCGCTAAACTTATTAGCGGATACTTAAATAATTACAAAGGCAGGGTTATTATCTACAAGGGGCAGGAACCCAAAGTAACTAATTATAAGTCGGAAGAATACCGTAATTCGCTGATAAAAAACAAGCAACCGCTGCAACTCTTTTTTAATAAGCAACTGCTTGATAAGTACATCTATCTGGATATGATGAAGTACAAAGTGAAGGACATTCTTTTTGTCGCCACCTTGTACGATGCATTTATACTGGAAAACGAAGACGACTTTTTTGAGCAGTTCATGGGCGAAATATACCAGTACAGTTTATTTTCGTTACCCCGTATTACCGGTGTTACCTCAGGAACTGAAGCTTTGGAACTTCTCAATTCCACACATTTCGACCTGGTAATCCTGATGGTAGGGATGGACAGTGAAACGCCCATTGCTTTGAGTGAACAAATAAAAGCTAAAAAAGCCAATCTCCCTGTATATCTTCTTCTCAATCAAAAAAGCAAGATTAAGCATTTTGAAGAGTTGGTACCTGCCATAAGCACTGTCGATAAGCTTTTTGTATGGAATGGCAACTCTCAGATTATGTTTGCCATTGTGAAATCGATCGAAGACAATGCCAACGTTGAAAACGATACCAAAATGGGTCTCGTCAGGGTTATCCTCCTTGTGGAGGACTCGGCCCAGTATTATTCCAAATATCTTCAGTTTTTGTATTCTATCGTTTTTGGACAAATTCAACAAATATTGCCCGAGGTTGAAAAGAATGAGCTGAATAAAATTAGTAAAATGCGCTCCCGGCCTAAGATTCTGCATGCTACCAATTACGAGGAGGCTGTTTTTATTTTTAACAAGTATCGGGATTATATGCTTTGTGTAATTTCCGACATGGAGTTTGAGCAGGAAGGAAAACTCGACAAGAATGCAGGAGTGCGCTTTATAAAATATATTCAGTCACAGACTATGGGACTTCCGGCAATTCTTCAGTCGTCCGACAAAAATAATGAGAGAATTGCTAAACGCCTGGGTGTTCAGTTTCTGAATAAAAATTCCGAAAGTCTTCTTACCGATCTTAAAAACTTCCTTACGTTTCACCTTGGTTTTGGTAATTTTATTTTCAGGAACAAAGAGGGTAATAAAATTTCTGTAGCCAAATCGCTGCGGGAGTTTGAGCAGTTGCTTCATACAATTCCTGAAGAGTCGCTTTATTTTCATGGTTCCGACAACCAGTTTTCTTTATGGTTGATGGCTCGCGGAGAGATTCAGCTGGCCAAGCTGTTGAACCCTATTCAGATCAGTAATTTCGAAAGTCTTGAGGACTTCAGGCATCATTTTATTCATGCCATCAAGGTTTATCGCGAGGAAAAGAAAAAAGGCAAAATATTGAGTTTTGACGAGACTTCGGAACTCGATGAGAAGAATATTGTAAGCTTTTCCAGTGGATCGCTCGGTGGCAAAGGTCGTGGACTTGCTTTTATAAATACTTTAATTTACAACCTCGATTTTTCGGCCGTTTCGGGTTCAATCAACATCCGAACTCCCATAACTGTAATTATTGGCACCGACGAATTCGAAATGTTCATGGAGAAAAATCATCTCTACGAAAAGATCTTCTCCGAGAATCTTACTTATGAGGAAATTAAGCGGCAATTTATGGATGCCAGCCTTTCAGGCACCTTAATTGCCAAACTTGAGGTGTTTGTGTCGCAGGTGCGAAAACCTATTGCCGTAAGATCATCGAGTATTTCGGAAGATTCGCTGAACCAGCCGTTTGCCGGGGTTTTCGATACTTTTATCGTAACCAATAATCTGGACGACCGGAAGAAAACAGTTGAAGTTCTGGCCAATGCAATTAAAATGGTATATGCTTCGGTTTATTCCGACAATGCCCGCACTTATTTTAAAGCTGTTCAGCACAAGGTGGAAGAAGAACGAATGGCGGTGATTCTCCAGGAACTGGTTGGAAATCGCTTCGGCGATTACTACTATCCGCATATTAGCGGAACGGCACAATCGTACAACTATTATCCCATTGCCAACATGAAGCCTGAAGAGGGTTTTGCTGTTACCGCTGTTGGGTTGGGATATTATGTTGTGGGTGGAAATAAATCGTACCGGTTCTCGCCTAAATATCCCAATATCGATATTTACACTACCAAAGACCTGATTAATAGTACGCAGGTTAATTTTTATGCAGTGGATATGTCGAAGGAGCATGTGGATTATATTAATGAAGGGGAGCTTGCCACGCTTGCTTTGCTCGATATAAGTGAGGCCGAGAAACATGGAACCATTAAGCATTGTGCCTCAGTTTACAATCCCGATAACGATCGTGTTGAAACAGGCCTGGATACCTACGGACCACGAATCATCAACTTTGCTGATATATTAAAATACGAGTATATTCCGCTGGCTCAAACCATCAACCTGATGCTCGAAACCATCAAGGAGGCATTTGGTTCCCCGGTTGAAATTGAATATGCTGTTGACCTGAATAAGACGGAAAACAAGTTACCATCTTTTTATCTCCTCCAGGTAAAACCTTTGGTAAACAGCAATTTCTCGTACGATATTGAGGTTGAGGAGCCCGACAGGTCGAGAACGGTTCTTTATTCCGAATCGAGTCTTGGTAATGGTGAGGTTGAAAACATAAAAGATGTGATTTATATCGATGTCACCAAGTTCAACAAGCTCGAAACTCTGGATATGGTTAAGGAAATAGAGATGCTCAACTATATGATGATAAAGGAAAACAGACGTTATGTTCTTATTGGGCCGGGAAGATGGGGCACCAGGGATCAGTATCTTGGGCTTCCGGTGGTTTGGTCGCAGATTTCAAACGCTAAAATTATTGTGGAAATAAGTCTTGAGAATTTTCCTCTGGATTCCTCACTCGGGTCGCATTTCTTCCATAATGTAACTTCCATGAATATTGGATATTTGTCTGTTCAGGATTCTTCAAAAACCGATTATATAGAATGGGATCTGCTCGATAAGCAGCGAATTGTTCACCGCACAAAATACTTTAAACACGTTCAGTTTAAAAACGATCTCACCATTTTAATGAACGGGAAAAAGAGAACTTCGTGCATTTTATATAACGCCTGATGAGTAATATTTCGGTTGTAATATTTGATGAACATGTTATTATGCAGGAAGCAATTGCTGCATTGATATCAGATATTGAAAACATTGAGGTTTTATCAACTACAGGGAATATAATGGAATTGATCGACACATTGAAGATGTCGCCGGTTCATGTGCTTATCATCAATGTTCACACCTTAAATATTCAGGTTACAAATCTGATCCGGGATTTAGTGAGGAATTATCCTAAAACAAAAATTCTTATCCTGTCAGTTCATAATACCGACGAAGTGATCCTGAAAACCATCAAAGCAGGAGCTAAAGGATTTCTTTCCAATAGCTCAGGGAAAAACGAGCTTGTAGAGGCCATATATACCCTTCGCGGAGGATTCGATTATTTCAGTAAATCAATTACCCAGCTTCTTCTTAAGCGATATATTGAAGATCTCGAGACAGAGACCCAGACCCAGCGCGTCGATGTTAAAATATTATCGGCACGCGAAATTGAAATCCTGCAATTGTGGGGCAAAAACTATTCTAACAAAGTCATTGCCGAAAAGCTTTTTATAAGTCTGCGTACGGTTGAATCGCACAAAAACCATATTATGCAGAAGCTCAAACTCAACACAACTGTTGACCTGGTGAAGTTTGCGATTAAGAATAATATTATTGAAATTGATTGAAATACTTTCCGAATAATACTGAATCTTATCAGTGAAACACTTAATTTGAGGGTATCGGTTCTCTTTTTATGACATTCATCATTTATTTTTGACCCGGAAGTAACAAAAGCTCTTCCTTAAGAACTAAATCTGTTTCCCTAACTTAAAAAAATAAAGAATGTCAAAAAGTTTAGAAGTGAGCCTCAATGATTTTATGACCAAAATCATAGCTAAAAATCCCGGTGAAGTTGAATTCCACCAGGCTGTGCAAGAAGTAGCCGAATCGCTGATGCCTTTTATCGAGGAAAACCCTAAATACAAGCATGCTAAAATATTAGAGCGTATAGCTGAACCTGAAAGGGTAATCATGTTCCGTGTTCCCTGGATCGATGATAAGGGCAACATCCAGATAAACCGTGGTTTCCGCATCGAAATGAACAGCGCTATTGGTCCTTACAAAGGCGGATTACGTTTCCACCCAACTGTAAATCTTGGTGTTCTTAAATTTTTGGCATTCGAACAATGTTTTAAAAACAGTCTTACCACTCTACCTATGGGTGGAGGAAAAGGTGGTTCTGATTTCGATCCCAAAGGTAAATCGGATAACGAAGTGATGCATTTCTGCCAGAGCTTTATGTCGGAACTATATCGTCATATTGGTCCTGATACCGACGTTCCTGCAGGCGACATAGGTGTTGGTGGCCGCGAAATTGGTTATATGTTTGGCCAGTACAAACGCTTAAAAAATGAATTTACGGGCGTATTAACCGGTAAAGGTATTGGTTGGGGTGGAAGTTTAATCCGTCCTGAGGCTACCGGTTACGGTTGCGTTTACTTTGCCGAAGAAATGCTGAAAACCCGCCAGATGGATATGCGCAATAAAAATGTAGTTATCTCGGGATCGGGCAATGTGGCTCAGTATGCCGTTGAAAAAGTGATACAGCTTGGTGGTAAGGTGCTTACTTTATCCGACTCTAATGGATTTATTCACGATCCCGATGGAATTGATGCCGAAAAACTCAACTTCGTTCTCGAATTGAAAAATGTAAAACGAGGCCGTATCAGTGAGTACGTTCAGAAATATAAAAAGGCCGAATACTTCGAGGGACGCACTCCCTGGAGCGTAAAATGTGATATTGCTTTACCCTGTGCTACACAGAACGAACTTACTGAAACCGATGCGCAGATGCTCGTTCGTAACAGATGTGTTGCAATTTCCGAAGGAGCCAATATGCCTTCAACCCCTGAAGCAATTGCTGTTTTCCAGAATGCTAAAATTCTTTATGGTCCTGGTAAAGCTGCCAATGCCGGTGGTGTTGCAACTTCAGGTCTCGAAATGACTCAAAACTCCATGCGTCTCAACTGGTCGCGCGAAGAGGTTGATTCCAGATTACACGAGATTATGGTGAATATCCACGAATCATGTCTGAGATATGGACGCGAAAGCAAAGAATACGTGAATTATGTTAACGGCGCAAATATCAGCGGTTTTATTAAGATTGCTGATGCCATGATTGCTCAGGGCGCTGTTTAACTCAATAATATTATATTTGCTTCTTTTTCAGGAAAGCCGGGGGACATTTTCCCGGCTTTCTGATTGTTATGTATTTTATTGTTATTAAAGGATTTTAAGATGGTTTCAAAAAAAAGGGAGGACGCTTTAAATTATCACTCTGAAGGACGTCCGGGGAAAATTCAGGTTATTCCGACAAAGCCGCATACTACTCAACGTGACCTAGCCCTGGCTTACTCGCCGGGAGTTGCCGAGCCTTGTCTCGAAATAGAAAAGAATCCGCAGGATGCTTATAAATATACTTCCAAAGGCAATCTGGTGGCGGTTATTTCGAATGGCACAGCAGTGCTCGGTTTAGGCGATATAGGTGCCATAGCAGGTAAACCCGTAATGGAAGGAAAGGGTTTATTATTCAAAATATTCGCTGATATCGACGTATTCGATATTGAGGTTAATGAGAAGGATCCTGAGAAGTTTATCCAGGTAGTGAAGGCGATCAGTCCAACTTTTGGCGGTATTAACCTCGAAGATATAAAAGCTCCCGAGTGTTTCGATATTGAGGACCGCCTGAAAGAAGAACTGGATATCCCGATCATGCACGACGATCAGCATGGTACTGCCATTATCTCAGGGGCAGCCCTCATCAATTCGCTTGAGCTTGTTGGGAAAAATATAGCCGACATTCAGATTGTCGTAAGTGGCGCGGGAGCTGCAGCTTCTTCCTGTATAAAATTGTATATGCATTTAGGTGCAAAGCCTGAAAACATTGTAATGCTCGACAGCAAAGGTGTTATTTCCACACGGCGTAACGATCTTAATAACCGTAAAAAACCTTTTGCAACCTCGCGGGAGGTAAATACGCTCGAAGAAGCGCTTAAAGATGCTGATGTGTTTCTGGGGCTATCCGTTGCCGATGTGTTGACTCAGGACATGATCAGGAGTATGGCGGCTAATCCTATTGTATTTGCTCTGGCAAATCCAAATCCCGAGATTTCTTATTCTCTGGCAATGTCTTCAAGGCCCGATATTATTTTTGCAACCGGACGCAGCGATCATCCAAATCAGGTGAACAATGTGCTTGGCTTTCCATACATTTTCAGGGGAGCCCTGGATGTCAGGGCAACTTCTATTAATGAAGAGATGAAGGTAGCTGCAACCCTGGCAATTGCAAAACTAGCCAAAGAGCCGGTGCCAGAGGTGGTGACTTCAGCCTATAACTCGTCGCATCTCAGTTTTGGACGTGAATATATCATTCCCAAACCTTTGGATCCGCGTTTATTGGTTACAGTTGCTCCCGCAGTGGCAAAAGCTGCTCTTGAGTCGGGTGTTGCCAAAGCAAGTATTACCGACTGGAAGGCCTATGAAGATGAACTCCGGCAAAGAATGGGTATCGATAATAAACTGATGCGCGGATTAACTGAAAAGGCGAAAGAAAATCCTAAACGCGTGGTTTTTGCCGAAGGAAATCATTTGAATATGCTTAAGGCAGCACAGGTTGCACGCGATGAGGGTATTTGTATCCCAATTCTGCTTGGTAACGAAGAACGTATTCAGAAAATTATTACCGAGAACAATATCGATCTCGATGGTGTTGAAATTATCAACATGCGGCACGATCGGGAAGAAGATCGTCGTAACCGCTATGCATGCCTGGTAACAGCAAAAAGGGAGCGTGATGGGATGACTTATCGCGAAGCCTGTGAAAAGATGTTCGACAGAAACTATTTTGCTATGAGCATGGTGGAGGCTGGCGATGCCGATGCATGTATTACCGGAGCGTACACAAAATTCGATGACGCCATTAAACCGGCTGTTGAAATAGTTGGGATTCGTGAAGGGCTGAAACATATCGCCGGTTTGAATATCGTAAATAATAAACTGGGTACATTTTTCTTTGCCGATACTATGATCAACAGTCGTCCAAGCACAGGTACCCTTATCGATATTACCCTTTTGACCCACCAGTCGGTAAAGCTTTTTAACATTCAACCAGTAATGGCTATGTTGTCGTATTCCAATTTTGGGGAGCGTAATGTGGGTAGTCCTGCTATGATTCGTGAAGTAGTATCGTATTTCCATAAAGAACATCCTGAAATTGCAATTGACGGAGAAATGCACGTGAATGTTGCTCTTGACAGGAAAATGCGTCACGAAAAATTTCCATTCTCGAAAATTGACAATATGGATGTCAACACATTGATATTTCCGAACCTTAATTCGGCCAATATTGCATACAAACTTATGCTTGAGATTGGTATGAGCGAAACCATAGGGCCAATTCAGATGGGACTAAACAAGCCTGTTCATATTCTTAATATGGAAAGCTCAGTACGCGATATTGTTAACATGGTTACTATTGCTGTAATTGACGCAGGTATTGAAGCTGGTATTGAAGACAGGAGAAACAGATAGATACTTATTTTATTGTTTGTCACTTATATTGGGTGGCAAACAATAAATTTTAAAGACATTATCTGTAATTTGAAATGGTTGGAGGTTTGGTTAAAAATGAAGGAGGTGAAAGTACCTGTTCGCCCGATAAATTAAAGAACTGAGTTTTACTATAAGGAGGTTTATTGGGGTATAGGTTGAATCGCAGTTCCAGTGTATTAAAAACGAGTCGTTCATTTCTTATCCTCACTCCAAGACTAAAACCGGAATACAGAGGGTTGTTCAGAATATCTTTGCTTTTACCAAATATACTAAGTTCTGCTGAAGCAAAGAATACAAACCTGAACTCATAAAAGTAGAAAGGGGAGAAGCATACGGTTTCAAAATGAAACTTAAGACGTTCGTTTCCCCTAAGCGAATCATTAACAAACCCTTTTAATCCATTCGGTTCGTTTAAGGTAAGGTATTCGTCCATGTACCGGTTTATGCCTTTGGTGTAGTCGATATCTATAAAATGTCTGAATTTTAAGCGCTTGTAGCGAATCAGAGGAGTAAAATGGTTAAACTGAACAAAGACAAGCCCTTGTTCTATCTTTTTATCCACATTGGTAAACCCTTCATGCCCTGCACTAAAATGCATGTATCCAACATTTTCCTTGTAGTTTGCCCATCCGAATTTTGCTCCAAGAAAGCTTCGGTTCTTAAATTCATTTGTCTCAAAACCTCCTGTTAACTCAAACTGCAGGCCGTAGGGAATATCTTCAGTTCTTCCGAAATTGTAGATTAAGTTTGATTTGATATAATTCTGCTGATTGAACGAAATAGAAGACAGGTAAAGTGTACGGTTATGGTAATTGTAAAATTGATCTTCCGACAGAACAGGCCTTTGATTAATGTTGGTGTTGGTTACTCTTAAAGTAAATGAAAGATTATTTCTCGACTTAAAATTACTGCTGTTTAAAGGAAATGACCGGCCGAGCCAGAAATCGCTTTTAGTATATTCAACAGGAGCAAGGAGTAAAGTATCAGGGTAACTGAAGTAATCGGACTTTTTGGTTTTATATATGGACAGACCTCCTGCATATTTCGTATTGGGCGTATAGAAATTTCTGTCGAATGACAATCCGTAGGTTTCATTCCCGAATTTATTAAGATACTGTCCTCGGCCCCTGATAAAACTACCTCCAATATTCGGTATGTTATAAACTCCTTCGTAACCTAAATTTGACTGTTCATCTTTATCCCAGTATATACTGTTCTGGATTGCGTGTCCAAAACCAAAAATATTCCGGTCCCATATCGAGAAGTTACCCCCATACAGATTATCAATTCTCAGATCAAATGCTTTTGACCAGACATCCTTTACAACAATTACAAGGTCAACCGAATCGCTTTGTGGCGCAAGTTCCTTTACGTATATCTTTGCGTCGTGAATATAGGGAGCTTCACGCAATAACCTTTCATTATCTGCTATTTTTAAAGGATCAAGTGCATCCCCTTCGTTTATAATCAGGTTATTTCTTAACAGATAGTTCCTTGTTTTAAAATGGAGACGGTTACCTGTTTTTTCAATCCAACTGTTAGCAGTTGCTGTTGTATCGCTAATAGTCGGTCCAAAAACATCTAACTGTCTGAATGTGATTTTACGGATAATTTTATTCTGGTAGGGAATAAAATTTGTTTCGCTTTTGGTGGTTGATTCATTATCGACGCTAATCCCTCTGCGACGGTTCACAAGAACCATATTCCTTAATTCTCTTATTAACCGGCTGTATTGAGCTGTGCTGTCAAGTCTTTCGTAAAAACCGTTCCCTTTTTCCCGTTTAATCTTATAGGGAACTGTGGAGGCAATATATAAAACAGTATCTCTGCTGGAAATATAGGAACGGTTATTAACCGTAAGAATAAAGCCCTGTTTCAGGTAAACCGTATCAAACCTGATCGTCTGATACGGTTCCTGGGCAAGTACTCTTGCTGAACAAAGAAATACGAATAACAGCAGAATTATTAACCGCACAATAGGTTTTAGTTTTTACAAATTTTCCTAAGCATAAATTATGCAAAAACTTTCAAATATTTTCTAAAACTAACTTATATCATCCGAATTATACGTAAATCCAAGTCGTTTACCGGTTTGAATTCTTGAAGATTCTATTTTGTTATTAATTTGTTCAACATTAATAATTTTAACATTATCGTAAGGAGGAACGAGCAAATCGAATTCAAGCGCGTACAGAATTGCAGAATTGGTAATATCGCGCAAAATTTCTTTGTCAATTTTTGACGTTCCGAAATTATTCAGCCAGTAGCTCATTTGCCTTTTACCTTCTACAAAGTAGTAACCGTCTTTGTTTATAAACAGACGTGCAATCAGATAACCCAAATCTTCAATACGGTTGTATTTGAACGAATCGCTCAAAAAGTTGTAAATGCTGATCATGCCACAGTAGCTCGAATACGGATCTTCCTTTACAAGCGAATTCTGCCAGATCAGATGACTTCTGTCGAATTCATATGCATTTGTATGCATACTGAAAATGAGTAAGTCGCCTGCAACCTTAAGCTGTGCATCAAACTTTCCCTGATCCTTGAATTGGAAGTGTACCCGCTCGTCAACCTCCTCAAGATTTGAATTGTTATTGATCTCAATATACTTCAGCACTTTTTTGAGCAGGTTAAAAGAATTCAGCGTATTGTCAAATACCTGCTGTTTAATAATCGACTTTTCTTTGACGGTTTTGAGGATCGATTCCTTTTTATCAATATTGTTCATTCCTGATAATTTAGATTTCTAATAAGCCCGGGCAAAAACCACTCTTTTATTGGATGGTTTGCCGGTTCGTATACATTTTCCGGCTTCCTCAGGGGCATCAAAAGGAATACACCTGATGGTAGCTTTGGTTTCTTCTTTTATTAAATCTTCAGTTTCGGAAGTTCCATCCCAATGAGCCAATATAAACCCTCCTTTGGTATCGAGAATTTCTTTAAACTCTTCATACGAATCGGTTTTGTAAGTATGTTCTTCTCTGAATTTCAGTGCTTTATTAAAAATATTCTGCTGAATTTCGTCAAGAAGATTTACAACAACGTCGGTAATCTGATCAACAGGATAAACTTTTTTCTCCAGGGTGTCGCGTCGGGCAATTTCCACTGTTTTATTCTCGAGGTCGCGAGGTCCAATGGCGATACGCACCGGAACGCCTCTCATTTCGTGTTCGGCAAATTTAAACCCAGGCTTATAATTATCCCTATCGTCAAATTTAACAGTTATGCCTTTTGCTTCCAGTTGCTTTTTAATTGGCAGAATATGTTCCGTTAATAACTGAAGCTGCTCTGCTTTATTATAAATAGGAACTATTACAACCTGAATAGGAGCAAGCTTTGGAGGAAGTACCAAACCATTGTCGTCCGAGTGTGCCATAATTAAAGCTCCCATCAAACGGGTTGAAACACCCCACGAAGTAGCCCATACATATTCCTGAACGCCTTCTTTCGAAGTAAACTTCACGTCAAATGCCTTTGCAAAGTTCTGACCCAAAAAGTGAGATGTTCCCGACTGAAGAGCTTTTCCATCCTGCATCAGCGCTTCAATACAATATGTTTCGATAGCACCTGCAAATCGTTCATTAGCGCTTTTTGAACCTCTGAGCACAGGAACTGCCATATACTGTTCAGCAAAATCGGCGTAAACGTTCACCATCTTCATAGTTTCCTCAAGCGCTTCTTCCTGCGTAGCATGGGCGGTATGACCTTCCTGCCACAGAAATTCTGCTGTACGAAGGAATAACCGGGTTCTCATTTCCCAACGCACAACGTTTGCCCATTGATTGATTAATATAGGCAGATCACGATAGCTTTGTATCCAGTTGCGATAAGTATTCCATATAATAGTTTCTGAGGTAGGACGTACTATCAGCTCTTCCTCAAGTTTTGCGTCTTCATCAACAACGATTCCTTTTCCATTGGGATCGTTTTTTAATCGGTAATGAGTTACAACGGCACATTCTTTGGCAAAGCCTTCAACATGACTAGCTTCCTTGCTAAAAAACGATTTTGGGATGAATAGCGGAAAATAAGCGTTCACATGTCCTGTGTCCTTAAACATCTTATCAAGTTGATCTTTTATCTTCTCCCAGATAGCAAATCCGTAAGGTTTGATGACCATACAACCTCTAACAGCTGAATTATCAGCCAGATCGGCTTTAACAACCAGGTCGTTATACCATTGGGAATAATTCTCTTCTCTACTCGTGATCTCTTTTGCCATTTTGCTTTTTGGTATAGTATTTGTATAATTACAGTGTAATTTAAAATTGCAAATAAATAAAAACTTGTTTTAATTTTAAAACACCCTAAGGAGGATGTGTTATGAAAACAAAACTAACAATAATTTCGATTACGGCACTACTAATGAGCGCTTGTTCTTCCAGTTACTTTGCCTCCGGAGGATACGATGATGTTTATTACAAACCGGGAGATGAACCTGTTGTTCCACAAACAACGACTGCTAAAGCAACTCCATCGAAAGCTGCAACAAACGATGGATTAACTGATTATGAAAGATATCGTTTAAGCCTTGAAAATGGCACTGCTGATACACTTGCTTCTGAAAATAATAATCAGGAACTTGCAAATAATGACAGACCAATTGTTGAATCGGGCGAAAATTATTACGATGATGATCGGCCTATTGTAAACAATTACTATTATATGGATGATTACTACGATGATTTTTATTATTCATCCCGTATCCGTCGTTTTCACAGGCCATATTTTGGGTTTGGATACTATGATCCATTTTATACCAATATGTATTATTACTCACCGTTTTCCTGGAGCTTTGGCTTCTCGATAGGGAATTGCTGGTCGTGCGGTTGGTATGATTATGGATATTATCCTTCCTATTATTCATGGTATAGTCCATATCGTTTCGGGTATTATCCATCGTATTACGATTATTATTATCCTTATTATGGATACGGCGGTTATTATGGTGGGGCCGGTTATGGACATGGAAGCAGCCGTTTTTACCGCGATTATTATGCAATTTCGAACGACAGAGGTTCTTACTCAACAGGAAGAATCCCAAACAGGTCAAGCTCTACTGGTTACAGAACAGTAAATTCAGGAAACAATTATACTCCAAGTTCCAGAAAGTCGGGTAGCTATTTACCTTCATCCAATAATTCCGGAACATCATCTGTAACAAACCGTCGTTCGGGCGAAAACTATAATAATTCTGCTGCAAGAACTGAGTATACAAGGCCTTATAATTCTTCAAGCTCTGCTACAAACAGAAGGAGCGGAGGCTCAACAAATGGGGAATCTTACTCAAGCAGCAGGCAATATAATTCTTCTTCTTCTTCAGGAGAATCAAGAAGAGCTTATACTCCAAGCTATAGCAAACCAAGAACCTCCAACACCCCTTCTTATAACGAAGGAAGTTCTTCGGGCAGCAGTTATTCATCCGAAAGAAGAAGCAGCAGCTCTTCCAGCGCTCCTTCAAGATCGAGCTCACAGTCTTCTTACTCAAGACCATCATATTCGGGTAGTAGCTCATCGAGCGATTATAGCAGCAGCAGACGTTCAGAATCTTCTTCAGGAAGTTCTTATTCCCCAAGCAGCAGCCGTAGTTCATCTTCATATTCTTCAGGCTCAAGCTCTGGCGGAAGCTATGCACCTTCATCACATTCAAGTTCTGGTGGTGGAAGTTCAAGTTCGGGAGGATCACATTCTTCATCAGGAAGAAGATAAGGCTTAAGAGCCTTATCTTTCTCCAAAATATATTCTAGGTCCATTCTAATTCTAACATTTATGAGAACAAATTTCATAATCATACTATTATTATCTGTTTTTTCTACCTCATTATTTGCTCAGAATGAAGCTGATGCTTTAAGGTTTTCACAGAATTACAGTGGTGGAACAGCTCGCAGCTTAGGTTTATCAGGAGCATTTGGTGCACTTGGCGGAGATCCCTCCAGCTTAAGTATAAATCCGGCAGGTATTGGTGTTTATCGTTCTTCAGAGTTCACCATTACAGCAGGAGTTAATACCGATTTGGTAACTTCAAAGTACAGGGGTTATAAATACGAGGATTTTAAAAATAAATTTAACCTTTCAAATCTCGCTTATGTTTATACCTATAATACTAATAAAACCACAGGTTGGGTAAGTGCAAGCTTTGGAGTTGGTTATAACCGGCTGGCCGATTTCAATCGTAATTTTTCAATCAGGACCGATAATGCAACCGGTTCGCTGATGGATGAATTTGTTTTGAATTCGAACAATAACCGCGGAAGTGAGTTTTATGAAGATCTGGCCTGGAATACCGATGTATTATTGTATAATGAAACAACCAAGACGTATTCATCAGATTTTACAGGTACAAATTATGGTCAGACCTTAAAGAAAAATGTAAGTACAAAAGGTGGTATTGGTGAATACGATTTTTCGTTTGGTGCAAACTTCAGCCATTTACTTTATATTGGAGCCACTGTTGGTGTGCAAAGAATAGATTACGAGGAAATTAAAGAACATTCCGAATTTGACGATAAAGGAAGTTATGAGTACCTCAGGTCTTTTTCTTTCAACGAACATTTCAACTCTTATGGTACAGGTGTTAATTTCAAAATTGGAGCAATTCTTAAACCTGTTGATTTTCTTCGCTTAGGATTAGCAGTTCATACACGTACTTTTTATAATATGACTTCTGAGTTTTATACAAGCATGGAAACCTCTTTTGATAAGGGTACTCCTGCTGAAATGAGCGACCGTTCTGATCTTGTAACGAGCGACTATAAATTTCAGACTCCTATGAAAGCTATTGGAAGCATAGCATTTGTTTTCGACAAATTTGGTCTTTTCTCTCTCGATTACGAGATGGTAGATTACACCAAAGCTCGTTTCCGTTCTGATGAAGACGATTTTGGCGATGTTAACGTAGGAATGTCGGATGTTTATAAAAGAACATCGAATATAAAAGCCGGTTTGGAAGGAAGATTAGGGCCTTTTGCTGCAAGAGTAGGATATGGTTTGTATGGCAGTCCGTATGTTAAAGATGCCAATCGTTTAAACAGCGATTATAAATATCAGTCGTACAGTGCCGGTATAGGAATAAGAGGTAAAAAAGCATTTTTTGATTTAGCTTACGTGACTAACAAAAGCAACGAAGAGCATAAATTATTTTTAAGTGAAAATGCTCAATTAGATATAAATCAATCTAAGATCATGGCGACCTTAGGTTTCAGATTTTAAAGTTTAGTTTCTTGGTTTTTTATAATTAGGGTTTTTGGGTTTATTAAATGGACAGAGTCAAATCTGTCCATTTTTTTTATGCTTTTAAGGTAATCTCCCGATTCTGGTCCAAGATTAAAAATCAAGTCGAGAATCGACAGGTTTGGAATAAAACCGAACTTCTCAATAAAAACCTGGTGGTATTCAGGAAATGCATAATTATCTGCAGCTATTTTGGGAGATAATGAAAACCTGAAATCATTTTCGACATCCTTATCTTCTTTTAAAAATTCGTCTGTAAAGGTTACTTTTCCTTTATAATTGAGCAAACAAAGGCAAACGTTTAATATTGCGGAGTTAAATTCAAACAACGAGCTGAATTGCTTTTGAAAAAAGGGGCTGAACTCATCAATATAATACTCATAAAAAGGAGAGTTACGATAGGCCGATTCTATCGCCCTGAAATGAACAAGTTGCCAATGGCTGTGATAAGAAATTTTCAGCCTGGATATCTTAATTTTAGGTTCATCGTGCTGAACTGGAACAGTTAAGTTTAAAGTTCCATTAGCTCCCAATATCACACAACGATTCCTATAGGTTTGTTTCTGAAAGTTTTCTTCTTTTTCAATTATAACTTCAGAACTTTGAATAATGTGTGAAAAATAGATTATTGGAGGAAAATAGGCTGTTGAAAGCAGGACAGGCTTCATGTTAAAGTTTGTTGATCATGGAAGCCAGATAACCAGCACCAAAGCCATTATCAATATTCACTACACTAATTCCGTTTGAGCACGAGTTAAGCATTGTAAGCAAAGCCGAAAGACCGCTGAAATTTGCTCCATAACCCACACTTGTAGGAACGGCTATCACTGGTTTATCAACCAGCCCTCCAAGAACACTCGGTAAAGCACCTTCCATACCTGCAACAGCTACAATTACCTTTGCTTCCCTTATTCGGGGTAACTGTCGGTATAAACGGTGTATGCCTGCTACTCCTACGTCAAAAATGCGGTCTACATTATTACCAAAGACTTCAGCAGTAATAGCAGCTTCCTCGGCAACGGGAATATCAGCTGTTCCTGCTGTGACTACTGCAACTTTTGTTGTTGGAGGAATTATTTCTTTTTGTTTCAGGACAAAAATCCGGGCGAGCTTGTGAACTATGCCTTCGGGAAATTCGGCTTGAAGGTTGCGAAGAACTTCCTCGTTTGCTCTCGTGGCCAGTACATTATTCCCTTTTGCTTTCATAGCACTGGTAATCTGAACAACCTGATCGGCAGTTTTCCCCTGACAAAAAATTACTTCGGGTGAACCTGTTCTGAGTTCCCTGTGATGATCAACTTTGGCAAAATCCAGATCTTCGAATGGTAATTCGCGCATTGAGGTCATCGCATCATCAACCGTGATCTTACCTTCTTTGATTTCATTCAGAATATTCCTTATTTTTTCCGGAGTCATTTTAAAGTTTTATTAACCTGTTAATCTCTTCTAAAACCTGTTGAACAGGTAGTTTATATTCACTGGCAATTTTCACACAATCATCAAACTCTGGTTTTGCTTTGATAGCTTTGCCATTATAAATACCGTATTTGATTCTTACATTGCCCCATTGGGTTTCCATGTTTTCCCATCTTCGCTGAAGTATCTTTTTCTCGCAATCAATTACCCGTATTCCTAAAGTAGATGTTTCGGTAAAAATAACAGAAAGAACCTTATCGAGTAAACTATCCTTCACCAATACCGAAATTTTTTGCGCCGGCCGGTTTTTCTTCATGATGATGGGTTCGAAAAACACATCATCAGCACCGGTTTCGAATAATTTCTGCATTACATACCCGAAAGATTCAGGCGACATATCGTCGATATTACATTCCACCAATTTACTCTTTTCAGTTTCCCACAAGGTGCTTTTTTCTGAAACATCAGCGAGCATTACTCTTAAAACATTAGGAATTTCGAAGTCTTTATGACCAATTCCGTATGCTATTTTTTGAGGAATAAACTCACTTTTTTCTTCGAAACTGCTGCAAAGGGAAGCCAATATGGCAGCTCCGGTAGGCGTTGTTGTCTCGGAGTTAACGGCGCCTGTTTTTACCGGTATTCCTTTCAGGATTTCGGCAGTAGCGGGAGCAGGCACCGGAAACATTCCGTGAGCACATTTTACAAAACCACCTCCAAGCTGGGGAGGCGTTGAAATAATTTTATCGGGTTTTAAGTAATCGATACAAATTGCGGCACCAACAATATCGACAATAGAGTCGATTGCTCCGACTTCATGAAAATGGACTTCCGACAGAGGTTTGCCATGGATTTTTCCTTCGGCAAAAGCAACCCTGTAAAACATATCCAGACTTAATCTTTTAACGTTTTGGTTTAAAGAACTTTGTTCGATAAGTAGTTTTATATCAGTATAAGTACGATCGTGATTGTCGCCCGATTGAATGATCGGATGGTTATGGCCTCCTGTAACCAGTTTAAAATTTTGGGGATTAAATTTAACCTTCGCTGTTTCTTTGTTTTTCTCCGAATCAAGTAATACTTCCGCTTTAGTACCCTCAATGCCTTTCTTAATAGCTTTTTGAACCTTTATCTCATAACCGCCAACCTGTAGTTTTTTAAGTTCATTTTTCAGGAAATCAACATCAACACCAAGATCTATCATGGCACCAAGGTTCATATCACCGCTAATTCCCGAGAAACAATCATAAAATAATATCTTCATAAAAGGGGTTTTAAGATAAACAACGAAAAATGCTAATAATTCGAGAAGTAAACAAATTTTATCATCAAATAAATAAAGAGTACAGTGTATTAATTTAGAACGAATATTTATTAGCTTTTGACAGTTTAATTGCAAAACATTGTATTAAAATTAACTGTAAATTGTGAGCAAATCATAATTTAATTAACTTAACAATGGAAAGACGTGATTTCTTAAGAAGAAGCGTGTTTGCCGGTGTGGCAACGGGTGCCGGTTTAACACTAGGTTCGTTTAATGATGTTTTTGCCGGTAATTATGCTGCTCCTTATGATATGGTTGCTGCTTTAGGAGGTGAGGCCGAAGTTATGTTCGAAAAAGCAATAGCTTCTTTAGGAGGAATGAAGGCATACGTTAAGAAGAACCAGACCGTGGTTATTAAACCGAATATTGGCTGGGATGTTTCTCCAGAAAAGGCTGCTAATACAAACCCAAAGTTAGTGGGCAAAATTGTTGAGCATTGTTTACAGGCCGGAGCTAAGGAAGTTTTTGTTTTCGATAACACTTGCGATAACTGGCAAAAATGCTATACCAACAGCGGTATTGAAAAAGCCGTTAAAGATGCTGGTGGAAAAATAGTTTCCGGGAAAAGTGAAAGTTACTACCAGGAAGTTCAGGTACCAAATGGCAAGAACCTGAAAAAAGCTAAAGTTCATGAGCTCATTCTGAATTCGGATGTATTTATTAATGTGCCTGTGTTAAAAAGTCATGGCGGAGCAACTCTTTCCATTGCCATGAAAAACCTTATGGGTATTGTATGGGATCGCGGTTTCTGGCACAAAAACGATCTGCATCAGTGTATTGCCGATTTTGCAACCTTCCGTAAACCCGATTTGAATATCGTCGACGCTTATCGCGTAATGAAGAAAAATGGTCCTCGGGGAGTATCGGTTGAGGATGTTGTTACAATGAAAGCCCAGTTGATCGGTAAAGATATTGTAGCCATTGATGCAGCTGCTACCAAATTATTTGGTCTCGATCCGGCTAATATTGGCCATATTCCTAACGCCGAAAAACTTGGCGTTGGAACAACTCAGCTTGATAAACTTAAAATAAACCGTATTAAAGTTTAAGACATATGTACAGATATTTGAAAGGGATCAGGGTAACCTTATCCCTTCTTTTCTTTATAGCAATTACCTTTTTGTTTCTTGATTTTGCAGGATTATTTGTCACTTCAGTTTTCAACGGAGTGACTTTCCTTCAGTTTGTACCTTCAGTTATCAAGTTTTTTGTTATTGGAGGGGGATTAATCGCTTTGGGATTTGTGATCATTCTTATCATTAATCTTTTGGTAGGACGTGTTTATTGTTCTACCGTTTGTCCGCTCGGAATATTTCAGGATGTGATCACATTTTTTTCAAAACTTTTCAGGAAAAAGAAGTTCAGGTTCAAATATTCAAAGCCTTACAACTTTTTAAGATACGGAATATTGGCAATTGTTGTAATTGCATTTCTTTTGGGAAGTGTCACATTACTTGCCTTATTAGATCCTTACAGTATTTATGGCAGGTTTAGTTCTGATTTTATGCGGCCTCTGTATATTTTGGGGAATAACCTTCTGGCGGTTATTTTTGAAAAGCTGCACATTTATGCCATGTACGTTGTTGAGATTAAGCATGTAAACCTGCTCACACTTATTATTCCTGCAGTATTTTTCGTAGGTATAATATGGCTTGCAGTAACTAAAGGACGTTTATACTGCAATACCATCTGTCCGGTAGGCTCTTTTCTCGGGTTAGTATCCAAAGTGTCGATGTTTAAACTCAATATTGAGGATTCGAGCTGTACTCAATGCGGGAAGTGTGCTTTTGCCTGCAAATCTTCGTGCATTAATATCAAAACAAAGGAAATTGATTTTTCCAGATGTGTTGCTTGTTACAATTGCGTTAAATCGTGCAATACCGAAAGCGTGAAGTATAAATTTGCCTGGGTTCCGGCTAAAAAGGAAACCATTCCACCTTCTACTGATAAAACAAAGCGCGATTTTCTTTTAAAAAGTGCTTTGATTACTGTAGGTGCGGCAGGTTTAACCGATGTGGTGAAAGCTGTCTCTAATGCAACTGCTAAGCTCAAGCCTTACAAAAAGAAGTTTTTGGTTACACCTCCGGGTTCAATCAATGTCCATCATTTTGCTGAAAAATGTACAGCCTGCCATTTATGTGTGAGCGCCTGTCCCACAGGAACTCTGAAACCTCGTTTCTTTGAAAGTGGTATATCCGGTTTGTTGCAGCCGTATATGGACCAATCGGTGAATTTCTGCAATTTTGAATGTGTTCGTTGCAGCGAAGTTTGCCCTACAGGAGCTATTTTGCCTTTAACTGTTGAAAAGAAGAAATTAACACAGGTAGGTGTTGTGAATTTTGTTATAGATAATTGTATAGTTTATACAAAAAACACTGCATGCGGTTCTTGTTCTGAACACTGTCCCACTCAGGCAGTGAAGATGGTTCCGTACAAAGGGAAGCTAACAATTCCGGAGGTAAATCAGGAAATCTGCATAGGTTGTGGTGCCTGCGAGTATGCATGTCCGGTACGACCATACAGGGCTATTTATGTTGACGGAAATGAGTTCCATAAACCCGCTAAAAAGCCTGAATCTAAAAAACTGGATGAAAAGCAGATTGAGGAATTTCCTTTTTAACCATATAAAGACAATAAAAAAAGCCGGGCAATCACCCGGCTTTTTTTATTGTCTTTGAGAGTATTGTCTATATCCTGGATACTCATTATTCTTTTCTACCTGTCCGCCCAGGTGAATAACCTTTTCCAACGGATGTTTGCGGGGAATTTCTTTTCCTTATCTAAAGAAAGCCAGATAAACTTCGGAGCGCCTACAATATGATCTTCAGGCACAAAACCCCAGAACCGGGAATCGGCTGAGTTATGGCGATTGTCTCCAATCATGAAGTAGTAATCCATTTGAAATGTATAGCTTGTGGCCGGCTTTCCATTGATCATTATCTGACCACCGTTAACTTCGAGAGCATTTCCTTCGTAGGCATTGATCACTCTTTTGTAAATGTCAATATTTCCTGTATCCAGTTTAACAGTAACTCCTTTTTTAGGCATCACTAATGGACCATAATTATCTTCATTCCATGGATATTTTGGATTGTGAGGGAAAATATGATCTTCATAATAACCTTTGGGCTTGAAAGTGGTATTTATGGCCTTAATACCCGGAATAGTTTTCATTTTTTCCAGATTCTCTTTTGTAAGGTAAATTGCGTAGGTGTTTTCCATACCTTCTACTCTCCCGAATTCATCTTTATAAACACCCATTTTTTCTAACAAAAGGGGATTAATTGTCGACCCGTCAGTTTCGATATAATACCTGTATTGCACTTTAAAATCTTCATTTTGTGGTTTGCCATTAATGAAAATATGTCCGTCTCTAACTTCAAGGGTATCTCCGGGGATAGCAACACATCTTTTTATATAATTATCGCGACGGTCTACCGGCCTTGAAACGATATGATACTGGTTCCATAACATCTGGCGTGCAGATGCTGTATAATAATCCATCGATTTCTTATTGCCGTCGTTCATCGCCATGGCTTGCGCTGTGTTTCGGAGATGTGCATAGTAGCTGGTTTCAGGACTTTCGGTTACAACAGTGTCGCCTTCAGGAAAGTTGAACACAACAATATTATCATTCTTAACCGTATGAAAGCCTGCCAGTCTCTTGTATGGCCATTGAATCCATTCTACATACGATTTGGTTTTTGTAGAAAATGGCATCGTATTTTGCGTAAATGGAAACGACAGGGGAGTGTTGGGTATTTTCGGCCCGAATTTGAGTTTGCTGACATACAGGTGATCGCCTATTAACAAACTTTTCTCCATCGAACCTGTTGGTATTTTGTAATTCTGGAAAAAGAAAATATTGATAAAAGTAACAGCTAAAACTGCAAAGATTAAAGCATCGATCCATTCTACAACAGTGCTGTTTCTTCCTTCACGTTTTTTCCATGGTGTCCAGTTTACCTTTTTAGTAATGTAAATGTCGAAAAGTACAGGTATGCCCAATAAAAGCCAGGCATTCCATACCCAAATAACCCATAAAAGGTATAGCGTCGCGGCTACACCAAACTTAAAATACTTGTTACTTAAAAAACTCATGGTACTTGATTAAGAGAGTTAAATTGATCAGTTTTACATTTATCAGATAGAAAGTAAATCATCCATTGTGAATACACCCTTTTTATTATGTATATATTCGGCGGCAAGTACAGCTCCAAATGCAAATCCCTTTCTGCTTTTGGCACTGTGGGTTATTTCGATATAATCAACGGGTGAATCGTAATTTATAGTATGTATTCCCGGCACATTTTCGCGGCGAACTGCCGTTATTTTCAGTTTTTCGGGCGAATCTTCCTTGTCAAGCTGCCATGCCGTTTTGCGATCTATTTTTTTGATGATATCATTTGCCAGGGTAATAGCTGTTCCACTGGGAGCATCAAGCTTTTGGGTATGATGTGTCTCTTCCATGGTAACATTGTAATTATCGAATTTATTCATAATTCTGGCAAGGAAATCATTTACCTTGAAAAAGATATTAACGCCAAGGCTATAATTCGACGACCATATAAAGGAATGGTTACCAGTCTTACATAGTTTTTTAGCTTCTTCTACTTTCTCGTTCCAGCCTGTGGTTCCACTTACAACAGGAATATCTGCTTCAAAGCATTTCAAAACGTTTTTATAGGCTTGTTCGGGATTTGTAAATTCAATTACTACATCAACCTTTTTAAGGTTTTCAGTGGTTAATTCGTTTTGATTATTCAGGTCTATTATCAGGGGAATTGAATGATTGCGCTCCAAAGCTATAGCCTCAATTTCCTTTCCCATCTTCCCGTAACCAATTAGGGCAATTTTCATATTAACAAATTTAAGGTATTAGGCCGTAGATTTTGATGGCTTTAGGCGTTTGTTACAATTGAAATAATGAGAAGTATTCTTTCCTATTCCTTTCTAAAGCCTAAAATCTTAAAACCTATACAGCTAGAATTAAATGGGGTTAAAATAACAAAAAAAGGGAAGCAATTTGCTTCCCTTTAAGAATATTTTGTTGAAAGCATTAAGCAGCTTTCACTTTTTTCACAATTGCTTCAAAAGCGGTTGGATTGTTCATGGCAAGGTCAGCAAGAACTTTGCGGTTAAGAACGATACCGGCTTTGTTTAATTTGTCGATAAACTGAGAGTACGACAGGTCGTAAGGACGAACACCAGCATTGATACGCTGAATCCATAATCCTCTGAAACTTCTCTTTTTAGCGCGACGATCGCGATAGGCATATTGCAAACCTTTTTCAAGGGTGTTTTTTGCAACTGTCCACACATTTTTCCTCGAGAGGAAATTTCCTTTAGTGAGTTTGAGCAGTTTTTTTCTTCTTGCCCTGGAAGCTACTGAATTGACTGAACGTGGCATTTTGTTTTACATTACGAATGGTTAGCGCCCTGTTTAAGGATCTTTTTTGCTAATTCATTCTCGGTTAACACTAAAAAATTATTTTAAGCACAACATGTACTTAACATTGGAAACATCGGTAGAATCAACAAGACTAAAAGCTGTTAAAGCTCTTTTTCTCTTGGTCGATTTCTTGGTCAGAATGTGACGTTTGAAAGCCTGTTTCCTTTTGATTTTCCCTGTTCCGGTGAGCGTAAATCTCTTTTTAGCTCCGGAATTTGTCTTCATCTTTGGCATTATACAACTATTTAAAAAATTAAAAGTTTACTTTTTAGGTTTAGGTGAAATTGTCATAATCATCCTTTTGCCTTCGAGTCGCGGTAACTGTTCAACTTTTCCGTACTCCTCCAAATCCTGGGCAAAACGTAATAATAAAATTTCTCCCTGTTCTTTGTACAAAATCGACCTTCCTTTAAAAAACACAAAAGCTTTTACTTTCGAACCATCTTCCAAAAAGCTGATGGCGTGTTTAAGTTTAAAGTTATAATCGTGGTCATCAGTCTGAGGCCCGAAGCGAATTTCCTTCACCACAACCTTGGTTGTTTTTGCTTTGATTTCCTTCTGTTTTTTCTTCTGTTGATATAAAAACTTCTGGAAATCAACTATCTTACATACCGGCGGATCTGCATTTGGCGATATTTCCACTAAATCGAGTTCCAGTTCATCAGCAAGTTTTAAGGCTTCACTGAGAGAAAAAACCCCAGGATTCTCAATATTTTCACCAACCAATCTCACTTGTCGAGCCCTGATCTTTTCGTTAATAGCGTATTTGGGCTCTTGAACTCTTTGTTGTTGTCTTTGTGGAGCAGGATTTTGCATGCTTTAAGCAGGTCTTTTTCTTGTTATTTTAAATATTTAAATTTCTTGTAATTGTTTTGCAATTTCATTTTTAATAAACTCAGCAAATTCATTCAGGCCCATACTTCCTTTATCTCCTTCGCCTTGTTTACGCACCGAAACCAGTTCTCCGGCTTCTTCTTTCTCCCCGATAATCAGCAGATAAGGTATCTTTTTCAGCTCGTTATCGCGTATCTTCTTGCCAATCTTTTCGTTCCGGTCGTCTAATAAGGTGCGAATATCGGAATTATTTAGAAAATTCAAAACTTTTTTTCCGTAATCGTTGAATTTTTCGCTGATTGGCATAATAACCACCTGATCCGGGGTTAACCAAAGAGGGAATTTTCCAGCTGTATGTTCTATCAAAACTGCAACGAAACGTTCCATCGAACCGAACGGCGCACGATGAATCATTACGGGGCGATATTTTTGATTATCAGCTCCCATGTATTCGAGATCGAAACGCTCAGGCAGGTTATAGTCAACCTGAATGGTTCCCAACTGCCATTTGCGGCCAATGGCATCTTTGATCATAAAGTCGAGTTTGGGGCCATAAAAGGCGGCTTCGCCCAGCTCAACCACAGTATTCAGTCCCTTTTCCTGAGCGGCCTCTATAATGGCACGTTCAGCTTTTTCCCAGTTTTCGTCCGATCCGATATATTTTTCTTTGTTATTTGGATCGCGCAAGGATACCTGAGCTATGTAATCTTTAAAATCCAATGCCTTGAATATGCGGAAGATAATATCAATTACCTTGATGAATTCCTCTTTGATCTGATCCGGACGGCAGAAAAGGTGTGCGTCATCCTGGGTAAAACCTCTTACCCTGGTTAAACCATGTAATTCACCGCTTTGCTCGTAACGATAAACGGTGCCGAATTCGGCCATACGAACCGGCAGATCTTTGTAGGAGCGGGGTTTCGATTTATATATTTCGCAATGGTGCGGGCAATTCATAGGTTTCAAAAGAAACTCTTCGCCTTCCTGCGGGGTACGAATGGGTTGGAACGAATCCTTACCATATTTTTCGTAATGTCCGGAGGTTACATAAAGTTCTTTCTGGCCTATATGAGGAGTGATAACCTGCTCATAACCATATTCTTTCTGTACCTTCTTAAGGAAATTTTCGAGTAACTCACGAAGTTTGGCACCTTTGGGCAACCAGAGTGGTAAACCCTGTCCAACCTTCTGTGAAAATGTAAATAACTCAAGTTCTTTTCCTACTTTTCGATGATCTCTGAGTTTTGCCTGTTCAAGCATCACCAGATAATCGTCGAGCATTTTTTGTTTCGGGAAGGTGATTCCATAAACACGGGTAAGCTGCTTGTTCTTTTCGTTACCACGCCAGTAAGCCCCAGCAACACTTAATAATTTGATTGCTTTAATATAGGAGGTATCAGGCAGGTGAGGACCACGGCATAAATCGGTAAAATTTCCCTGTGTATAGAAAGAAATTGTCCCATCGGCCAAATCGGTGATGAGTTCAATTTTATAAGGATCACCTTTTTCGGTGAAATATTTCAGTGCTTCGCTTTTTGGAACATCGCGACGGTTATAGCTCGATTTGGTTTTTGCCAGTTCGGCCATTTTGCTTTCCACTTTAGGAAGATCGGCATCAGAAATGGAGCGTCCTTCACCAAGGTCAATATCATAATAAAAACCGTTCTCGATAGAAGGTCCTATACCAAGTTTCACACCCGGATAAACTGCTTCCAATGCTTCTGCCATCAGGTGAGCCGATGAATGCCAGAAAGCATGTTTACCTTCAGCATCATCCCATTTATGGAACTTTATTTCGGCATCGGAGTTTATCGGACGGCTAAGGTCCCAGATTTCACCATTTACCGAAACAGCTAATACATCGTTTGCAAGGCCATGGCTAATGCTTTTAGCAATCTCCATCCCTGTAATTCCTTCATTATATTCCCTCACGTTTTTGTCAGGGAAAGTAATCTTTATCATCGTAAAGGCATATTTTAAAAAAGTATGCAAAGATAAAGAATAATTCCTTACTTTGAGACACTAATTTTTTAGGTGTGAGTAAAATGCTATAAATAAATTGAAAGCATTGAAAAACTTAGCCTGTTAACAATTAATTATGTTTTAAATGATGAGGCGAATAGTCGTTGTTTTTTTGAGTTTTTTATACGTTCAGGTTGGCTTAGCTCAAACGGAAATTAAGTTGGAAGATATTTATGGAAACCGCGTTTTTGCTGTTGAATCGGTAAATGGCATTGTTTCCATGAAAGATGGTGAAAAGTATACAACGCTTGAGAATTACCGGGAAATTGTTCAGTGGGACTACAAAACCGGTAAGCCTGCTGATACGCTTGTTTCTTTGATTAAGCAACAACTTGGTATAAAATATATTTACGATTATTCGCTTAACCCTGCCGAAGATAAAATTATTATTTCGACCAATATTGAGCCCATTTACAGGTATTCCTTCAAAGCAGATTTTTACATTATTGACCTGAAAACGAAACAGATTAAAGCACTTTCAGGTAAAGGTCAGCAGCAACTCGCCGATTTTTCACCCGATGGTAAGAATGTTGCATTTTTTCAGGATAACAATCTTTTTATAAAGAATTTATTGAATGATGAAATAATCCAGATAACCTTCGATGGGAAGAAAAATGAAATAATAAACGGCGCTCCCGATTGGGTTTACGAAGAAGAATTTGGTTTCAATAAGGCTTTTGCCTGGTCACCCGATGGCAGTAAAATTGCCTTCATGAAATTTAATGAGAGCAAAGTTAAAACTTATGGTTTAACTTTTTACGATAATTTATATCCGACTATTTACGAATATAAATACCCCAAAGCTGGCGAAGATAATTCTGTTGTATCGGTTCATATTTATAATCTTCAGACAAAGCAAACCCAGCTGGCTGATGTTGGAAAGGAGACCAATCAATATATACCACGCATCAAGTGGACTCAGGATCCTTCCAAACTGGCAATCATCCGGTTAAACCGTCTTCAAAATAAGGTGGATGTTTTAGCTTGTGATGCTATTAGCGGTTCTTCCTCAGTATTATTTACTGAGAGCAATAAATACTATATCTCCGAGGTGAACGATACTTACATTAACTTCTTACCAGACAAACAGCATTTTGTTATAAGTTCCGAAAGAGACGGATACAATCATCTTTATCTTTATAATATGAATGGAACATTGGTAAGGCAACTCACAAGCGGAACTTACGATGTGAATGATTATTTTGGGTATAATGCTTCTGCTAAAACTATTTTTTATTCCAGTTGTGAGCCATCTCCGCTTCAAAAGGCTGTATATTCAGTAAAACTGGATGGAACTGGTAAGCAGCTTCTTACACCTCAGACGGGAACCAATAAGGTTGAATTTAACAGTACGTTTACGTATTTCATCAATACATGGTCCAATGCCAATACACCTCCAATAGTTTCGCTTTACAACACAAAAGGAAAAGTAATGCGTGTGCTGGAACAAAATGTTGTGCTGGCAAAAAATACTGTTGATTTTAATTTTGGAAAGAAAGAGTTTTTTGAGTTTAAAAGTCAGGATGGTATTACTTTAATGGGCTATACCATTAAACCGGAAAACTTTGATGCTACAAAAAAATATCCGTTGTTTATGTTTGTTTACGGGGGACCTGAGTCTCAGGAAGTGACTGATGAGTGGGATTCCTCAGTTCCCTGGTTTCATTTACTGGCACAAAAGGGTTATATTGTTGCTTGTGTTGATAATCGGGGCACGAACAATCGGGGAGAGGCTTTCAGAAAATCGACCTACATGCAGCTGGGTAAACTGGAAACTCAGGATCAGATGGCTGCTGCCAAATACTTAGGCAGTTTGAGTTATATTGATAAAAGCCGAATCGGAATTTTTGGATGGAGCTACGGAGGTTACATGTCCTCCTTATGTATGACACGAGGTCAAGGTTTGTTCAAGGTAGGTATTGCGGTTGCTCCGGTTACAAACTGGCGTTATTACGATAATGTATATACCGAAAGATTCATGCGTACACCTCAGGAAAATCCTTCAGGGTACGACGATAATTCACCAAATAACTATGCAAAGGATCTTCAGGGGAAGTTTTTGTTGATACATGGCTCAGGAGACGACAACGTTCATGTTCAGAATACTATGGACTTCGCCGAAAAACTTATTCAGGCAAACAAACTATTCGAAATGATGATTTATCCCGATAAAAATCATGGAATCTATGGAGGCAATACACGCCTTCAGCTTTATACCAAAATGACGAACTTTATTTTGAATAACCTTTAAGATCAGAGTTTTAAAAAATAAATACTCCAGTAGTTGGTGACGAAGATCACCGCTTTTCGATGATTAATATCCCCTTCTTAAGAAAGATATATCATTTTTATTCTATTGTAACAGCATGCATATAGTGTTACTTTTGAATTGTATTAAGCATATAATTTAAAGGGTTAATATTTTTTGGAGGTATTGCATTTTAAGTTACTGTTAAAGAAGCAAGGTTGATTTGGTTGGTTGAGGGGGCTTCGCAGGTCGCGGGAAAGTGAGATTGATTGGGTGGTTGGTTTCGTGACTTGCAAACAGTAATTTAACAATGCAGATTGAAGGGTTAAACCCGGAACGAGAAATCGTTCCGGGTTTTTTGATTTTTACTATTTCTTAGTTTTACTTTCGATCCAGTTTTTAGCATTAACAAACGCTTCTATCCAGGGACTAACCTCGTCCGAGGTACGGTTTTCGGGGTAATTTGCCCAGTTCCATGTGAAAAGTGAGCGCTCCAAATGAGGCATCATTACTAAGTGACGGCCATCGGCAGAACAAATTCCAGCTACATTATAATCTGAGCCATTCGGATTTCCCGGATAAGCTTCATACGAATATTTTAGAGCTACATTGTATTTGTTTTCCTCATAAGGCAGGTCAAAGCGTCCTTCTCCATGTGCCACCCAAATCCCTAATCTGGAACCGGATAAGGATTTAAGCATCACAGAATTGTTTTGCGGAACATCCACATTCAGGAATATCGATTCGAATTTATGAGATGAATTATGCCGCATTTTCGGTTTTTTATCATGATCAGGAGTGAGCAGCTCGAGCTCGACCATTACCTGGCAACCATTGCAAACGCCAAGACTAAGTGTATCTTCCCGTTTATAAAAATTTTCGAGAGCTTGTTTTGCTTTCGGATTATATAAAAATGCACCAGCCCAACCCTTAGCCGATCCTAAAACATCTGAATTTGAGAATCCGCCCACAAATACAATCATGTTAATATCTTCCAGAGTTTCTCTTCCGGAAATCAGATCGGTCATGTGAACATCTTTCACATCCATTCCCGCCAGATACATGGCATAAGCCATTTCACGGTCGCCATTTACACCTTTTTCGCGGATGATGGCTGCTTTAACGCCCGATTTTTCTTTTCGGTAGGGATTAATATTCAGTTGAACAAATTTTCCTGAGAAATTAGCAGGGAAACTATATTGTAATTCCTGATTTTTATAGTTACTGAACCGTTCTAAAGCCAGTTTCTCTCCACATTGGTTGCGATCGAGGAGGTAGGAGGTTTTGAACCAACTATCCCTGTATTTATTAATATCTAAAGAAATTACATCTTCTGCTGTTTTCACCTTTAACTGGCGCTCAGTTGTAACAACTCCAATTTTAAAAAATTCTATTCCGTTTGATTTAAGCGTTTGTTCTGCATCAGCAGCATTTGCAACCTGAATGATAATCGCAGGTTTTTCGGAAAAGAGAACTTTAATGGCATCCGTTTCGGGAAAAACGGTTAAGTCAATTTCCATTCCTGACCAGTTATTGCCAAAATTCATTTCGAGCAGAGAGGTTAAAAATCCTCCCGAAGAGATATCATGGCCGGCAAGTATTTTTCCATCACCAATCAATTTCTGAACTGTGTTGAAAGCTTTTGCAAAATAGGCTGACTCGACAATATCCGGCGCCGATTCTCCTATTTCATTTAACATTTGAGCAAAAGCACTGCCACCTAGATTAAAAGATGATTTTGAAAAATCTATATAATATAATGTATTCTCATTACTTTTTTTAACAACAGGAGAAACACACTTTTTAATATCCGTTACTTCGGAAGCTGCAGAAATAATAACCGTTCCGGGAGAAAGTACTGCATCACCGTTGGGATATTTCTGGGTCATGGACAAAGAATCCTTGCCTGTAGGAATATTGATTCCCAGCTCAATGGCAAACTTGCTGGCAGCTTCCACAGCATTATATAAACGGGCATCTTCACCTTCGTTACGGCAAGGCCACATCCAGTTGGCACTTAAGGAGATGCCTTTAATTTCATCCTTTAACGGAGCCCAAACAATATTTGTCAACGCCTCTGCAATAGCAAGACGGGAACCTGCAGCCGGATCAATTAATCCAGCCACGGGAGCATGTCCTAATGATGTCGCCATTCCTTCGGGACCGGAATATTCCAGTGCAATAACAGCCATATTATTGAGGGGGAGCTGAATGCTTCCGGCCGACTGCTGCATGGCAATACGTCCTGTTACGGAGCGGTCTACCTTGTTTGTTAACCAATCCTTACAAGCCACAGCTTCCAGTTGAAGCACGTTTTCGAGATATTCGGCAATTTTGGCGTTGTCGTATTGTAAAGCAGGATATTTATTATCAACTGCCTTGTCGCGCATGATGGTTTTGGGCGGGTTCCCAAACATATCTTCCAATTGGAGGTCAATGGGTTTGGTGTCATTTTTCCGGTCGTGAAAGGTAAATTGCTTATCGCCCGAAACTTCGCCAATTACATACATGGGTGCTCTTTCGCGTTCAGCTATGCGCTCAAGAGTTGAAATATCTTTGTCTTTTAACACGAGGCCCATTCGTTCCTGCGATTCGTTACCAACAATTTCCTTTGCAGAAAGGGTAGGATCGCCAACAGGAAGTTTGTCAACATAAACAACACCACCGGTGGCATCTACAAGCTCCGAAAGGCAGTTCAGGTGACCGCCGGCTCCATGATCGTGGATGGAGACAACCGGATTGATATCCGATTCGCTCAAAGCACGTATAGCATTGGAAACGCGTTTCTGCATCTCGGGATTGGAACGCTGAACAGCATTCAGTTCAATGGCATTTGTAAATTCGCCTGTGGCAACAGAAGATACAGCACCTCCACCCATTCCAATGCGATAGTTATCTCCACCAAGCAAAACAATTTTGTCGCCTTTTTCAGGAACGTCTTTGTTGCTGTCGGATAACTTACCAAAGCCAATACCGCCGGCTTGCATAATTACTTTATCGTAGCCAAAATTTTTATTTTTTCCGGCATATTCGAAGGTAAGAACACTTCCGCAGATAAGGGGCTGCCCGAATTTATTTCCAAAATCACTGGCACCATTCGAAGCTTTGATAAGAATTTCCTCAGGAGTCTGGTACAGCCATTTGCGTTGGGCTAATTTTCTTTCCCAGAAACGTCCACCTTCCAGACGAGGGTAGGAGGTCATATAAACGGCAGTTCCTGCTATAGGAAAAGCTCCTTTACCACCTGCAATACGGTCGCGGATTTCACCACCAGTACCTGTTGCTGCACCATTGAACGGTTCAACGGTGGTGGGAAAGTTATGGGTTTCAGCTTTGAGAGATAAAACCGTTTTGGCCTCCTTCATTGCGAAAAAGTCGGGTTTATCCTGAGTTTCGGGTGCAAAAATGCCTACTGAAGGTCCTTCCAGAAAAGCACAGTTGTCGCGATATGCCGAAACGATGGTATTGGGATTTTCTTTCGAAGTTTTTTTAATCAATTGAAACAAGGTAGATGGCTTTTCTTCTCCATCAATAATAAATGTTCCGTTGAATATTTTATGACGACAATGTTCCGAATTTACCTGTGAAAAACCGAATATTTCGCTGTCGGTAAGCTTACGGCCAATCCGGTGGCTTAAATCGTTCAGGTAATCAATTTCTTCCGGACTCAGGGCGAGACCTTCTTTGGCGTTATAACCTGCAATATCGTCGATATATAATATTGGTTCAGGTTGCCTTTTAATGGTAAAGATTTCCTGACCCAGATTTTCGTAGAAACGCTGGAGCATGGGATCGAATTTGGCTGATTTATCTGCCACCGGAAAAAACTCTTCAATTCTTATGATCCCTGTGATGCCCATGTTTTGAGTTATTTCAACCGCATTGGTACTCCAGGGCGTTATCATTTCTTTACGCGGCCCAACAAAAAATCCGCTGAGAATTTCTTTTTTTATTGGAGTAGCTTCACCAAAAAGCCATACCAGTTTTGAAATTGTTTCGTCGGAAAAGGGGGTGTTTGATTGTACAGCAAATATTTGTTTGTCTTGTCCCTCGAAAAAGATAATCATCGCTATTATAATATTTTGAAGTGCGCTGCAAAGTTAGAAAATTCCAAATCAATAAAGAATGTAAATAATGTTTGTGAATAAAAACTTTTATAGACTGGTGTTTAGTACTTTAGCAATGAAGTCATGCTTTTCACATAAATGAGAAGAAATCTTTTCTTGCCGAGTTTCCAAAAGTTGATAAAAGGATATATCTGATTTTTAAATTATTTTTACGAACCCAAACAACAAGTAATTATTACTGAAATGCAAATACTACCTGAAGAAACCATAATAAGCAAGATATATGTTTTGCGAGGCAAAAAAATAATGGTTGACCGCGATCTGGCTGAACTTTACGGAGTGGAGACAAGGGTTTTAAACCAGGCTGTAAAGCGCAATGAAAAGCGTTTCCCGGATGATTTTATGTTCCAGATGACCGCAGAGGAAATGCAAAATTGGAAATCACAAATTGTGATATCCAATAGCGAAAAGATGGGTTTAAGGAAGTCGCCCCTGGTTTTTACAGAACAGGGAGTTGCGATGTTGTCGAGTGTTTTGAACAGTGAACGGGCTATCATGGTAAACATCGCCATTATTCGGGTATTTACCAGAATGCGCGAATTACTTTCCACTCATAAGGAAATCTTATTGAAGTTAGAACAACTTGAAAAGAAGGATATTGAACAGGACGATAAAATTATGTTGATTTTTGAATCTATGAAACAGCTGGAAAGGTTTAAGCAGGAAGAACTTGAGCAAAAAAACCGTTCCATAATTGGCTTTAAGCCGTCAAAAGAAAACTCATAGAATTTATCGTTGCGAATCAAACTGGATAATTCATATTCATGATCTTTTAATTTCGGAATTATACAGATAAAACTTATTAATTCAATTCATTTAATGCACTGAAATTTTTTTTACATTGCATTAAACCTTTAACTTTTTTTACAGTCAAAGGGCTAAAATAACAATTATGGAATCTTTTATTAAGAACCTGGGGAAACTGATAATTCTCGGTTCATTTCTGGGTATAAGTTTTTCAATTCAGGCACAAACTCCTGATAATACTGGTTTAAAAGTTGAGGGCAAAGGTAAGTTTGTTATAAAGCCTAACAGTCGCGATGAGAAGGTTGTGATGCGCGACAATACTTTAAATCGCATTGATAAGCACCGCAATAAGGCAGTAATTCAAAGGATGCAACAAATGCGGCAAAAAAGAATGATGATGTTGAAGAATGATAAGGTACGCCGGCAGGAAATCCAGCAGCGCCGAAAATTAATGATGCAGAAGAGACGCAGTCTTCGCAAATAAATTATTCTTAAGTTGTAAATGATACCATATTATATATGTATAAAAAGCTTTTTTCCCTGATATTACCTGCTCTGATAGTTTGTAATGCATACAGTCAGCAATCGGCGTCTGATTTTTTAACCAGCGGTAATAAAAAGCAGGAAAAACAAAAATATAAGGAAGCAATCGACGATTATTCCCAGGCTATCAAGCTCGATCCTGATAATGGAATGGCTTACTTTTACAGGGGTAATTCCAGATTTGAGATCGAAGATTACAAAGGCGCTCTTGAAGATTACAGTAATTGTATAACCCGTAAAGGAGATTTTACGCATGCTTATTTCAACCGCGGTAATACTTATTACGAAATGGATGAGTTTCAAAAGGCAATCGACGATTTTACAAGCGTTCTTAAATTGGATTCATCGTATTTCGATTGCTATTTCGACAGGGCAAATGCTTATTTTAAACTAGAAAAATTTGATGAGGCCATCAGAGATTTCAATAAGGGATTGAAACTGAAACCTGAAAATGCAAATGGTTATTACGATCGGGCAAATACATATTTTTATAAAGAAGAATTTAAAAAAGCACTTGAGGATTATAACAAAGCTGTTGAATTAAATAAGGATAATGCCAGTTTCTATTTTAACAGGGCCATTACAAAAATTAACCTTGATATGATTGAGGAAGGATGTTCCGATTTAAAGAAAGCTGAAAGCATGGGCGATACCGATGCTAAAGAGTATATAAAAGAAATTTGTCCCTGACTATAGAAGAAAATTGTAAATCAATCCGGCCGAAAAATTATGAATTGCCGCATTATCCAAATAATCCGGTACATTCATTGGTAACGTAACAGAGTAGATAATATTAACCGAAAAATTACCAATATTATAATAAACAGGTAATGAAAAACTGACCGACGACAGGTTATATTTACTTTGTACTTTGAATAAATCCGATATTACCAGATCTTTATCAAGTTTTGAGAACTCTTTTAATTTTCCCGGGCGATTGTTCAAAAAATTCCAAAGTCTGGAAAATAGTTCCGGGTTGTCGTATAATTTCTGAACGGTGAGTGGTGGTCTTCTTTGAGCAAATAAATATAAGTACCAGTAAGTTTTAAATGCGTATTGGTTGTAATAATCCTGGTTTGACCAGATAGCGCTTAAATCTGGTGAAATACTTATGGAGTGATTTTTAAAGAATACGTTTTGAATATCGAAGTTGAATCCCAAACTGGCAGAGTTCATGAATTCATTTCTATCTCCCGTCAGGTAGTAAATACTTGCATTACTGTAAAACTTCCCTTTATTAAAATCCAACCCGGTCGAAAATTCGTCTTTATATATTGAATTCAGGGAAAATGAATTCTTACTGTACAAAAAGTGTGTGTAAGATGCCGATAAAGAAAAATAATTACCAAAATTCAAATCATAACCCAGGTTTAAATTGACTTGCTGTGTAAATTCTGTTGCCGTTGAATCAGTATTGCCAATCGTATATCCTGAAACTCCCAGGTTAAATCCTTTTTTCGAGAAAAATGAAGCATATAAAGAATAAGAAGGCTGTTGGATGGATGAATTAAATCGTCCAAAGGAAGAAGTGTTGCTTGAGAAATCAAAGCCAGTTATTAACGAATTGATTTTTGTGGAATCTTCTGAACCGGCACGGCAAATGATTGAGAATACAAAAAGGCCCGAAATAATAAAATAAACAAGTTTCATACACACTATTTTGCCTGGTGAAATTAGTAAATGATTCTGACAGGGTATTCTGAGGGGGGTGTTTTTTTTAATCAATTATTCCGGGATACAGCACCTTGCTTTACTGGGATTGCAATAAAAATATTAATTATTCTTGTATTTGTAAACTAAAAACGTGATTTCAATTAAATATTTTAAATATTTAATCGTAAATACATATAAAATGAAAATAAACACGTATGTAACTTCTTTATTTTCAAGCCCGAAGCGTTTGTTAGTTTTTGAATTCTGATCTTAAAAAATGGAAAATAAGTTAAAATACATTTAAATAAATAGGGGTTATTATTTTAAAAATGAATATTTAATAAAATATACCCTCTAAAATTTGGAGTATAAAAAATAATATATAATTTTGTTGTGACAACATGAATTAATATTAACCAAAAAAAAGAGTTATGAAAAGATTTATTAAAACCGTCTTCGTACTTCTGGCAGTAGCAAGTATAGCCCTTCCATTCTCAGCTAATGCTCAGGAGGATAGTAAAGGAGTAAGTTTTACCGCTGGAGCTGATGTTTACAGTAATTACTTATGGCGTGGTACTAAATTCAGCACGGGTCCAGCCTTTCAGCCAACAGTAAAAATGACAGCTGGTGGCTTCACTGCCGGCGTTTGGGGATCTTTTGATGTTACCGGTTATTCGGAAGCTGACCCATTTATTTCTTATTCTTTCCCCTTTGGATTAAGTGTTGGACTTACAAGTTATTATTACCCTATGTCGGGAGCTTCTTTCATGGCCGACTCTTCCAATGCTCACGAATTGAACCTGGGTTTCTCAAAAGGCGGATTCAGTTTATCGGGGAATTATATTCTTAATGAAGCTTCGGTTGCAGGCAGTAAAGGTGGCGATGTTTACATTCAGGCAGGTTACAATTTCAAAAACTTTGGGATCTTCGTAGGTGCCGGAAACGGATGGCATACACTTGATAACGATAAAGGTGATGATGTTTTTGGAGTGTGTAATATTGGATTAAGTACCTCAAAAGAAATAAAGGTTACTGATTCGTTTACGGTACCGGTTACCGGACAGGTCGTTTATAATCCCGATACGAAGCTGATGCACCTTGTAGTTGGATTTTCACTGTAATTTCTGAATCATATAATAATTCATAATATATATAAGTATGAAAAAGATTGAAGCAATTATCCGTAAATCCCAGTTCGAAGAGGTGAAAGATGCTCTTCATCTTGCGGAGATAGATTTCTTCACTTACTGGGATGTAACTGGTATGGGTAACGAAATGGCCGGAGCAATTTATCGTGCTCAGGTTTATGAAACCCGGTTTATTCAGCGTCGCATGATTTCGTTTGTTTGTCGCGATCACCTTGTAGATAAAGCTGTGGAAGCCATCGTTAAGGCTGCAAGAACCGGTGAAATGGGAGATGGAAAGATTTTTATTTCGGAAATAGAAGAATCCATCCGAATCCGCACGGGAGAGCGTGGTCCTGAGTCCTTATTTATTAAAGATTAATTATAAACCAATCAATTTAAGATATTATGAAAAAGTTTTACAAACATATATCTGTGCTACTTGTGGTTTTAATTGCCACTGTAATTGGTGGAGCAACAATATTTGCACAGGACGCAGTCGCCGCTACAACTCCTAAAATTGACACGGGCGATACCGCCTGGATGATTGTCGCGACAGCATTGGTTCTTTTAATGACCATCCCGGGATTAGCTTTCTTCTACGGTGGGCTGGTCCGCCAGAAAAACGTGTTGAATATAATGATGCAATGTATGATTATAACCGCTGTGGTTACTTTACAGTGGGTAATGTTTGGTTATAGTCTTGCTTTTAGCTCTTCGAGCGGTGCTTTAGCTCCTTTTATCGGCGGATTCGATTGGGCATTTCTGAAAGGGATTGGTATATCCGATTTAAGTCCTTACTTTATTTCCCATTCTCAGCCCACTGCCGATGGCGGTACAATAGGAACAATTCCTCACCTTGTTTTTATTATGTTCCAATGTATGTTTGCGGTTATTACTCCGGCGCTTATAGTGGGAGCTTTTGCCGAAAGAATAAAATTTTCAGGTTTCCTCGTATTTACAATTTTATGGTCAACTTTAGTTTATGCTCCTGTAGCCCACTGGGTTTGGTCGGGCGATGGCTGGTTGTTTAAGATGGGAGCTCTCGATTTCGCAGGTGGTACTGTAGTTCATATAAATGCAGGTATTGCTGCAATTGTTACCGCAGTTATGATTGGCAAAAGAAGAAGTTATAAAGGTCATGCAATGCCCCCGCATAATATCCCATTCGTAGTATTGGGTGCTGCTTTGCTGTGGGTTGGCTGGTTTGGCTTCAATGCCGGTAGTGGTTTAGCTGCCGATGGCCTTGCTGCAAGTGCTTTTATGGTTACCCATCTGGCTACTGCTGCTGCTGCTGTTACGTGGGTAATTCTCGACTGGATTTTAGATCGGA
>JAJYAG010000207.1 GCA_021779665.1 Bacteroidota bacterium | reverse complement strand
TCGACGGGGGAAAATTATGAAAATATCCCGGGAGCTAACAGTCAAAACTATTGGCCGGAGGCTATGAATACTTCCAGGTATTACCGAAGACAAGTTACAGGACAATGCTCTCCCAAATTTTCGAACGCTGTTTTTATCTCGGTCCTTTCAAAACCTGATCAACCCTTCGTTCAGGTAAAGTCCAGTTACTGTAAATATGATGCTATTACGCTTTCGGGTAATAACACCCAATTGAATTATGAATGGTATGACAAGGATGGGAATCTTTTAAGAATTGGAAGTTCATACGTAATACCCAAACTTGAAAGCGATCTTTCACTTTCAGTAAAAGCGGTTAATTCCCACAACTGCCGAAGCAGTGCCCAGGCACTTACTCTTTACCTGGATAAGGTAAAAGCCGGATTTACTGCAAACACTTTCCTGATAAATAAGGGCGAGTTTGTGCAGTTTACATCGGGTGCAACCAATGCAAACTCCCATCAGTGGAACTTTTCGGAAGGAGAGGGGTCAACCAAGACAAATCCGGTTAAATACTTCTATACCGCCGGGATAAAAGATGTTAAACTTACAGTTATATCCAGCACAGGATGTCGTGATTCTCTGGTGATGCATAGCTACATTACTGTTTCTTCTCCAACTGGCATAGAAAATCTCACAAAATCAGGATTTTCGGTTTACCCCAGCCTGGCGCATGAGAAGCTTACCATTGAAACCCAGAAGGCGAGTTCATTTGAGATTTATATCATCAATTGGGAGGGAAAGGTAACTATAACCCGAAAGGTAGTAAATCTTAACAAGCTTACATTGAATGTAGAAAACTTACCCTCAGGGATGTACATAGTCAAAATAATAAAAGACCGCGAGACACTTACTTTTAAATTCGTAAAGCAATGAGAAAGGTTCTTTTCTTATTAATCCTGGTAATTACCGGTTCCTGTTCGGACTATACCGACTATTTTGAATCCGTCAATAAAGCTCCTGAAATCAGGCTCAATGACAGTTTGGTAATTCGGGATACCCTTAAAATCGGGCACATAAATTCTTATCGATTAACTCTCGTTGATGAGGAACGATTAGTTACCAATTCCTCCCAATTGTCATCGGATAGTATTTCCATCGCAGGTGAGAAGCTTACAGTCAAAGCGATGGGAGAGGGGGAGAACGAAATTATGGTCCGGACTAAGGACTCATACGGAAAAGAAGCCTCGGCCAAACTTAAGCTTTATCGCTTTAAAAACCTTTCTCCGGCAGCAGTTCTTAAAATCGCCGGTAATGAAAGTATTACCCTGGATGCTTCGGAAAGTTATGACCGCGACAGTCGCTTTGGCGGAAGTGTTACCCGCTATTATTTCAACATCAATGGGTTTGTCATCGATGACAACATGAAACGGGTCAACTACATTTTTGAAACCCCTGGAATAAAGACCATTAAGCTGATGGTTCAGGATAATGAAGGTCAATGGAGCAATGAAATAATTATCAACCATATCGTTAACTAAACATTTTAATCATGAAAAAATCATTTTTACTTTTTGCTGTCCTGTTTTTCGCCTGTGATGCGATGATCTATGCCCAGAGCGGTTCATCGGTAGCCACCAAAATCTCAAGTTTTTACAGCTCATTTATCCGCCCGGTCCTTATTGCCTGGGTGGTTATTCAAGCTGCCATTGGGGGCATAATGGCAAATAACAAGGTTCGTAAAAACGAGGAAGAATCTTCCGAGGCTATGATGGGATGGTTCAAGATGGTGATCTGGCCAATTGTGGTCCTTGGCGTAGCCGAAATTGGAAACCAGCTTTATCAATAGGCGATGAAACGCTTCCCGGTACATAAGAATATCTCCCGGACACCCACCTTGTTTGGCCTGCCGATGCAGGCCGGTGGGGTGTTCTTTGGAGTATCGGTGGTAAATGCCATTATTTTTATATTTCTCCCCTTTGGCCCCCTTTTGAAGCTGGGAGGAATAGCCTCAGTACCGGTGGTTCTCTATGTATCGATGCTCCTATTTTTCAGCCGCTATTCTTTTGAATCCTTTGCAAAATCAATGGGTTCTGTAAAGATCCGTGCTATTAAAAACAAATCACTTACCGTGTTTAAAGATGATCTTAAAGACTGAAGATATCTATCCGTTTTACAAGGTTGATGGCAATACAATCATTGGCAAGAACGGTGATATCACCTTTGCTTTTTCACTCCAGCTTTCGGAGGTATATTCTCTTTCGGAGACCGACTATAACAATATCAATTCGGAGCTTTACCGCTTTTTCAAAATGCTCTCGGGGTGTGTGGTTCATAAGCAAGATTTTTATCTTCGACAGGAGTTCGGAGGACTTAACCTTGATAAGGAAACGTTCCTTCAGAAAGCTACACTTCGAAAATTCCAGGGAAGAGCTTATTACTCCCATCTTTCCTTTTTGTATATTACCTATACGAACCTTCCATCCCTTAAACGCAGTTTTTTAAATAGCTCAATTCTTAAAACAGGCCAGGCTTTCAAAACTGACCGTGTTCGCCTTCAAAATTTTGTTAAAGAGGTTGAAAGAGCTGTTCCGGTCTTTAACTCTTCTTCGTATTTCAAGCTTGTTCCTTTATCGGAAGGAGATATCCGGGAGATTGCCTTTAAGTACCTAAATGGCTTTTCAGATGGGAAACTAACGGATGTGGTCTTTACCCCGGAGTTTAAAATTGGAGATAGCTATGCAGCCATCTATGCGGTTAATTCCACGGGAAATCTCCCCGAGTATCTTCCCTCGTGCATGAAGGATGATAACATGAGCGCCGATGATTTCGTGTTTTACAAAGCGTTCCTTCAGCCCCTTGGATTGGAGCTGGAATGTAATCACGTGGTAAATCAGATTATATATATCGACGATCATAAGGAGATAAAAAAACAGCTCCAAAAATCCGAACTGGACTTTAGAAAATTCGCCAAATTCTCACCCGAGAACCAGACGGGAGCAGGCAAACTTAAAAACTTGCTGGAGCATATCGATGCGGATGAAAATATCCGCCTTTGCCGGGCACATATCAATGTAATTGTGTGGGACAGGGACAAAGCCGCCCTATCGACAATTGACAATATGGTAATCTCCCGCTTCAAGCAGTGTGATATTACCCCTTACCAGGCCACATACGTAGATCATGTCTATTATTATCTTTCGACCCTGCCCGGATCAGCCGGCCTTCTTCCCCGTCAGGAAACATTTGACACGGACCTTCTGGCCGCTTCCACATTCTTTATTCCGGTTACCAATTACTCGGACGACTCTCGGGGACTAATTTTCAATGACCGAAAGTTCAACATCCCCATCCTGAAGGATGATTTTTACAAGCCCTATGAAACAAAACAGATCGGGGCCCGCAATGCATTTATAATAGCTTCGACTGGCATCGGGAAGTCTGTTCTTTTGAACCATATTCTTCGCCAAAGCGTTGAACAGGATTTTATAGTAACGCTCGTTGAGATGGGAAAATCTTTTGAAGTGCTTTCCCATTTATATCCCGAAAGTTCAGCATACATTGAATACCGTGAGGGTGAGCCTTTGGGGCTGAACCCTTTTCTGATCCGGGATATGGGAGAGCTTACGGCAGATAAAATAAGGAGTTTGGCCAACTTTATTTTTATTCTCTGGAAAAAGGACCGCAAGGAAGAAGATTTTGAACGAGTATCGCTTTACAAGATCATCCAGGAGTACTATAAAAATGCTTCAAGGCTTTCGTTCCCTGATTTTTACCGTTTCGTTCGGGAAACTTCAGATTTAATGGATGTGCTGGAGATTGATAAGAAGTTTTTCAACCGCGATGAATTCCTTCATGTGACAAGCGAATATGCAACGGGTATGTTCAGGTTTCTGCTGGAAGACACCCGGCAGAGTTTTTACCTGAATGATAAAAAGTTCGTAGGGTTTGAGCTGGAGAACATCAAAGACAATCTGGATATTTTGCCAATCATGTTTATGTCTATACTGGATGTGACCGAGAATGTGATCTGGAAAAACCGCATGACCGATAAAAGGATCTGGTTTGATGAGGCTGCCAAGTTCATGAAGTATCCGATTATGCTTCGCACCTTTGACTATTATTTTCAGACCATTCGAAAACATAATGGGCAGATCGGGATTGTACTTCAAAATATCAACCAGGTGCCGGACAATGAAATTGGAAACGCTATTATCGGCAATACACATACTTTTTACATCCTAAAGCAGGATAAAGCCATAGACCCTTTACGCGAAAGACTCAATCTATCGATTCATGACTGCAACCAGATCCAGTCTATTTCCAACAATCTTTCGGGCGATATCCGCTACACTGAATTCCTTTTAAAGTTAGGTGACCGATCAAATGTCTATCGACTGGAGCTGCCGATGGAAGCCCTCTTTGCTTATCGTTCAGAGGCCAAAGACAAGCAACCGGTCCTGGAAGAATATTCACGTACCGGCTCAATGGAGATGGCCATTGAAAACCTTTTAAAACAAAACCGATGAAAAGTTTTTTAACCATATTTTTTCTATTTAGTTTAGGTCAAGTGGGTCATTCGCAGATGGCAACATACGATGTTCGAAGCGATATCAACCAGACGAACCAGTATCTTTTGACACTCAAAAATTTTGGGGAGGCTACCCAGCAGACCAAAGTACTCAAGGATACCTATGACTTTTATAAAAAGGCCCAGGAGACTTTAAGCAAAGTCAACCGGGCCATTAATGACTTTTATGCAGTTCAAAATATAATTAAATCCCAGGTGGAAGCCGTCCGGCTTTATGGCAATTATTCCAGCCAGGCACGTGGCTTTAAATATGTTTCACAAAGTCGGATATCGTCTTTTACTACGGTTTTAAATGGACTTAGCACAAGTATCAATCAGCTGTTAAAACAGGCGCAGCTTATCCTGCGGGATGATTACTTTAAGATGACTGATGCCGAGCGTTTAAAGTTCCTCTCGGAGATCGATACCCAGATGAGTGAAAAGAAAACCCTCATGAAGATAAAATTTCGTGAGCTCAAGGCCGAGGAGGATGAGCGAGCTATATATAAATCCCTTTAAGCGATGGAATACAATAATCTAGATATATACTGGCAGTTTTATAACTTGCTGATCAAAAACTCAGCCATGAGCTATGGTCTAACCATTGCCAAGGCAATTACCTCCTTACTTTTGGTTATCCAGGCAGCAAGGCTTTATTTCTCTTCCTACAAGGTAACCGGTGAAGCCCATTCACATACTTACTACGAACTTTTCAGGCCGTTTTTTCTGATTATTACAATAGTTTCTTATTCCTACATAGTAGATACGTTCGATTCCGTAGCTGTTGAATCCGAGAAATATATCTATAACAGCTTTAAGGTTAATTCCACGATTACAAAAGATTACTTTGCAAATAAGCCAGAGGAGACAAAGTTAAAGGAAGGAGAAAGCAACTCGCTTGTCGAAAGCGTGTCGGAGAACGTCTCAACGATCTCGACCTATATGAAGCATCCATCCCTGCTTTTTGTACAAGTGACCGATTACTTTATGTCCTTGCTTGATTCATTGGTTTACACCTTTGTAATTATTGTCCGGTTTGCGTTTTTATTTATCCTCAGGTTTTTGGGACCATTTGCCCTTGCCTTTTCAATTTACCACCGCTTTGAGGGATGGTGGGCAAACTGGGCCAAAGCATATGGTATGCTTTATCTTTGGGTAATCGTGATCTTCCTGATCAACTTCTTTGCCAATGGAATTGCTCATGGGGTTTATAAGTTAATGACCGTTACAACAGCATCCGATGCAGCGGCGATCATTTCCTATAACTCTACCGTTTGGTGCCTGGTGCTGGTAAAGGTCTATCTCTATTTCAAATCCAAAAACTTACTCTATAAAATATTTGCATGATGGAAAACCAGGTTTTAAAGGAGTTTACAAATATTGAAAAGGTGATCCGAAGAAATAACCTGACTGTTATTGGTCTGATAGTACTTGTAATTGTAATGGTTGTAACCTTTGCCGTAACTATTTACAAGATTGATCGCTTTTATGCAACTAACCGGCTGGTTCTGGAACGGGATGGGGTTATTCACCGGGCTTCTGTGATATCTGAAAAGGAAGCCCTGGAAATTGAGATCAAGGATTTTATCAGCTCGTTTTATGGCTCATTTTACAGTTTTGATCAGTTTTCGATGGACAAAAACATCAACCTTGGACTTTACAAGGGTGATGAGTCACTTCGGACTCTTTATGCCAGATATAAGGACGAGGGATGGTATAATACTGTAATCCAGGAGAACATTGACCAGGTGTCGCAGGTGAAGGATAACAGTTTTTTGATCGATGTTTCTGCTTATCCCTATCAGGTAACGGTTGAAGGTTTAATGTCGCTTCGTAAGGGAGACCAGACCAAGCAATTTGTACTCAAAGGCACTTGTCAGATTGAGGTTGTTACCCGCGATTTTCCAAAGAATCCACATGGATTACTCATCCGGGGCTGGAAAGAAGAGAAATACGAGGTTGGACAATAAAAAATAGCGGCTATGAATAATAAGTTAATTACATACCTTATTCCAATATTTATCGGGGTTATCATCCTGCTTGGAATCATGTATTTTGTGTCCCTCTTCTGGAATGGAGACGATAGGAAAGAGGCCAGTTTAGCTGATTTTAAAGGTAAAACTGAAATATTCTCCTCCAAAAAAGAAGCCTATGACACTTTCATAAGTGACAGCATTGTAAATGTCCGACAGGAAAATGTGTCGGTAGACCTGAATTCACTTTTTTCATCCAGGAAAAAGCAGGAGGGCGAATTGATCCCGGAGGATGGAAAGAATGGGGAATCGATAGGAGAGGAGCAGCCCCATAAGCACCAAAGGGAGCAACCAGCTGTTAAAACAAATTCCAAAATGAAAGTTGAAAAGCAGGTTTACACATCTGTTACCAATACCCCTCCAAAAACATTTGCTCCTCCATCTGAGGCTCCTAAGGAAAAAGTACAGCAACGCAGAGAATCATTTAATTCGTTTTCCCAAAGTTCAACTCCAGCAGTTTCAGGAAATAGGCCTGCGGTAGTTCAGGCTGTTGTGCATTCAAAGCAAACCGTTTATAATGGCTCAACTGTTAAACTTCGCATTGTGTCTTCCTTTTCAATGGATGGAGTAACGATCCCGGATAACACGATTATTTATGGTATTACTTCGATGCTGGATGAACGGGTATTGATCCACGTCAATTCTATCAATCTAAAAGGTTCAATGGTTCCCGTTACCCTCCGTGCTTATGACCGTGATGGAATGGAAGGAGTTTACATTCCAGGCCTGACGGAACATGATCTTAAAAATGAATCTGTTGATCAGGCTATTTCTGAAGCTCAATCTGCGCTGAATGTTCCCCGGGTTGCCTCGGGAGTGTTGAACGTTGCCAGAAACCGGAACCGGCAGGCCTCGGCTATAATTACAAATAACTATCAACTTATATTAAAGTAATTTTATGAAAAATGTTTTCCTTTTACTCTTTTTCTTTTCCACTAATGCCTTTGGGCAAAAAGTTGTTCCTGTGGAACTTACTTTTAACAAAACAGTGCATCTGTTTTTCCCGGCCCAGGTTTCATATTACGACATAGGAAGTAGTGACGTGCTGATCGAATCAAAGAGTGATATTGTAAAACTTGCCTCAAAGATCTCGGATTTTGAGGAAACAAACCTAACGGTTATAACAGTCGATAACATCTGTTATTCGTTCCTATTACGGTACAATAAGGATATTTCAAGGCTGACCTATTTTATTGGAGATTCACTTGGTAAAAGGATAAATTCATCGGTTCGGGAAAAGATGTTTTCAGATAGTGTGCAAAAGGAGGTATCACGATCAAATACAGAATCCACTTATATCTCCGTTTCAAGAGAGATAATTAAAAAAGCTCCGGCATACTGGATTGGATCCACGATTAAAAAGACCTACCTGGCTATAAACAACATTTACATCTATCAGGATAAGCTTTATTTTGTAATGAGTGTAGGTAATACCTCCTCGATCAATTATGATATCAATTACATAAAATTCTATATAGTTGATAAAAAGAAACTCAAGAAAGCCTCACGCCAGGAGGTTGAAAAAACACCAATCTTTTCCTTTAACAGTCTTGAGACGATCAGCGCCGGAACGGGTGATCACCCAATCATTTTTGTGTTTGACAAGTTTACTATTGATAATGACAAGAAACTTTCTATAGAGCTGGGCGAGAAAAAAGGTGGTCGAAATATTTCGATAGATATTAATCAGGACCTGATAATTAAGGCAGTAGCTGTAAAATGAAAAAGCCGGTAGAAAAATGTATTTAATAATTGATGAAGTACAAATAAAAAACCCCTGTTTCCAGGGGATCGACATTCCGTCGCGACCTCGTTTTGGCGCTGGCGGGTTGCATCCCTGCAGAGCCCGATTCCTTCCTCATAGGTGTTTCAAATTTAACAATATCAAGCAAGAACACAAAGTAATTACAATGTAAAGTTAAATTAATGGTATTAATTCGGATCAAACGTTATTTTGGAGTGCATATAAAATATATCATAGATTTTGCGAGTAATATCTTAGTTTATCCGCTCAAATGTTGTTTTTATTCATCATTAACGCAAAAAGGGTTATAAAAAAGGAGATTGGAAACTTGGTAGTTAATACTTGATCAAACAACTACTTAGCCTTAATATGGCGTGAAAAGCATTTCCAGTATATTTAAAACTGGCGTATCCAAAATGAAGGCTCTTGTTTATTCATTATTAACTTAGCGAAATAAATATTTTTGAATTCGAAATACGCCTTTTTTCATTCACCTCGGAGATGGTAAATTGCTATATATTGCTAAATCCTAATTCCATTTTTCAGCGTATAGTTAATCAGTTCAGTAATATTGTTGGTTGAAGATTTATCCATCATATGGCGTTTGTGGTTTTTAACGGTGTGAATGCTGATATATAGTTTTTCGGCAATCATTTTAGCACTTAATCCCTGAAGACTTAATTTAAGAATTTCCAGTTCGCGGTTGGAAAAAGGAAGAGCCTTTTCAAGTGAGTAATATTTTTTATAAATTGGAACGTAACCCCGGTCGGTGTTAAGATAGTTGATGGTGAGCTTCATTTGCGAGTCGGTTTTGAAATCGCTTATATCTGAAAAAATCGACATGTTTAATAACGGTTTGCCATCGTGAGTAGGTTCCAGATAGGTACTATGCTGCAATAAATGCAACATGTTGCCATTATTCTGAAAAAACCGGTAGCTGAACGAAAAGCGGTATCGTTCGTAATCAGAAAATGGTACATTCTTTAGAAACGTCAGTATATCGGGAAACAACATGCTGTTGAATATAACCATGTCTTCCGGATGAAGACTGACAAGCTGGCTCAAAGGTCCTTGTGGCTGGCTCATCAGGCTATAGCCTATTATATCGGTACAATTTTCGGATGCATACAGGTATTTGTTTCTGGAGTAATCTATCAGGCACGATCCAAAGGGTATCCTGGTAGAAATTTCCGGCTTATAGGTTTCTAGGAGTAGTTTTATTTTTTTTTCGTGTATCCTTAAATTCAGCGAAGAACAAAGCTCAAGATAATCTTCATAACACAACAGACCGGTTTGTTTTGGCTTCATATAACAAAATTTATAAGGATTAACTAGTGGGCATAATTTAAAACATGCTCATTTCTGCTAGTAGAAATAAATAATGATGTAGCACATATCAAAAGTTTATGTGTAACAACAGAGAAAATAAATTGTTCTGATGATTCAGATGGAGGGCTATAAATTGAAGATGATTTTAAATGGATTTACCATTTTTCAAATATTCGTCCTGGATGCATTCAAGTAAATCCCGCTCTTCAATATCTCGGTTTTCAGATAAGGCATTGATGGAAGCCGCCTGCACTATATTTAGAATGGCAGCCCCGGTTAGTTCATATTTGCGGGCCAGCTCATTAAGCGATATTTCTTTATTCCAGGGAATATCGGATGGCATAGTATTGTTCCAGAGTTTAAGGCGTTCCTGTTCCGTTGGCAGATTGAATGAAACCACTGACTGGAATCTTCTTAAAAAAGCCTGATCCATATTGTTTCTGAAGTTTGTAGCCAGAATTACCAAGCCGGGATGTTCTTCCACTTTTTGCAAAAGGTACGAAACCTCCTGATTTGCAAAACGATCGTGCGCTGATTGTACGTTGGTTCGTTTGCCGAATAAAGCATCAGCTTCGTCAAAGAACAGGATCCAGTTTTTAGCGGTATCGAATATGTATTGAAGATTTTTTTCAGTTTCTCCGATGTATTTTGAAACCACAAGCGAAAGGTCAATGCGGTAAACATCCAGGCCATATTCTTTACCAAGCAAACTTGCTGTTAACGTTTTGCCGGTACCCGGAGGACCATAAAAAAGAGCCCTGTATCCGGGTTTGGTTCTTTTCCCAAGGTTGGTATCACTTTCCAGCCGGTTATGATAAGTGAGCCAATGCTGGATCATGCGTAAGTCTCTTTCTGTTTGAGGCGATAAAACAATGTCAGTCCATTCCATCTTCGATTCCAGCAACGAGGCCGGAAATCCTGACCCAAAAACGGGTTTCCATTTTTGGCCTGAGAGAAATTCACTGACTTTCTCTTGCGAAAGGAGAAGTTTTCCGCTCATTTCAGGCTCTCCCTCTTTCATTTGTTCCAACACCACGATACCTCGCTGAAATATGGTTTTTCGCGGAAGGGTAGCATCTTTAGGCAGATTACCTTCTATTTCACCTTTAAGCCATGATGAGTACTGAATTCGTTTGTCAATGTCAGTTCCTGCCAGTAAAAAAAGCGCTGTTTCTCCTGTTGGTATAATTCCCCTGTAATTGATACCTTTCACACCTCCAAACTCCGGGAATTCACCTCCTTTGGGTATATATTTTCTTATCACATCAGTAAAAAGATCGGCACTCAGATAAGGCGAAATTGTCAGGGATAGAATAAGATACTCTTCTACCGTGAGCTGATTGTCGATTACAAAACGGGATACTGTTGATCCGTCATCTACAATGATAATTTCGGGCGCTATAAAATTTGGCATTTCTCCAAAGTGATGATTTAATCTGGCTTCCACAACCTCCAGCAACACTTTCATCGACCTTGCTAAAAAAGACTGTCCATTCGAAGCCGGACTTTCGACTTTCGGCGTACCCGGGGGTAATTTTAACTGTTCTTTCTTTTTCCAGAACATTAGAAATTCAATTAATTTGTTAATCA
>JAJYAG010000031.1 GCA_021779665.1 Bacteroidota bacterium | reverse complement strand
TATTATTGCACTGGTACCTACCAATCCCTTCAAATGGAAGCTGAGCAGAACATATAAGAATATCACCCATCGGTTTAATTCTCCGACTCCGAATTTCAGCAGTCTTTTTTCCTACTGCAATATTTCCGACCCATGGTTGTTTTACAGAAATAGCTTTCATGATTCAAACTTTTTGCACTCTGAAGAGAAAGCAACAATTTTATCAAATGTTCCACCTTCCTCTGTAAGCCTTACTAACCCTTCAGAATAATCTATCACGTTACCACTTACATGTAGTTCAACTTGCGCCGGCGCTTCATCTACAAAATGAGCATTACCCTTATTGTCAATGATTATTTTCATAGTTAATCAATAAATCCTTTAAGTTTTAAACTTTCCTTTTCGCATAAAATAGCCTTCTCGCTGTAAACAAAAGGCTTTTCTTCAAGATAAACCGGAATTTTCCCGTTTACCTCTCCTTTGTCATGGAATGTCCGGCCCTTTTTCCCACTTTTGGTTTCTACCAAATATCCAGGCCTTTTCATTTTATTCCAACTAATGAATGATGTGGACGTGGAATTTCCTGACCGATTGGACGCCAAAGATGCAAGCAGTAGTCATGATTACTTATCCAATCTTCCTTCGGAGGGTGCAATTGCATCACGCAATCATCTTCATCCCAAAACAGATCTTTTATTTCGCACATTTCATTCCAGGTCGGACACCGGTTAATACCGCCTTTCTTGTTACCGAGTGAAACTGAAACATGCTCAAACCCTTCACCTATTGCGGCTATGCAAACAGCGATAATGGTTCCATGATTTAAAGGCACAAGAAACGCTCCATTTGTGCCGTAACTTTCGTCCGTTGCCATTGCGCCGGACTTCTTTCTAAATTTTTCAGGTACTTTAAACATCTATGTTAATTTTTGTGCGTAATAAATTCGATTTTTTACATAGAATTTCACATAGAAAGGATATAGAATTAATTAAACAGTTGTATTTCAATCCTTTCTATGTTCGAAATTCATGCGTAATTGTTCCCCTTCTTTATGTTCCTTCGAGAACCATTCTTCCTTGTTCGGGTTCAGATCGCAAAAAGTACAACCGAACATCTGAATTCGGTCGCACTTTTCATAGGTGAAATTTGCATGGCAAATCGGAGCTTCTTCCTCAATCTTCATCTTCTTCCTGAAAATCTTCAATATTTGGTTTCCAATTCTTAATTTGACCATTTTCATCAATATCCATGATGATATAATCGCCGTACCCTGGTTCTTTCGGGCAAAGGATAGATGGAACATAGTCGTATACAATTGAAAGAACTGATTCGCCTTTTTCGTCATGTAAATAATAACTACCGTTATCCACAACCTTGTAATGAACTTCTGCCGAAACTCCCTGTTTCCAGTTTGTGATTTTCCCAGTATCAATATCAATTATCGGGCACCATAAATCACCTTCACGGCAAGGAATTAAATCACCGTTTTCATCACTCACTCCGTTTACTTCAGTATCTTCCCAATAACGAACGCCAGCCTTTACAACCAGTGTTTTAATCTCAACTTCTTTTTTTACTTTGATTGTTGTTTTCATAGTTTGGTATTAAGTTTTTGAATGATTTTACAATTATTTTCCATACCACAAATAGCATGGTTTGATTGCTACAACATCCCTATCTCCATCGATATGTCCCCAATCTTCAGTATAGACCCTCCATCCAAGTTCATTAATTCCGTCATGATCATAATCAGCATCCCAACCTTTACATGGAACAAGTTTAGCTTCATCACTTTTAAGCCAATCAAATACTATTTCCGAAGCTTTAGAAGGGGAAATTTTTACTGGAAATCTATTTATATCTTTTTTGCTTGTTGAGTCGTGTTGATAAAGGCATAAACCATAATCTTTTTTGAATTTCCACCCTTCTACCATGCTTCCTTTAAAAACAAGTTCTAATGTTTTGGTAAGCGCTTCCAAACCTCTACCATTTACATTAAATATCACATTATCAGATTGCCACATATATCACAGATTAAAAGTTCGGTCAACACAATTGGAAGGGAGGGATTCGCGGGAAATTCCCGCCTGTTTAAGAAGTGAATCCTTGAAATATACCGGAACGGATCTGAATTCGTTTTTTGTAATTCTTATTACATTGTCCATAAAAACCTTGATGTCGTGTTTGTCGTACTTTTTTCCGGATTGAAGTCCAATTTTGTATAAATCAGAAATGTGAGACGTTTGAATGATGCACTTCCAGCTGCTTTCGATATCAATTATTGGTTCGATAGAAAACCAGACCTTAAAACCTGCAGCTTTTAATTTGGTTGCTGCCTCAATCCGTTCCAGATTGGTTGCGGCTCCTGGTTCGAGTGAATCATGTCCTGTTAGAGTAAAGCCAATATGGAATAGATTTTTAACATCAATTCTTTTATCTATGTTTTCTGAAAACATAAGAAAATAACCAACCCACTTCGTTTGCTTTGTCAATGACTTTACCTTAATACCTAATTCCATAGCGTACCTCATACACCATGTATTCAATTCTCTTGTTTCGTCTAAAAACGGATCTGAAACGAAATTAAAAAACAACCCATTTCTTCTTAATTCTTCCAAATTCTTTTCAACTTCTATTTTGAAAAAATGAAATGCTTGCTCAATTGTACCGAGTGATTTTTTCAGAGTAGGAATATCACCCCCCAATACTTTCGCTACAACTCCTTTTCTGTTGTAGCAATATTCACAACGCGCGGAACACCCGTTGTAAAAATTTGCAGCCCAATAACTATATTCTCCCGCTTTACCCGATGGGTTGTAAATCACTTTTCCGTTGTACATGCTTTTTGGTTTTAAGTTTTTTGGCTATTTCTTTAATGTTGTTGTGGACTAAATCGACAATCTTTTCATGATATGGTGATGGCTTATTATGCATCCCCCGGGATTGAACTACCTTAAGATGCCGGAGGGAAACTTCAATTGTTTCAATTGGTTTGTCATCGACTCGAGCTGATAAGATTAAAGATTCTTCTTTCTTGTAGTACTCGTTGGTGAATACGCAATGCTTTAACAAATCACCTTCGTTCATGCATTCCTCGACAGATTCAATTGGCTTGATGATTAAATCACCATCAGCAATTCTGAAACCAAATATGCTGCCCCTTAGCTTAACATACTCCTCTTGATCTTCTTTCAATTTTCGCCTTAATTCTGCGATTCGCTTTCTATTTTGTTCATCCCTCTTTTTCTTGACTAATTTGTCATGCGACTTTTTCAAGTTTTTAGGGCATACATAATAGGCATTATGGAGATCTTTGTTAAAGTAATTAAGCAAATCGATGTAGTCAACCCACATCTGGACATCTTTGACAAAATACTTGTTTCTGATACATATCTTTATTGCTGTCCAGTACTGGTGTATGTTCTTATCCCGAAAATGAAACAGTAATGAATATTGTTTACACTTTATCAATGTTTCCAATTTAGAATCATTCGGCACTTTCATTATGGCTTCCAGAAGTGTCATTTCTTGAAGGTTATGCGAGATCCCAATTTTTGAAAACTCAGGCATAAACTGTGACTTTGGATGAATCTTTTCTGGATAAACATCATACTTGTTCCCTCTCCAATCAAACGATTTATTCCGAATTTCCATATCACCGTTCCATGAGTCGACGTAATAATTCAATGAGTGATTACGGGCTATTACCTCACGCTTTCCTCCTGGTATAATCCAATGTTGCAATATTTCGTAAATGCCATATTTAGCCTTTTGCCCTGCTTTATGCCTGGAATATACTTTGTAGTTCCTTACAATCTGAAACTCTTCATAAATTTGAGCTTTTGCTACATAGATGTCTTGTTCAAGTGTTCTACATTTGGATGCTTTTACTGCCAATTTAGAAGAGCAATGAGGACATACAGCTTTTTTATTACGAACTATTCCAGGAGAAAAACTATTTCCACAATCCATGCACAGTACACGGTTTTTAGTCATAAATCCTTCATGTTTCAAACAATATTTTATTGCCCATTGAAGCATTTCATTATTTATGATGTCAAGCCGATTACTTAGTTTTAATACCCGGACTTGTAATTTTGTACGCGGTTTCATCTATTAGAGAAAAATTAGAGGTTATTAGAATAAACTTCCCTGAGTTGTCTGTGCAGCCTCCTGTTTCTTGGCTTCAGCTTTCTTTTTCAACTTCTCGCGCTCCTCTGCAATAGCTTTATCCATGGCAATTTTCTTTGCCTCCTGCATGTCTTCCGGAGTAAGCTCGACAGAATGATTAACCACTACTTTACAATTAACCGGCTTTCCAATTTCGATTTTATCCTCATCGTAATAGTGAGCTGCCATCCCGAAGATCTCCTCATCCGTGAACCCTTGACATCCACTCTTCTGGACCGTATTCAGGATGTAAGTAATACAATCATCGATGTTCTTGTCCGCCTTTTTAAGAGATTCAGCAAAAAGAGGATCTTCCTCGCCCATCTTCTGGAGACGGGCACTAATAACATTTTTAAAATTTTCCGATGCTTTCATTTGTAGATATGTTTAATTAGAATAGTGACAATTGTTTTGGTTTTTCAATCTTTATGGAAGGTTCTGTATTAAGCAAAACCGGGTTCTGTACTTTGTCAACTTCGGGGTTCTGTACTTCAAAGAGGTATTCCATACATTGAGCTTTTGAAAGAGGCTTGATTCCGAGACATGATTCCGGAAGATAAACCCTGTATCCGCTCCATACTTCAAGTGACAGTGAGTTCATGTGAATTACCACCCCTTTCATGCCGAACATGAAGAAATTTAAAGTACACATCTTCACGCACCGGCTATCGACATCCATCCCCAGGTAAAAATTATGGAACCTGTTTTTTGGATTAAGCCGGTCGATAGATATAAGGCATCTCCCCGATCCGCATGCTGGATCATTTATTTTATTTTCTTCTGTGGTTTCGGCACCTGATAATTGAGCCATCAAATCACATAAATGAGGAGGCGTAAAAAACTGACCAGAGGCATCCCGGCCAAATTTTCCATTATGCTCTTCGAAAATATGACCAAGCATATCATCCCAACCACCATCAGGAGTTGAAACCTTTTCATAGGCAAGTATCAAAGCTCCAAAAAGATTTCCGAACTGTTTAACTTCCTCCGGACTGTAGCCCTTTATGGTTTCATAATATTCCTTTTCCATTCTACCGAGTGCCAGGGCGCAAATTGCAGCCTGCAGGAAATCATCGAAAACTTTCATGTAACTATGCCGGTAAGCCAACTGCTCGAAAATCTTATTGAAATCCTTCATGTTAGTCGACTATTTCCAGTTTAAGCCTGCTATCTAATCCACCCATAGGTTCGCATCCGAAGTGGTTTCCAAAGTATTCCAGTTCATCAATATTCTCTTTGAAATATTTTACGACTTCCTCTTCTTTCGATTCCCATGGGAACAGAGTGCTTACACTACCATAATGGCTTTTAGATTCAATATTCCTGAAAACTGGACGGTTCCAGTTATCAACTCCAACGAATTTGATTTTGATTATTTTCTTTTCTGACATATCGCTATTCTTTTGAAAATTCATCTTCATAAACTTCAATCTCTTTCCCTGAGCCGCAAATTATTGCTCTCCATTTGTAACCAATTTTTTCAATCAATTCAATGTTTCGGTAACCATTTATAGGGGTGATTAATGTTGCTGTCATTTTCCTGGTTGTTAGTAAATTGCAATTCCAAATCTTCTAAAACAAAAACTCTGATAACTACAGTAATTATCATTTAATCTTGACATTAGCCTGTCTTTTAAATCATGCAGATTATTCCAGTCTTTAAATTTTTCTCTGTCCGAATCACTCCAATTACCTTGTATTTTTTCGGATTCTTTAGAATAGAAATCAAGTTTTATATCTACTTTTTGAATAGCTAATTGAAGAATAGCTTCTTTTCTTTTGTGGAAGTTGAAAACCTTGTTACTTTCGTTTACCTTTTTCATTCGGTTGAGTTGTTTGTGTTTTGATATGTAAATATACTAAAAAGTATATTAATAGCAATATTTTTGATCATTTATTTTCAAAAAAAATAGCGGACAAAACCGCTATATTTCTTCAAACAATAAATCCAATCGGAAGAACACTTCCCTATCACCATCATCATCCTTTGTTTCCCATCCTTCAGGATCTTCAACTTTTCTGAATTCATAAATTTTACCTTTTGTAAAATCCATTGTTTTAATTCCATTTGATGTTATGGGGTTTCTTTTACACCTGAGTTTTATAGTTTCCATAGTTACTTACTTAATGTTGTTGTAGTCTACTACTTACCTTTATTCAACAATTCAAAAAACTCATAAAATATATCTGAAGCATCAGTTATTTGGCTTATCTCTGAAGGAATTAATCCAAGATCAACAGCATCCAATTGGTCCTTAAAATCATCATAATCTTCAAAACCTCTATCGTATATATCTGACATAATTTTAATTATTTCAGGTATGTACGACTTTCCAACAAAGCAACCACGCTCTATATACTTGTTAATTCTGATCATAGAACTTAAAGGAAAATCAGAACCAGTATAAAACGTTGAACCAATTAAAGAAGATGTCTTATAATCTTCTGAAATATATATTTCGTTTATATCATGATACTTATCAAATCTTGCGCCAACCTTTATATGAGCAAAATCAAAACTATCAACTAAAGCTTTTAAAGTCTCTTTGTAATACAAACAAACCTGAACTATTATGCCATTACAATTAAATGTATAGGCATTCATAGTTTTTGAAACAAAAGATATTTCTTTTGGCAAAGAGTTTATAAGATCATTTTTTAAGCCTTCTGCATAAATATCAATATCATTTGGCTTATTCATAATCATAGCCCCTCCTGCAATATAAAATTTTTCACCAATCAAAATATTTAACAGGCATGAAGGGATAGATAACACCCTTTCTTTCGCTCTTTTAGTAAAAAATTGCCTGACAATAGCGTTTTCTTTATTAGTATTCTCTTCCATTTTTAAATGATTAAAAGTCCCTTTATTCTCTTTCGTCTTTAGTGATTGTTATTAACTGGCCTTTCCCGCAATTAAGTTCAAGTTCAAACCTCTTTGATGTTCCTACTTTTTCGAGCTCACCGAACATTGCGCATTCGTCTCCACAAACTACGCTTCCGTTTATTCCTGATAGAAACGGGCAAAATTGCTGTTTTAATTTCCCATTTCTTTCAACCTGCAGGAACCCTTCTTTGGTTATAATTCCGTTCATATCTAATTTAAATAATCTGGATAACACACATAATGCAATTCACAATAATAGCATGGTACAATTCCACACGGATAAATCTCTGATCTCCCTATTTCCATCAGTACATTCCCTTTCTAAAATTTGAATTGAACAACTTGAAAAAGCTCTTTATTTCCTCGCGGTCAGTCATGGTAAAACTGAACGGTTCCCCGGTGGTAAGAACACCTTTAAAATGAACAGTGCGTCGATAGTAATCGAATATCGATGTTTTTTCAGGTATAAACCCATTTTTTGAGTCTATTACAGATTGTACAAATTCAACTGCGTTCATGCTTTATTCTATTTAAGGTTTCAATTACTGCATCCAAATAATCACCAGGAATCTCAATAAAGCATGGCATTGGCTTTTCATCAACAATTGGATCAATCCAAACCGACCCGAAGGAAGTTTCCCGAATCATTATTCCGGAAACGGAAAGTTTAACACTCCCACTTACTTCAATTGGAGCATTTTTAAAAAGTATCAGGTTCATCGTTTAGCCCTTTCTCTTGTAAAGATGTAAGACAAAAAGGCCGTAACTCCTATGCTTGTAAATAGAACCGAAATTCCAAAAATTAAAATCACAAAACTTGCATTCATATTATACTTTTTAGGGGATTTACTGACTAATTTTCGATCAGATGAAGGCATAATTAAATTACGCCTTCATCTGCTAAACTGTAATATCTCAAATCAGGGGTGATAATCAGATGATCTAAAACCGTGATATCGAAAAATTTTGCTGCCTCTTTTACCTTTTGAGTGATCAATATATCATTTTCAGATGGCTTTTCATTTCCTGATGGATGGTTGTGGCATAATATTATTCCATTAGCCATGAGGTTGATTGCCGGAGCCAAAATCTTCCTGACGTCCATTATAGTTCCTGTCAACCCTCCTTCTGATATAGTTATAACACCTATAACTTTATTTGAACGATTCAAATACATTGCCTTTGAAGTCTCGAACAACTCGATGGTATCAGGATCAAAAGATTTTATTAAAAGATCCTTTGCAGTATTGGAAGAATCAACATGCGGCCTGTCTGAAGCTTTTACCTTTGTCTTGTAGCTCACTTTTATTTCAGCAATCTCACATTTCGTTAAGTCGTCGTACATGTTTCCTGAATTAAAGGTTGATCAATTCGCTTTCTGCTACTACAGGTTTAAGGTTATTTATCATAGACCACTTTTCTGATCCATCGGATAAAACAAGTAGAAAATACTTTGGAGTTACTTTCTTTACTGTAGCTAAAATCGACTGTTTATTCTTTGGAGAATAAACAACTTGATCACCTTCTGAAGGATTGAATTCAATTCCGTCAATCATGGTTAAAAATTCCTTTTCCTCTTTCTTTTCTGAAAGTTCTTTTTCAACGGCCTGGAAGAGTTCTTCTTTTTTCATTTTGTGGTAACCAACGATTCCTAACTCTTTTGCCTTTTCTTTTGCTTCGAAATAATTTAATGTTTTCATGGTTTGTGTTGTTTGTGTATTAATTATACTGTAAATATACTAATTAGTATTTTATATACCAAATATTTTAACATTTATTTTCTTCTAAATCATAAAAAAAGCCGGAATTTCCGGCTCTCACAAACAACTACTTTATTACGGTGCTTCACAGCATTCTTATAATGGATAAAAATATAGATTTTAACATGTCCATCAAAATCTCATACCGGCTTTTAGGAGGAATAGGTAACTATTTTGAACCCGAACCGCTTCAATGGAATAATTCTTCCGACCTTTTAAAATACCTATTTCGCCGGATGCCGCCAATCCGTTCCATGTTCCTCCAACTCCTGCAGCAACAAAGTATTTCTGAGGTTTGCTTTGCACCTGGACAAAATAAGGAACCTGTTTTTCCAGATAAACAGTTTTTGTAATATGCTTCGGGACAAACAAGAAATAATCGATTTCAGAACTTAAAAGCTTTCCCTGAACCAAACTATTAACCCTGATATCAATTTCATCATTTACGGCCTGCGAATAAACAAATCTTGTACTATCGGAAACAATTGAATCCCGATATACAATTTCTTTTATTGTCCGAACCACAATTTTATTGATCACCGTGTCGTATTTAACATAAACTGTGTCCGGCAACTTTCCCGAAACCATTCTCATTGAATCCAGGTCGCTTTTTTTTATCAGAACGCAATTGGAAGGGATGCTATTATTTGACCTTTTCCCCAACAGAAAAGCCCCCCCGGTAATTATTAACCCCAAAACAATATATGTGATTATCTTTTTCATTATCGTTCAAATTTGAGCTTCTTTTTTTGTTTTTCTCTGTAGTAATTAAATAAGATACTTATCTCTGTATTTAATTATATTCTGTATTTATATTATAATATATATTAAATATAAAATAGAAAGAAGAAAGGAAAGTCGACTGATAAGGGACTTAAAGTAACATTAAGTCTAATTTAAGCTTCTGAAAGTCTTTTTTCAGTCGACTGAAAGTATTATATAAGATCCCAAAAGAATTCATTAACAATATCTACAAATTCAGGATCTATATTCTGAGTGTAAATTGTAATTTCCATTACATTAAATTTTTAGCATCAAATCCGAACCCTAAAAAGAACTTTCTGACGTTGAAATTAGGGCAAGGTTTGGCCGCAAAATTATAATGGCCGGCAATCTTACAAGTAGGATGCTTTGATAAAAAATCCTTTACATATTTTACCAAAGAATTCGCCTGTTCCGGGGTGAACATTTCGCCAAACTCCTTTGTCGGATTTTCACCTTTTCCACCTTCCAAAGAAATATGACGGGAAACAGAATTTACCCCCGTTGCTCCCCAGGTTATTTCATCTGATTCCACAAGATCATCACCATCATAAGCAGTAACATTTTCAACTGTTCCATCCCTGTGAATGATATCAGAATATCCCAAACGATCCCAACCACGGCCCCGCGGTTTTGGACTCATATGCCAATCCTGAAGCATCTTTTTTGTAACATGCATGTTTGGAGGTGTGTCCAAACAATGAATTACCAAATATGTGAGCTTTCCCATATTATTCAATTTTTACTTTTATTTCGGCTATTTCCTTATCATGCTGCTTAATTGCAGCACTATGGTTATTCAACCTTTCATTAATCACCTGATGGGTTGCTTTACAAGCTGAATCCCTGTTTTCATCTCGTTCCTGAAGAACCTTAATCGTCGAATTAAAATCCTGAATGCTGTCGGTGAGCTTATCGATAATATTGTAAGTACGTACAAGAAAAAAACCAAGGATAGCCACAATAATACCACCGAAAAACAGAGCAACCGTAGTGTCCAATACAATCTTTCCATCCATCTTTTAGTATTTAATGAGGTTGTACATGTCGAGAACTATAAACTCGTTCCCGGATATCTCTTTCGGAAGTTCTTTTTTCGAAATCTGAATACACTTTACGCTGGAATTGACTTTCTTTTCTTGCAGTTTTTCCATCTCAGCAACCACTTTTTCCCGATCAATCAAAACATCTTTATACTCGGATTTCAATTTCTCAATTTCCTTGTTATGACTTTCTTCATCTTCGATTTGATACCTTCCCTGAATTGTCAATTGGAGTTCTCCTAATGCATCCTTTTTGCAGTACTTAGAATGAATCTCATGCTTCTTTTTCTGGTATTCATTGAACTTCTCTGACTTCAATCCTGCTTCCAGAATTTCAATCTCTGAATTCACTATTTTTAGATTCCGACAAAGCCAGGATGCGAATTCAAGGCTCCGGAAATTTGTCATACCGTTCAACGTTTCACGGATGATATACAAATCTTTGTTTTTTAATTCTTTAGCTGCCATAACAATTTGAAATTTTGATACCCTCAAATTAAGTATTTATAACGATCTATTACAATACTATTTAGTAATTTCATTGATAATAAATCGAACACAAAAAGGCAGGAAAAAACCTGCCTTTTGTTTAAATAGATGATGGTGATTTTGCAGCCTTTGCCGGACCAAAGCCGAAAGTAGTCAGCATATAAGTTCCGAAAACTGATAATACAAGTTTTCCAAGCTCATGCCAATAAATAACCTTTCCGACAATGATACTTCCAAGTGAATCGATTAAAGCGGCTACCACGGCAAGGACAAGACCCGACATAAAATCACGCCAATCCCATGCACCTTCTACTGAAACTGACTGAGCGATCCAGTAGTTTTTTACGTAGTAGGCCACTCCCGTCAGTACAGCAAGGGAAAGCGTGTAGGTCCACATAATTTCCCCGGTTCCCTGCATAGCAGCATAAATAACACTGAACATCAAAAAGATGCCCTTCCAGAATTTTGAATCAATTTGCATAATAATTAATATTTAAGTGAAACAATAAAGCCTACTGTTTTTGATTAAAATGTATTCTCAAATACATCAAAACTGAGAAAATTCCAACTATGAAATACAGATATCCGAGCGCTCCCGGACTCTGGTTCATCCAATCAAAAAGAACTGTTTTTATCAACCTGTCTGTCCATGCTCCATCACCAAGATAAACCGGATTTTTATATGCTACATAGCCCCAAATGGATGAATAAAAAGAAAATCTCACCATGGCCCAAACAAGTACCCAGTTCCAAAACTGGTTTGATTTTGCAATCATGTAACCGAAAGCAGCATAAAATAATACTGTCAACACTTCAAAAGTGTGGTAAACCGGGTTGTTTAACCTGCAAAGCGACATTAAAAGCGCATTGCTAACTGTTGCCAGAACTAAGAATAAATAAGTTAAATGTGTCATAATGCTTTTGTTCTAATTATATATTGCCAATTTGTTCCATCGCTTGTAATATCATAGATTAATCTACTTCCATCACTGTCAAGAATCTTTTTTTTATATCCTGCTGTTGCCGTTACAGGGGTAAGCCCGGTTATTGAATTTATCTGTGCTGCTGTTGGTGCCCCATCTGTTAGGGAACCTGTCAACATAATTTCCTTATCCATTATTGGAATATTGTTCCAATACAAGGTATCAGAGTTTAATCTCACAGCCCCTTGTGTTAATTCAATCTGCGGAATAGTCTGGAAAGCTCCGATATTTACCGAACGCATCCATCTGCTTTTAACCCTGTTGGATCTGTTTGCTCCACGGCCAATGAGCAAAGCATTGTATTTATTTGATTCAAGGTTATAACCAAAAGCAGCTGCAGTATCACCATTTACTATATTATCTTTCCCTATTACCATACCATCTGTGGCAAGTAACTCGTTCCTATCCCCAATCCATGCGAGAGCATCAACATTTACAGCCAATGGCATTCTTCTCCCAACAATGAGTAAACCGTTTTTTGTCACCCCAAACCTTTGATATCCTTGATAATTATAAGCATCGTAAAGAAATGTTGATCCATCAGTTGAAGGCTGAACAGTTATTTTACCCGTGGAATATGTACCTCCTTTAAGCGTATCAATCCTATCCTCAATCCAACAGTTATTATCGATACAATCTTCAAGCCTATACCAAATATCATAATCCTGAACATAAACCTTCATTCCCAATTTTCGCCGCGAAATTGGAAGATTATCCCTTTGCAAAAGTGTTTTAACTATCTTTGTTGCCGTAAGCCCAAAATAATCATCATGCGTATAGTATTCATCCAACGAATCAGTTGGAGCTATAACCCCGATGATGGTTTGTCCTTTTGGATCCTGAGCCTTTAATTGAAAAAAGACTGCAATAAAACATGTGATTAATATTACTCTTTTCATTTTCGAATACGATTAAAAACCTGATCAAGAACTTTTTTTTTGTTATTTCTATAAAAAGCGGCATCAGCACTTGTTATCTTTTCCTCTTTCATCATTAGGCATCCTGGAACATGAGGATAATTAAAATATGCGTGAAACAGCTCGTGATAAACAATCATTTCTTTTCCAAATTCATCACTATTATCAAATGCGATTCTGTTTATAAAAACTAAAATATCTCCCGACTCATAAAATATAGCAACGCCATCCCATCCTGCAGGCTTCTGTTTACTTATTTCAAAAACAGAATCTTCGGTATAAGTCGGAAACTTTACGCACTTCAAAAAATTAAAATGGTTGATTCCTCTTATTCTGGCCTCATATTGGAATGACTCAACATAACCAGAAAGAATCGGATCAAAAACCTGTGCAGATAGATTGCACTGGAATATTATTGCTCCAATGAAGCAGATCGATTTAAGAAAATTACACACGAAGTTGAATCCTTATAATTGAGTGAATAAACTATTGGGCAAGATGATTTCCCTTTATGGCCCCTATATGGACCGTAAACAATAGTAAAAGATGTGCTTACACAAGGAACCCTATTTATCGTAATTGTGTCTTTAGGGAAATACTTCCAACGCCCGTCTATTTTTACCCGATTTCCTCTTTTGGAAAGGATATCGTTTGATGAAGTATTATTCACATTTATTACAATCTGTTGTATTTCCCCTTTTCTATACTGGTAGGTTTGTGCCTTTATGAATCCTGGAATCATTAACAGGCAAAGAATAATTAACTTTCTCATTTTATTTCGATTGTTTGAATTACACCTTTTATCTTTCCTGCCGAAACAAGAGCAACATACTTATGCGCTGCGTTGCGTTTATTAACATGATTGTTATTTCTGGTTGTATATTGGATAAATCTATATGGCAACCCGTTCACATAAATTGTTTTTGAAAGTAAATCGATTGGTATTCCCACAACAAGTTGACTTCCTACCGGAGAAATACTCTTTAATAATGCATTTCCAGACACTAAAATTTCAGATTTCATATTACTGTTAAGGAAATCATTATCGTATACCTGAATTACTGTTCCTGTAGTATAATATGAAACCGGACCCGCATAAATCTTGAAATATTGGTTTAAGGTGAGTGATTGAGTAACCGTATCGCGTCCAGATACCGCTTTTAGATTAAAGGTTTTTGAATAAGAAGTTACACACGTTGGGCAATCTGGACCGGCAAACAAAATTGTATCAATACCTGTATATGCCGCACCTTCACTCAATGCGGGAATTGTCAATGTCTTAAAATCTATCTTAACTGATGAAATAGAAGCGCAACCCAAAGGCCGGGTTACAGTATAAGTGACAGGTATTTTATAAGTTTTTCCATAACCAGTCATTTCATAATTTATAGAATCTCGCGTGGGCTTTATTGATATTATCGGCAATCTTGGTTTAATGGTAGAAAGAGAATCCTTTATTGATTTACCCACAAAGCTTTTCGGTGAATATTTAGCACTATCAGAAATCCATCGCGGATCTGTTTCAGTTGTTACAATTCCCTTTATCCATTTTCCGTCTTTAAGCCTAATGGAATCTACTGATATTGCTTTTGAAAACTTAAAGAATCCATTATCTGAGATAAAATAAACAGTATCACCAACAAATTTCAACGTCATGGTATCTTGTTTATCCATACTTATAAAAACTCTATCCCCAAAAAACGGAGCCTGAGCATTTAAGCCAATGCATAAAAGCAACAAGGGCAATACAATTAATTTTTTCATTTTTTCCTTTGTTTTGATTGTACAAACTTTTCAATCTCCAATTGTGCTTTTGACATATTGATGTATGTCTGAACCGTTGCATTAAATGAATTAGCCCGGTTGACATCCATTTGTCCTTTCTGGATCGCTTTGAGATTATCAAAAAGCATTGCTTTTATTGCTGCTGCCTGAGGGTCCGGGGTGTATGTTACAACATGCTGTTTTTCCTGATTGGCAGGAAGGTTTTCTTCTTCATCAGCATATACATTTTCAGGATCTTTATGAGCTGGAAGATTAGAAGATTCCACTTTTTGCTCATGAACTGGCTGACGTGTTTTTATCTCCGACACTTTTTCCCCGTGAAGTATTTCCCGGACCTTATCCAAATCGAAATCTTCCCGATTGATCAAATAAAGGCACTGGTTTTTTGCCAAAGTGTATTCATAACGATCATCATCTGAAGTTTCATCACCAATTAGGTTTTCAAATTCTTCCAGGATTACTTTTTCATCATCTGTAACCTGTGGGAAAATCTTTAAAAAACATGAATAATCAACCAGATATTTACTTTCCTTCATCTCCTGGGATTCATCGAGAACCCATAAAAAGAAGTCGCAATCATCTTCTGTATTTTCGTAAGCGTTTTTATAATCTGGCGTACCGTTGGGCAATGCTTCAGCCTGATAAAACAAATTACGAAGCCTGCTGTACGTTTTGGCATAAAACAGGTTCCAATGAACGCCATTTAAGCTTGGTGCATACTTTTTAAAATTCAGATACTTGTTGTTGATCTGGTCACAAAATAGTTTGAATGACTTATAAGGAGTTTCAAACTTCTTTTCCAGCTCTACTTTCGTTATAAATTCAATTGCCATATCCACAAGAAGGCTGTCAGTATTAAATCTTCCTGACTCGAAATCGTATTTTTTTATGTAATCAGAAACCTGCATTTTGTTTAGTTTGTAGTTCTCGTTTCAGTTTAATTTTAAGAATCTGAATTTCGGCTAACTCATCAGGTATATCCGAAACCTTTAATTTTGATCCTAATGCCAGGGAAGCCTTAGCCATTTCCATTGAAGGATCTTTAAAATGATCATCATTAACACGACCGTTATAAAAATTTTCTTTCGATTTTTTAAGACCTATTTTTTTTGCATAATGGCATACAACACTTCCCTTTTTACTGATAGCTTTTCCCAATTGCGCCCAGGTCATTGAATCAAAATTTTTCTTGATAAAATCTTCCTCTTCACTTGTCAGAGTTTCAGTATGTTTTGATTCAATTTCATTATTATGCCGTAGTTTATGACAAAACTGACGTATTGAATTTTCCTCACGTCCGAGAACAGTAGCAATCTCGCTATAAGTCATACGCTGATGATTATCGCGGATAAACTCGATATCGGATGGAGAATAACGTTTCATTTCGAAATATCAACTTTGTAGTTTAAACCACCGCCATAATGGGTAATTCGAACAGAGTTTTCAAGGCCGTTCCCATTGTTGAAAACTTCAACTTTCGTATTCTGCTCAACCTCCCGAACCCCATCGGCAAAAATGGTAACCTTTGGCTTTAATGTATTGAGGTTATGATCCAGAATTCTAGATCCATCGATTAAATCAGATGCGTTATATTCGAACGGTTTTGGATCTGCGGGAACATAATTCACAACATTTACCACCTTTACCCTCGATGTGGAAACAACTCTCGAAATGCTTCCACCTGGTTTGTTTATTGTTATTCTTCCACTCATGCCTCAGAAAGTATTGATTTTTCAACCCTCATTAACTCTTCTTCATGGATGATCCTTTCACCGGATGAACTTTTACCCTTTATACAAAGCTTTAAAATTCCCGGCTTTAGACTTCGGCTAATTTCTTCCGTGATCTTTAATTTCACAGACTTTTTATCATCAGCCATAATAACCAGGTTAGGATATTCTGCTGATCCAACAAGACTAAATCTTGCCTGAGAACTCGGATAAGTGTAGAGTACCGCTATTATATCCTGATACACATCTAAATTGAGTGGTAAATTATCAGGTCCTAAATCCTCATAAACAATTTCAGCAGTAGCGCCTTGTTTCAGTATTTCAAGTTCCATAATTCAAAAGTTAAGGAACCGGGTTTCCCCGATTCCGGTTTAAACTGTTTCTGAAGGAGCAAGTAATTTAACCAACTCTGTTACAAGCTTTGCGCGATCTTCTTCCGTGATAACCGGTTCGGAAATATACATGCTCGGATTGTTAGGATTTACCTTTTGCTCTGTGAGCTGAAGGGCCTGCATAATCTGTTGTGCTTTTTGAAAATTTTCGTTCATCTTTATTTTAGATTAATGTGAATAATAATATTGCCAATCCAACTACAGCAAGTGTTATAACCGCTGTATTAATATCAAACCTGAAGCGACCTGAGGTATAGGTTTTAATTTTTGCTTTTTGCAGTAAAGTATAAGCTTCCGAAGCTTTCCCTTTCTCAACAAGCACGATGTCTGTTTTAAATAGTTTCATATTCTGAGTTTTAAAAATTAGTCTGCTAAAACCACACTATAAACCTTACTATCTGAGCCAACAAGCTCAACACTACCAATCGGATCTGTACTTAAAAGATTAGGAGCAGTAGAAAACTGGAATGTAAAAGATCCGGAATAATTACCATTGGCCACGCTTATGCTATCAGAGTTTGTACTGTCGTACCATACACCGTTTTTGTAAACCTTAGCTCTGGGATAAACTACGTATGTACTTCCAGACTGATTTGTCATTGCCAACGTAACAGTAACGGATTTACTGAGCGTTCCTGTTCTAAAATAGGTTGAATCAACAATCCATGGACCTTTAAGAGTTATATCAAAAGTTGAACGAGCTGCTAAATCTTCCACCCAGTTTAAAGCATCATCCTGATAATATAATCTCACTGAGTGCGATTGAGAACTATTATATCCACTGTTATTATTTGTAGCTGCCGAACTCGAAATTTGTTTATGATAACTACCTGTCATTACTCCTGTTGATTCAGAAATAAGATTTCCGCCATTATAAAATCCAACTTTGTAATTATAGCTTTCAGGTGTATTCTGCTGCCTCTGAATTAAAGCACTTAATTGATATTGATTTGTATATTCAACTGAAGCCGGTCCGCTTCCTGATGAATCTAATTTCCATCCTGTTCCATGGAAATATCTTCGCATTTCGCTCGAACTATGAGGGGTAGTTTTATTACTCTTATAGGCGGAGTGCATATTAATATTATCGCTCGTAAAAATTCCTGAATAACTGTTATGGCTTATTCCGAGAGTGCTTTTCAAAAGACTAACCGAAATCCCATTGTACAAAACCGGATATGCTAAACCATTAACATTAACAGTGCTTCCGTTTATTCTAAATGAAAAACTTGTATATCCTAAAGTTGGTATAATTGATTGGGTTCCGCTATCATAAGTGCAATTCACCATGTTGTGAACGCTCGTTATATCTCCCGGCTCAGTTCCACCAGAATCAATGAACATATTTGGATATATCTTATGCGACCACGTCTGAACGAAGTTTAAGAATAACCCTTGTTTTAAACCAAAATCTCCAATCAAAGGCATTATACACCCCTCCTTTCCAGAAAGTAAACTTTCTTTTCAAGTTTTTCAATTTTAGCCTGCTGTTCCTTGATAGCCTCATTTAAAACAGCAACATAGTTCTGATAATTCAAGCTAAGAATACCGTCAGAGTTCTTATTTACCAGTTCCGGGAATTGGGATTGTACTTCCTGAGCGATAAGACCAATATGTCTTTTACCGTCATTGGAATCAACTCGCAAAAATGAATATCCTGTTATGAATTGAATTTTATCAAGAACATTAGAAAGAGGCCGCAAATCGGTTTTGAGAATGCGGTCTGAAAATGCGGTAATATCACCGGCCATTGTTAAACTTCCAGCTCCCCAGATAGAACCTGTAGAACCTGAAAGGATAATATTTACTCCGCCGTTTTCTCTAATAACGTAACTATGACCATAATTGCCGGAAAAATATTCATAACCTAATCCGTAATGACTTGCGATTGAATTCCAACTATCGCCAATAGTCCAAATGATTTTTGATGCTGTTGAGTTTTGGTCGTAATCTCCGACCATTCCGTGATAATTATATGATTTGAAACCATCTCCCCAACTTCTAAACTGCTTAGAAGCTTCTAAGTGAATTCCTCCGGATGTAATTGCACCAACATAAGAACCGCTGGCGGCGATATAAATGATTCCACTACCTTTTAAAGTAGGATAGTAATTTGATGAATATCCAGGTAAGCTACCCTGATAAGTTGCTAATTCAATAGAACCGTTGCCGTTATCTCTTGAATAAATGCTACCATAATTACTTCTAATCCATCCATTTGAACCAATATCGTTCGTCGTTAATACTCCATTATTTGCGATTGTTAAAATATCGCCCACATTTTGGTTGTAAAGTCTAACTATATCACTTTCAGCATACCATGCATATTTATTAGTTCCGGTTCTATTTTGAAAATAGATAGCAGCGCTATTGCCATTAGAATAAAGTTCACCGGTCGCGTATATATCGCTATTTGTATAGATTCTATTTACTTTTAAATTTTTGCTCCCTCCATTTCCTAACAATTGACCAATTATAACATCGCCGCCAGTATAATAATTTAATTCTAGAGTATCTGTTCCACCTGCTTCAATTGTATCTGTATATACATTAGTTGCATAAACTTGTCTTGCTGTAAAATCCGTATCAGTTCTGTTAAGATTGCCTGAATGATAATACTTATTCCAACCACCCCAGCTGCCCGCAAAATATGTACGACTGAAAATGGTTGAACTGTTTAAGCTTACAGCTATTTGGCTACTATAATTGGTATCATGAAACGTACTCTGAATTACATTATAATAGTTTGCCCCATCGTTAGGATTGTTTGCAGCCTGCATCGTTCCCCTTACAAACTGAGCGTCAAAACTACCTGTATGCAGATTGTTAAAATCCGATGTTGATTTGTAAGTTACCGGATTTAAATTACTGGTATTCCAAGCGGATGAAGCAGCCTGATAATATGCCGGAGCCTGACCGCCAAAATTATTTGCATTTCCAGCCGTATTCGAATAATTGACAGATTGACTTGCAATGTTTCCGCTATTAATAGCAGTTGAAACAGGCTGATAAACCGACAAATCAGGCTTATTTCCTAAATCGTTATAACTTCCACTTGTGGCTACCGTTGCCAGTGTTGGCCTTCCATTTATTTGTGTCCAGTTATGAGAATGTCCGGATTGAAATTCTGCCAACGTTCCATATATTAACCAAGCAGGTCTGTCATTTAGACTATTCCATGAAGAAACTCCCGATCCACCTGAAGCATCGACCTTACCAGTAACAGCATTATATGTTAAGCCGGTTCCTAACTTTATACCTCCGAGAATCGTTCCGCTTGCCTGAGGCATTGCGGCCCACCAACTCACATCTGGCGGCATAGTTTCGGAATACGCAATGATATCCCCCTGAGAAAATATATTCCCGTGGATGTAAACATCTGAATATACATGCTGTGCTGAAGGTCCTGGGGATGCCTGCGAATATTTAATCAGATATCGGGTATCATAAATTGATTGAGCATAAAGAGCACTTTCCCTGACGGCTTTCGGTATATCCTCGTTTCGAATTATGCTTGCAGTTCGCTTTTGATCTTCAAGTGCAAACACCATTTTGATACCTAATTCCTTTTCGCTCTTATTTGAAAGATCTATTTTTATATTCTGCTGATCGATCAAAGGGTAGCGAATCCCAATCACTCGAACCACCTTATTTATTCCGAGATCGGTATCAGAAACAGTCAATTCATCCCCAATTCCGAGCGTGATTGAATATAACCTATCAATAACCAATGAATAATTAACCCGCGGAACACTTAAAAAATTATTCAGGTAACTAACGGCCCGGTTATAAAGTTCTGTTTCGGCTGCATCAATATACGTTTGCGGCATTTGGATATCAACCAAAACGTAAGTATCACCAACTTTCGGTTTTAAGGTTGCATTTGGCATTTCGAAGCCTTGTGAATCCGTAACCTTAATAATGGTGAATTCCTTTGTAGAATTGTTGTAGCTGTTAATCTCAAATTCATATCCAGCACAATCACCTGTTTGGAAATGAACCTTTGGCGAAACTCCTGGCAACAGGTAGTTATTTACATCGAAATCCATTCCCGAATCTGAAAACTTGTAAATATCACTTCCTAAAGCTGAAAGAGTTCCTGTTCTGTGAGGAAAAATATCATCCCAGGTAACAGAGCTTTCAATAACTCCATATAAAGCCGTGTTATTTTCAACGTAGCTTTTTCCTCCAACAACAAATTTCAGCCTTTCGGAGTGATTCCGGTATGAATAAAGAAGGTTTTTGTCAGATCCGAAAGCTTTTAAACGGGTAACAACATCATCCGATCCGGCAGGTTCTTTTGAGATAGAATAAAGTCCGTTATGCTTACCATATTTAAGATTATATGCGGTTGTAGTTCCGACCTTATTTTTTAGTGAAACCTGTTTGCCAACAATCTCAAATTCAAGTTCAAATTCCTGACATAAACGATTAAGAACAGAAAGACAATTTTCGTTATTGAAATATAAATTCTTTTCTTTAGTATCGACAACTGTTCCAACAGTCCAACCGGATCTATCCCGGTTCATATTTGCTACAATCAAATTCAAGAACATTTGAGCTTTCCCGAATAAATAGAATTCAGATAATCCATCTATATACCCAACACTCGAAACTGTTGAATAATCTACCTTTCTAAGCTCGTATTGATTTGATTCGAATTTTATACCATAAGAAAACCTATTTGATCCATATTTTTTAACGGAAGGATCCCGGTTTATATAGTAGTTTTCACCTTTAAATACAATATAGTCACCTATTTTAACATCAATTACAGAAGCACTTTCGTAAGTGCAATCAATCATACATTCTCCCATCAATTTTTGAGAAAATACAGTTTTATCATCGATGTGAATCGATAAGTTTATTGATCCGCTTCTGTAAATATCCAACATCATATCTCAGTGCAATTAGTTAATGTTAAGGCTGAAATTGCCGAAATATCACCCGCGAGTACTATGTAATAAGTTCCCGTTACAGAATAGTTATGAGTTTTGGCACCTGAACTTGTAACTGCTGTTTTGGTTCCATCACCCCAATAAATTTCAAGGTTTTTGGAAGTGGTAACATTTACCGTAACCTGAGCCAATGGATTTTGATTTGTGGTAAACTGCCTCGAAACTGGAACTGGACAAACAAGTTTCAAAGTGAATTGAGCCATCATTTTATTGTTTGACCATTTCGAAAGCCTAACAACTTCGCTCGCATCTTCAAGGTAAACCATAAAAACTTTGGCTATTCCGTAGGCTTTTAAAGTATGTAAATTTGCAGAAGTAAGAGCAGCAAAAAAGTTCTGAAGCCTGGTTGTGAATGTCGATTGATTTGGAGCCTCCAAATAACATTCAAGTGAAATTTTTTTCGACTCAAAATACAGTTTTGAAAGATCTATATCATCACCATGTTCATCCGGCCATGAATAAGAATAATTCTTTTTCATCTTTAAAAAGTCCAATAAACCAGAACTTTTTTTGATAAAAACTCCATACTGAGTATATAAATCTTTATTATCTAAAAAATATCTTCCTGTCATAATCCGTTTGCTCTTATGATATCATTTGAATTATTTCCGGTCCTCATTCCTTCCAAAATCAATTTTATATCATTGATTGGCCTTGTATTTCGCTCAATTTGCGACTGAACTTCCAATTGTCTATTTGCAACTGATAGTATTTCAGCTACATTGATTCTCATTGCATTTACCTGACCTTCCAGAACACCGGCTGTCTTTTCGGTTATTCCTTTAATACTTCCTTTCAGTGCTTCCGCATTCTCTTTCGAACCGTTAATTTCTGGAATAGCCTTCGTCAGCTCGTTCCACATTTCCTGCCCGGCTGCTATTGTTTCGGTATAGGAGTTTTTAAGGTTCTCAATTTCTTTAGGATCTAGCTTTTTATCATTCATGGCATTTGTGAACATATCCACAAATCCACCTTGCTTCATCAATTGATCCCATACCTGCCTTTCAAAAATCTTGGATATGGAATTCAGCATTATATCCTGAAAGTTATTGGCGAATATTTCCTGAGCTGATTCACCTTTTTTAAATCCTTCAACAATACTGTCGGCTATTCCTTCGGCAGTAGTTCCGATCAGGTTATTTTTAAACTCTGTTTCGGCCTGTTCCATTTCGGCCTTAACTCGTTCAATATCCTTTTCAAGATCCTTTATGGCATTTTGATATTTATCAATTTCCTTCTGTGCTTTTTTGGCTTCCGCTACCTGTGTGGAAATACCAAAAACACCGAACCCTAATGATCCAATATCAAACTTTGCTTTCTTCTCCCATTGCTTAATTTGCTGATTATATTCCGCAATTTTTGCGTTACTGGAATCAATAGTCTTTTGACCTTCTTCAAGCGTTTTTGAATAATCGGTAAAATAACTCATACCCTTGTTATCGTTCAGATCATTGAACATTTCAAGGGTTTTTTCCAACTGCTTATTTATTGCCTCCTGTGCCTTTTCCCAATTGAAAGTACTTGTTGTGATATCCACGAACGATTCTGCAAGGGAATAAACAGAACTTACGGTTCCGGCAATATCACCGCTAAGTAAGGATTCAAAATTCAATCCCTTACTGAAATCAAATGTTTTAAGGCTGTTGAAAGTATCTGCCAATGCTCCGGCACTATTAGCCAATGCAGTAACTTTTGGATCAAAACCTTCTAAGGCTTGCCCGATAGCATAAATTCCATTCAAAGCATTGGTAACACCTTCAATTGTGTTCTTATCCAATTCGCCCTGAACTTCTTCAATTTTTTCCAGAAGCTTTATCCTTTCAGCCGAAAATTCCTGATGTTTGGCAAGCTCAGTTTTTAAACTCGACAAACGATTTTTAAGTGATTTCCTATCGAGCCCTTCTATTTCATCAAATAAATGGCCATACGCAGTTTTCGAATTTTCGATTTGAGCCTTAACATTATCCCTCATTTTTTGAACCTCTTCGGTATTATCTAAAAGTACCGTTGATCTCGCTTCAAGTTTATCAGGTGCCTTTTCCCTTGTTGTTGGATGCTCCCTGTTGGAAATTTCAAGCTCCAAAGCGTTAATTTCTGCAGCTCTTTTTTGGAGTTCAGCTTGATAATTAGAGGTACTTGCAGGAAAGTTCTCAAACTCTTCTTTTAATCCCTTAAGTTTGTCTTTCAATCCCTGGATTGAATCAGCATAGGTTTTAACCGCCTCAGGTGCAGCATTGCCGGTTCCGCCATTGGAAGGAGTATTCTCAACTATTCCAAGATCCTTAACAAGTTTTTGACGGTCCCCGATAAGTTTCTTCATGGCTTCCTGTTCCTGTTCAAGCTGCTTTTTTGCAAACAACCAGTTTCCTAATGAGCTATTTACGGAAGTACCACCAACGCCTGCCAATTTAATAGCCTCTTCACCTTTTTGTTCTAATGTGAGGTTTTCATTAAGATTTAATGCTTTTACAGCTTCCCGATATTTCTTTGCTTTTTCTTTATCAACCCAACTTGAACCTCCTGCTCTTGCTTCAGATTCAAGATTTCTCCTTAAAATCTCTCTTTTTAAAAGCTCAGTTTCCCGGGCCGTTGCTTCTTTTTCTGCTTGCTCTGCAATTTTATCCTGCTGACGTTGGAGAACGATTTTATTTGCAAGCTGCAAATTATAAGCCTCAAGGTTTGCTCTCAGCTTATCATAATTGAGATTTTCAGCGTTTAAACCTTCAACAATGGAAGGATTTATATCTTTCAACTGCTTTAAAAGTCGTACACGTTCTTCATATGGTACATTGGCTTCAAGTAATGAAGCTGCAAGAATATTAACGGTTTTACCTTCTTCCTGCATCTTTTCAATAGTACTCTGACCTATTGCATCATTTACAGCATTGATAGCACTTGTTAAACCAGATATAATACCAGAGAAGAAACCTTCTGAATTCTGGCCCATGGTATTTAACATTCTGGCCCAGGCATCCTTCATATTTGAAATTTGGCCCGGTAAGGTTTTGGACTGTTCCTGCATCAGATTATAGAACATTCCGCTTTCACTCGTAAGTGATTTGAAAGCTTTTTCAACTTCAGGAAAGCCAACCTTTCCGGCTTCAACCATTCCCTGAATTTTCTCCTTAGCAACACCAAATTGTTTTGCCAATTCATCGATAATAGGAATACCACGACTTGTAAATTGCATGATATCCTTTGTATAAGCCCTACCCTGAGTTTGGAGGGTGCCATATAAATAAACGATGTCACCAAGTGGAGCCCCAACACCTGAGGCCACATTGCCCAACATCTTAATATTTTCAGTGATTGATTCGGCCTGGAATCCATAAGCCAACAACTGTTTTCCAGCGGTTGCAACTTCTGAAAGCTCAAACGGAGTTTTGGCCGCGAGTTCGACCATTTGAGCCATTAACTGATCAGCTTTGGTTTTGCTTTTCAGCATCGTGGTGAATGAAACTTCCAACATCTGGAATTCACCACGAACATTAATTAATTGACCAACAAAATTCTTTAAAGTGTTAATAGTAAAATACCCGGCCATTGCAGCACCAATGCGCTTGAATGCTTTATCCATAACGCCAGTCTGTTGTTCAACCTGACCGGCCATTCTGGAAATTTCAGCTCGCACCTGGTTGATATCCCGGCGCAATGCTTCGTAATCAATACGGGCCTGAAAATACAGGCTGCTATCCAACTCCAACGCCATTCGTGAGTAAGTTTACAAGGTTAACCGTTTCCATTTTCACCGGTTGATCTCCACTTTTAGAATCAGATCCCGGGATCGTGGAAACAAGCATCATCAGATTTGCGAAGCTTCTATTCCAAAGAAGCTCATCCCATCCGAATCGGTAGTATTTAATAATTCCTCCGATTGTTCGCCAGATACAGGGGCTATTGTCTCCTCCTTCTTCATTAGGCTCATTCCCTTTACGGCAATGATAGTAGTCATAAAAGGCATTAAATTCATTTGCCTTGTTACAACCGTAAATAACTGGCTAATTTCTACAGGTGTAAGGTAATCGCGGATGAAATTTTCAAGACCTTTTGGCGGATCTGATTTCTTGTTATGGATAGCCAGGGCAAGAATTCTTATAACTCCTTCCCCATTATTGTAAATCATTTGAGTACCAACGTCGATTGTAGTTGATTTCCCGTCATATTCATCAAACCCTTTGAATTTTAGAATTTCTCCCGAAATCTTCAGAAGAGTTCCCATTGTTAAAGCAGGAATAATGATGTTCTTTTTCTTCGGCAAAACACCAATTTTCTGCCAGAAATTTAATTTTTCAAAGGTATATGGAATAACTACCGGTTTTTCCTGAACGAGTTCAACAGTGGCCTCCAAAATCTTATTTTCATCCATGATTATTATGTTTAAAGTAAGCCTCTTTTAAGGAGGCTTACCCAACTTAACCTAAACCAACTATGAACTACACTCTCGAAATTTTGTACTGAGCCAATGGATTTCCTGATCCATCAAAAGGCACAGCAACATCGCACTTGATCTTCATTCTGAAAGTTCCTTTTTTCTTTGCCTCACCGGCAATCGAAGCTTTAAGAATGGTCCGCGGGAATTCAAATTTGAAACTCTTTCCACCATGAACAAGGGTAGTAAGCTCAACACTTGCCTCCTTGATGGTTACTGCAACATCCGGGGTGAAAACTTCGCCCGTGGTTGTTCCAGAAATGAATTTCGCTAATGTGGCCGGGGAAATATCCCTCTGTTCCCATTCAAACGATGCAATCTGAGTTCCATCGGTTAAATAAGAAACAGCTCCGGAAACGTCCTCGCAAAGCACTGGTTCGCTGTCAGGTTCGGCTAAATTGAATATTACCGAATCAGGAACGATCAAACCAACGGTTGAAAGGGTTGTTCCCATTGTTCCGTTAGTTCCACAAGTGCCATATTTTATGGTTTTGCAACCTACTGCTATTCTACCTGGCATGATTGTAAATTTTTAATTTTCTTCTTTTTGGATGTAATATCGAATTCTAATGTTGGCATAACATTCACTCTCACTTTCAGCAAGAATGGTATTCCACACAACATCAAAAGAGAAATATTCATTTATGGCTGCAAAGGATTCTAAAACGCTCAAAACTGCTTTCGCAAAACTGTTGAGCTTATCCACATTGGGAGTTTTATTGCTGAAATTCTGACAGAAACAATTGATGTTTGCTATACCGTTTTGTATAACATCATCACTCGATATAGGAAGGGAATTGATAATAATATCTTCCAACTCTGAGTTTAAAGGCCTCTGAAAAGCATAAACGCCGCCATTTATAAGCGATGTTACCGAAGCAACATTAATGATCGGAATTAACCTATCAACTATGTCAATCGTTGTTTTCATTTAACCTTTTGAATTAATTCTTTAAGTAAATCGGCAGCTTCCTCCGAACTTGCAGAAATAACATCATAGCCTTTTGCTTCAACTGATGATGCATATTCCATCCCTGCAACCGCAATAAGGACGAAACCCTTATTGTTTTTTCTTAATATTTCATTTGCTAAACTTCTTGCTGCCTGCGTTCCTTCTGCTGTACCAGTAATGTCGGTCTTTTTTATCTTACCATCGAATCCAATGATATACCCTGTTGAACCTCTTAAATTTCCAGTTCGATCTTTATAAGCCCCTTTCTTGGCTTTTGAAGCAAACTCATTTTGCCGGGCCCAATTAATGAATTGTTCTCCGACATAGGTTAGGAGTTCAAAATGGCGTGATTGAAGCTCTTTAAGAAACTTTTCCATTGATTTTGCAATCACGGCATTGTTTCTCTGAGTTTCCCATCTTAAACCCATATTTCAGCGTGTAACTGGTATTTAAAGACTCGTTTGATAAGATATTCTTTTCCGTACAACCTGATTTTAGCACCTTCTGGAACATCATCAGCAAAAAGCGGTGAGTTCAATTTGTAGTCTACACTTAATTTTGTTCCATCATCCTTTTTAACATACGTACCGAATCCTGCTGGCTGAATATTACATGTGATTGACAATTCAACCGCTTCGCCTTCCGTGAACTTTCTGTTCGCATCGTAGGTGCCTTCACGATTGAATTTTATCGTCGCAACATGCGGATATCTTCTTACCATACCGGATCACATGAAATTATACCTTCATTTTCTTCAATACCGTATTTCTTAAATATTGAAGAACGTGTGTTAAGTAAAACCTGACGGTCCAATTGAATAGATGAATTCCCCTCTGTCCAATCAGGGGAATTTGCCACAATAAAGCAAAGCTCTGCAAGGAATAAATCAATTTCCTTTTTGCACGTTGAATCATAATATTCATCACCATCAACATTACTGTCGATTAAAGCTTTTTCAATTAAATTCGCGGAACACTCGAAAGTGATAATAGCTTGCAGGGCTTCTCTTTTAGTCATGGCCTACCTATTAAGCGTAAGTGTTGACGTTATTTGTGTTCAGCAAGTAGCAAGAAAGAACGTTATTCCAAGCAGGAAAAGCATTCAATTCGCAACCTGTGAACTCAGAAATCGGATCGATATCGTGCCATTTTTTCAAAAGCACTCTGTCGTATTCAGCATAGGTAACCTGTTTAACAGGTATCTCACGCTCAACAATTGGACCGTTATACATTTCCCCCAACAGACCTGCAGGAGTAAATGCAACACGATGTTCAGCGAAAGGATTGAAGTTTGTAACGTTTCCATCTTTCTCTATGCCGATTTGCACATCAACAATGCGTATCTGAGGCATACTTTCAGCAAGTAAGTATTCATTAATAAGCTGTAAGCTCAGATTAACCTTTTGCTCAGCCTTTCCAATGGCATAACCTGTAATATAACTCTTTGTTTCCGCAGAATTCTTCAGATAATTGAACATTGCCCGGCGCATGTACATATACTCCAATTTATGACCGTTTGCTGCTGCAAGATCACAAATCGTTGTAATGTCAGTAATTGGTTTTGAGTTTGCAACATCACTCCAAACTGCAGTTACACCCTTTTTATTTCCAGAAGGCATACCGTAGTCGATAGCCGTTTCCCAAACCATACCATCAGGGTTGTTGGTAGTGTTAAGGGTGATCTGACCGGTAGAAAGAGCTTCCAGAGTGAAAATATCCAAACGCTTGTGCGGAGCCTCAGCAGCGTTCTTAATATCATCAATGATGAGCTTAAGAATTCTTTCCTGAGTTGCACCAAGTTTCGAAATATTTAAATACTCCTGTAAATCCTTTTCTGTCATTCGGAATTTCTCACGAATAGATGGGATTTCACCAGATACTTTACTAATTGATTTACGGCTTCTTAATGGAGCCGCAGAGTCAAAAGATACAACAGTAGCAGCCGCACCGGGGCCGGAAGCACCTGTTATTGACTCCCATTTAAGGTCAGTCACATCTTTCCATCCAAAAAAGTTTTTCCAAACGATAGGACGGTATCTTTCAGCAGTAGCATCAATAAGAGCCTGGAAAGCTCCTTTTTGTCTTAATTCCTGCAAAATTGTTTGTTCCATTGACATGGCTTAGTCCTCCAAATTAAAATGATTGAGAAAATAGAATCCGAGAGGTCAAAGCCGTTTTCATGGCATCAGTAACCTTGAAGGGCAAACGCCTTTCGTAAACAGTTCCACGGGTAACAATAGAACCATCAACATTTACACCCTTTTTCACGGTATTTTTTAAGATACCCTTTGCGGTGTATTTGTAAGCACTTGTATTACTTGCGGATTCGGCAGCAGCTTCAAAAAGAATAACTCCATTGGAAGCAGTCAAAGCTACACCAAGAGTAGTTCCAACTGTCAACACATCATAATCTGCATTAGATGTATCAATAGCTGTAATAGCATAAGCTTTCGCGCCAACAGCAGAAGCAAGGATATTACCAACTTTGAACTCATGATTTTTTTTCACCCGATAGGTGGTTGCAACGTTTGTGGCATCGGCCTGCAACTCTGCCGTTTTTACCAAATTCGCCTTACGGGTTGATTCATCGTATGCTAAAACAGCACCGGCCTGAAGAAACTCAGTAGTTGACTTCAACTCTGTAGTATCTATGTTTAAGCCTCCTGGAACATCTTCTAACACACTTTGAAAAACAACCTTTTGAATCGGATCAGGTCCAGATTTTTTAAATTCCATCGTAAATAGAATAAAAGGTTAAAATTTATGAACCGGGGTTGCTGACGTTGCCGGATCGATTTCAGTAATAACCTTCTTTGCAGCTTCTTTTAAAGAAGAAAGATTGTCACCACTTCCTTTACTAACCGGTGGTCTACCTCCGTTTGCGATCCATTCATCAGTCTTGTCCTGCTCTAATTTCGCCTCCTGATTCTTTAAAGTTTCAATCTGCGAATCAAGCTCTTCATCCTTCAGATGGACCAACAGATTTGCATAATCGCCTTTCACACCTTTATCCTTCAATTTGGATGAAATTTGTGTTTTGCGCTCTGAAATCTGCTTTTCAGTTACAAGCTGATTGATAGTTTCGTTTTGCTTACTGATCAAAGCTGTTAACTGCTCGAATTGCTTTTCGAATCCCGTAGGCGGTTGTGGATCATTACCACCCTGACTTTTTTCTTTGAAGTCATACTTCTCTTTCAGTTTGGTTTCATGAGTTTTTATTGCCTCCGTTACTCTTCTGTCAGCTTCTTTTTGAAGAGCTGACTGGTATTGCCCCTTCAAAGCTTCATCTTTTAAAATGTCCTCTAAAGTTGCCGGTTTTGCGAAAGATTTGAGTTCGGCTACTGCGGCCTCAATCTCTGTTTCATTTTGCACGTTGACAAACTTTGCCAACGACTCAGGCAGCCCTTGTTTTCTAAGTTCTGCTTTAATTTTTTCATGCAGCATATGCTTTCAATTGGATTAAGTTTAATTAAGCGCTAAATTAAATAAAATGTAATAATACTTAACTATAATTATACTATTTAGGTTTTTCAATGTTATTTTTATTAACAGTCTTTTAACAAAAAAAGCCGGACAAACATGCCCGGCCTTGATGATATGAGGGTTTAAAGGATTACCACGGCTCCCCTGAGTCTAAATACTCTTTACTGAACTTCTTAGTTTCATAAACGGTTTGACCTGCTGGCAAGGTTATCATTTTCGTGCTGTAGGTCATTCTACCATTGGAAGAAACCAACAATAAATATTTACCTGGTGCAATATCCTTTATGATTAGTTTTCCGGTCGCATCCGCTTCTCCTTTGTATGAATATGCCCCAATAAGTTTTTCATTTGAATCATCCAATAACCCCAATTTAGCAGTAACCATCATGCACTTTGAAAGATCCACATTTTTCCCGATTGACTCTGGGAACAAATAAGCATCTGCATAAATATCCGGCTTGTAATCCTTCAAAACAATATCGTAATATGAAAGGGTGACTTCCAGGATTGCCGGATCTTCTTTTTCATCCTTGGAACATGAAAGTAACAGAACAAAAACTGTGATAATTGTGATTAGCTTTTTCATAATGATTCTGGTTGATTAATTGGCCCGAAAATATAAAAAAAATCCCCAGTACCAAAATACTGAGGGAAAAGATAGATGCACACCTCACGGTTGACACCTCTAACAACAAAACCTAATGTTTAAAATGTATATCTTATTTCTCCTTTGCCCTAAATACGGGAGCCATTGAGTATTTTTCAGGCATCAGATATTCATTACCTTCTTTGTCTGTGTAAACTTTGGTCCTTTTCTCCGAACCCTGGAATCTGATCTTTGCAAAATTCCCTTTGCGTTCAATAACAGTGAGGGTGAAAATACAATTGTAATCTCCAATTGATCTCGCGGTTAAAGTCTGGTTTGATTCGATTGTGTTCATGATCTAACCCTTTCTTATTATTATTTCACCTTTTTCAATCTTTCTTACTATGCTTTTCACATAGGATTCTGAGCACAATGTTTTTTCTGCTAACCCTTTAACATCCATCTTTACTTGTTCTATACCTTTAAAGTGAATTGCTGTTAAGATTACATTCTTTGCGCTCATTGAGTATGTTGTTTGATTAATACATTATAAAAATACTTATTAGTATATTAAAAAGCAAACATATATTATTTTATTTATCTCATAATCAATAATTTATAACGTTTACAAATAAAAAAGGTCCAGCCTCACGGGTGAACCTTAATTGAAACGTTCATGACAAATCGTCTATATATTAGGGTGAAATCGCTGTACTAAACAAAAGGCCCAAACCGTCACGGGAAAAGGCCTTGAACTAACCAACAAAACCTAACTGTTTTAAAATGAAAGTATATAGTATCAAAAATCTAAAATTCATCGTAATTCTTGAACTGATAAAGAACATAAAACGTAAATCCGAAAATGGCACCGTAATACAGTGCAACCAGGCTTAAGATTATAATTCCAATCAGTAACATAATTCACATTTTTAAAATTAAGGAGGGCTTTTACACCCTCCTACCCGAATGCCTTTCCGGGATTCTCTCGTTTTCATCGGGGCATATCCCGTGGACCATCGCACTTTGTAGATATTACAGGCAGGAAAAAGAACTGTTTCATCTTTCTTAGCACCCTGCTTTGTTCTCCCCGGGAGAGGTACGCACACCTGGGAAAATCAAACCGAACCGATCCAAAGAACTTTATAGCCCCATCACTGGTATATGGTTTGCGACCTTAATCGGACTCGAACCGATGCCCTCAGAATGATTAATTCCGAGTAACGTTACTTCGCCTGTAATCAACATTTTGAAGCCGTTGTCGCCGGGGGGCACCCGGCCGCTCTACCTACTGAGCTATAAGACCAATTTTAAAAATGTACCTCCGACGCAAGTGAAACTATAACCGGAGGTACTTACTTAATCTACTAAGGAGCGAAACCGAAACGTCTTTCGGTGGGTTGCTCAAGCTTGTAGCCCGTAGCAGAATCGAACTGCTATATTCAGGCTGAAAACCTGCTGTACTACCGTTATACGAACGGGCCGTTTAATCAAAGAACTTAACCACCGATTCCCAGACTGACGTGGTTTTGTTAGAATTCACCGGGATTCCAAGTTATTTTCAACAAAAGTATTGAGTAGTAAAGATACTAATTAGTATTTTAAATGCAAATTATTTGATCATTTATTATCAAATTTTTTTAAAGTTATCCAGAATGAAATAAGGCTTACTCTTCCAGTTCTCCATGCGTTTCTCATTGTTTGCAATCCAATTCTTCATTCCTTCTGGGATATCATTCACGACATAAGAAGGATTCACCTCACCAGTTTCCAGATATCTCAAAAATTCATCTTTAGTCATAAGCTTAGAAGTTGAATAGCAAAAACAGAACGGGTGCCATTTCCTGAATATGAAATCTTTTGGATAATCACCCTTTAAATCATCACAGATATCAGGACGTGGGTGCTGGCCAGATAAATGGACCGTGAAACTTTGAATAAATGCAATCTGTTGCCGCCGTGTATGGTCACTCATTGCATTACTCATATTTACTTCTGAAACCGTCAACCTGAGAGCATTTTTCTTACTTGATCTATATACTCCTTCTCCTGGATGATAATTTTTAGCAGGATTGCTCAATTTAAGTTTTCCAGTTTTTGGATCCCGAACCCTGCGGAAAACTTTATCTGGCTCGTTAAGGAATTTCTTCAAAACCGTAGCCAAAGAAGCCGCACTTTTTCCCTCTCCAATACCGGTACCCATAATAAATTCAAGATCGTTTTTGTACGACTTTCCAAGATTCCAAACCCGATCAGATAAATTCATTCCTGCTTCCTTTCTGTTTACAAACTCTGTTAAGGCTTTCAGATTTGTTTGCATGAATTTATTTCTAATTTCCGGGATGTTCTTTTGAATTGCATTTAGATATTGAAGAACCAATTTATCATTCTTCACATTAGCTAAATTCCATGCTTTTATCATGTTCTGAGCGATAGAACTCTCAACATCAATTCTTACCTGACCAATTATTGAATCAATCCTTTTTTCGAGAGCCAGGTTTTTACTCCATCGGAAAGTTTTCTGATCTTTTATTCCTGTTTTCCTTATGACAAAAGCAATTTCATTTGCAGAAGCATCGTAAATATTCTCGATTCCCAATTGAGCCTGTAAAACAAGTTTTCGCTGCAATTCAGCGTAATATTTTTCGAGATCCATAGGGCTTACACATTAAAAAAAAGGTCAGGTTAAACCCGACCTTTTAAATTGTTTATTATTGAACTCGGATTAACGCCCCATTGTCCGTTTTCTCCTGATGGATCAGGTTTATAGGGTGCTACCTCTCTTATCACTTTGACGGTTGTAACTAAGTCTGAATTTATGTTCACGACATAATTATAATCCCCATTCTGAACTTTTGATTCGGAAATAATCTCATAATTCTTAATTGTTGGCATTATTTCCATAATCGACATATTTGGAAACCTATATAACCATGTTAACTGAGTATTCGCATTTACACTTTCCTCGTTTTTAACAATTAATGCGTCCAAAAATGACTTCAAACATTCTAAACTCTCGCTTTCTGGTTTCATGAGCTGGCTAACTAAATGATTCGTTTAATTTACTGTTAATACTATTTATTGATTCTTCTTTTTCCTTCCCAATATTCTCCATTTCCGCAACAGAATCTTGAACTAAAGGATTTTTCGAAACGGCTCCCACCTGTGAAATGATTGGTTTACCTCCCGCAGCTACTGATAACATATCAATCATTTCCTGAGTATTCAAAGGAACATTATCACCAAACTCAAATTCAACATTCAGTTTTTTGAACCCTTCTTCTTCTGTTTTTTCAATAAGTCCCCCAATCATAACCTTTAAAAGATTTATTAATCTTTCAAGTACTTCCCCGAAAATTTCCTGTTTGTTCTGACTCTTAAGAATAGCATCGTAAAACAACAGTTTGAGCGCAATGCCCGATAAATTACCAAGACCTTTAATTGTGTCAATAGTTATATTTGGCGTATTTGTAAATCCATGTATAAAATTATCATTAATGGAATGTTCCATCTTTATCGATTCAGGCGCACGATCCCAGGTAAGAATTTCAACATCTCCATAGGTGATATCTCCACTACCATTTTTTTCTCCTTCGATTTGGAAAAATCTTCCAACTTCTCCTTTTGAGGGAGCGTTTTTCAATTTTCCTTTACTTACAAGGGCCGGATTTCCGAAATAGTCATTAGCGTCTGCGTTCTTAGAAATCAACATTTCCTGTCTGTCAATCAACGATTGTACGTCATTCCATTCACATTCATTTTGAAAAGCATATATTACGGGGATTTTCTTAATTATGTTCTCTTTTTTAGAGAAAATCCAATTATCTGACTTTTCACCGTCAAATATCGCATCTGCTGTATAAATCGTAAGTTTTTCAACCTCCTTTCCATCAGAATTTTTTACCTTAAATTTCCTGGTGAAAGCAATTAAATCTCCATAATTATCGAAATATGGATATATTGAATCTTTGTTTGATTCACAAAGGATCATACAACGTAACTTCCTTATTTTTTCAGTTCCTTCCTCTTTTATCTGAGGATATATCAGCAAAGCCGCCTCTTTCTCAACAAATATTTTCCTTGAAAACTCTCTTAATACAGAATCCATTTTAAGTGATTTCCAATGCTCCTTAAATTTATCAAACGCTTTTTCCGATTCCTTATTACTACAAGATAAGGTAACAGGCTTCCCAAATAAGAAAGCAACAGCATAATTAACTATCTTTCTCTGATATGATAAGATCAATTTTGCAACAGCTTCCTTTTTTGGACCATCCTTAGTTTTTATGATCTTATCCTCTCTTTCAAGAATCTTATGTCTGTTCTCGTACTGGTCTATCAAATCAGATATTCCTTTCTTTATATCTGGATTTTGTGAACAAAGTTCTGATATCACCTTGTTTTTATCAGTTCCCTCCTCTATAAGAGTATCAAGTAATTCCTGCATTTCCATATATTCAAATATTAAAAGTTAATTTCATCTACATCTTCCAAATCATCATCATGCTCCTGAATTCTACTATCAGGATAAAAAGTATTTGCGAGCGCATCCTCATAGTCAATGGAACGGCCCAATCTCTGTTTGATATCCTCCTTTGGCTCAATTATTATTTTCCCGTTCGACTGTTGGATGTATTTGATTTCAGTCAAACCCTGAGTCAAATCATCGTTTGGAGGTAATGCCAGATTGAATTTATGAGCAGGGTTAAGAGCATCCCTGAGAGCCCAGAATAAATAAGCTCTCATATTAGCAAACTGGTATTCACCGGTTACATCTGTTAGATCACCGGCACCATGCGAGAACTTACATGAAATAGCTCGTTTTACTCCCTGCTCTATTAATCTTGAATGAACGCCGGCACCTTCACCAATGGTATCAATAAATGCATATCCTTCCTCATGCTCCTTAAGTATCTGCTTTATCTTTCCAGCGGTCCTCATGTGGATAACTTCAGTTTTTTCAAGAGCCTGGGTTTCTATCTTCTCAACGAAATTGTCATACCTAAATGCAAAATTGGTATTGTCGCGGCCCATCCCGGCAACGTCAACACCAAGACGAAGCTTAGATCTGTTAAAAGTGAATTCAGGATTGGCAACCATTTCGCGCCAACGATCATTTGCTGCTTCAATCCATGAAAGAGGTATCAAAACATCATCGCTCTCTTCTGGGAATTCTCCAAGTATTTTTACACGTGCCAGTTTACCGGGCCGATAATATTTTCCATTCCACTCAAAATCAAAGAAAGCATCATTCATCTGCTCTTTGGTGATTTCAATAACCCAACCAGGCTTTTGAATCTTTTCATCAACCCACTCATAATCGACCTGCCCCGGGATATGTAGCTTTTTATATTCCTCCGGAGTAATTAAACCATTGATAAGTTTGATTTTATTTTGAACGTTTGGGCTCTCGATACAATTCAATTTAAACCTCTTGTATAATGGTGATCTTGTGGAATTATAAGCCTCACCCGCCGTACTGTTAGGGTTGAAAACTATAACAAGCCTCGAATTACCCTGCAAAATACCTTCAATAGAATCGAATGTTGTTTGAGCGATACCCGATGCCTCCGTAACAATAACCATGATATTAGGAGCATGCAAACCTGACCAGGCTTCAACGTTTTCATCGCTGGCCTTAAATCCTGTAAGAAACCAATCCTTTTGATCTTCCACGCGGATTCCATCTGAAAGCATATCTCCATCAAATTTAATATCTGAAAACCTCTGAAGCTTTTGGAACATCTTTGAAACTTCAGGGATCATAATATTTCGAATCTGCCGGCCGGTTGGTGCAGTGAGAATAACTTTCGTTGCTTCAAACTCACCGTTTTTCTTTTTCCTCGGAGTGAGATATAGAAAACAAATTGCAGCAACAGCGGAAACAAAGTCTTTTCCTCTGGCCGTTCCTGATCTAATGGAAACACGTCTATTATGCTGAATAGCGTGTAATATTTCACGTTGTTCCTTGTCGAGTCTAACGCCTAAAAACTTACGGGCAAAGAAATTCCAATCCTCCCTACTCTTTTTTAGTAAGGATTTGATCTTCTTTTTTTCTTCAACCGTAAACGCCATTTTACTTTCAATCAGTTTTATTCACCTGGTGTAACTTTCGCATTTTTGAAAGCTAAAACCAAACTTTACTTTTATTTATCAATCTCATCATCATCGTCCGATAAATCCAACACTGAGATTTTACCGGTAATATTTTTATCCTGTCTGTTCTTCCAAACATCAGGCTTCCTATTCGCCAACCAAAATACCTGAGCGCCTACCTCTCCCGGGAAATACTTCTTCACTTTTCTCAACGATGTAGTTTGACCTGATCCATCTGGATTTAATTTCACTTCAGTATGGGTTTCCTCGAACTCAAAACCAATAGCCCTTTTAAAAAGAGCGTTTTCAACCATTACATCGACCGGGGCCTTTCCTCTTTTTACAGCCTCCGAGAATTCCGGGAATTCATTCTGAAAATCATAGAATGAAGTTTTAGAAATTCCGAGCTTTTTTGCAATATCTTTATCCGTAAGTCCTTCCCTTGCAAACTGTTCCGCAAGTAAAGGAAACGTATTCGGATCATACAACTTTTTTCTTCCTGCTGGCATATGCTATTTTTTAGTTTCCGTTTCCGCCTCTTTTTCCTTCAAGTAATCCTCGCATATAGAAAGCATCTTGATAAATGCAACTGAATTCGACTTGATTTTGCAAGACTTTTTCAGTTCTGTAAGCATCCTGATGAACTCTTTGAAATCACCGAGAATAAACCTTGTGTTTTCCTGTGCCTCCATTTCGTTCAAGGCTTTAATTACAGCATCCAACTGGAAAGCTTTGGCCTTTGTAAAAATGAACTTCATTTCGTACAACTCGATATCATCCTCGTTTATGGAAGGAATATTTATTTTCTCGTAATCGATGAACTTTAAATCATTCAACCCTGTGTACTCTTTATATTTCAAAGATTCAATCTCCTGGAATATCTCTTTCAGCATAGCCATATCATCTTTACCGACAAGAGAATTATGCGATAACTGATAGGCTATTTGCTTATCCTTCGGTATGTTCTCAACATACAGGATAAGGATATATTTCTGATTGGCCTTGATGGAAGCTTTCACCCGATGGTTACCGGAAAGGATTCTGAATTTTCCATCATCCTTTTTTAAGGCAAAAGGAAGCTGACTCAAAAATCCATCTTCTTTAATATTGGAAGCGAGTTGTTCCAACATTCCCTTTTCCATATAGTGAGCATTTCTTTCTAATAACTCACATTCTCTCGGATCAATATAAGCTAATTTATAAGGGGCAATTAGTTTATTAACCTCTTCAAGCTTCGAGTTTATTAATTCGAAGCTTTCTTTGTCCTGTTCAACCATAAATTATAATTTTCATTTATTGATAATCCACTGAATTTTGAAGCATATATAAGCTTTCCCTTATGCCTTGTGATAAGGTCAAATACTCCCCTGTACTTCATTGAAACCGGTTTATCGGTGAATACGGTTGTTTTCAATCCCTCATAGTAATGTTTATAGGAAACGATTAATTTATCCCGTACCTCTTCCGATTTTAAAAGATAGATAAGCAGTTTGCTCAACCGCTTTTCATTTGAACTCACCACAAAGTCAGATTGAATGAAAGCATTATTTTCGTCCGATAATGTTTTACTGAAGGAAACCATACCGAACAATTTCCCATCAGCAAAGAATAATAAACCCATATCTCCTCCCATGGTATAATCAACTTTCGCGGCCATGAAAAAGGCTTTATAGTAGTTTATCTCTTCGGCCTTACATTGCAATACCTGAATCTTTGTTTCAGGCTCAAATTTGAAATCCATAGGGATGATTGGGTATTCTTTCCCTTTAATTGTTTTGGTCCTTTCAATGTAATACTTCTGGCCGTTATCCACGGATGAATAAATGAATATGTCATGCTTTCCCTGGCCCAATTTTACTTTTCCAAGTTTGAATTCAGTCAACAACGGGATATCCCTATCTGAGTAAATTATGTTTTCATCCTCCTGCATGAATTCATTAAATATTTCATCCGCTTGTGCTGGATCGAACATATCATATTTGGCGTGTTCATACCCGAAGTTATCTTCTACATACTTGAATATTTTTTCATATCCTCCTTTATAGGTTGGAGGGAATAAGATTCCGATGCCTTTCCCTCTTTTATTCCTTATATGTTCTACAAAATCGCCATAGAAGAAATCCCGGATCTGAAAATCCAAGCATTTCGATTTCTCAAACTTTGCAACGGTGTTCCTGTAAAACTCAATACTTGAACTCATATAGAATTCAAAGAAGGTTTTCTGATAGTCGTTCTTTTGTGCTGCAAAGCCAGACATTTTCATAACGAATAGAACTTCAATAAGCTTTTTATATTTCGACTCTTCCCATGTGTCGAATGCATCACGATACTGCTGTTCTTTTATCTCAACTTCTGTTTCTGTACCAAGCACAATGTCGGCAATAAGTTTCGAGTATAGAGAAACATCATTCGAATGTACAGGGCAACCCATATAATAAGAAAGCTTGTCTATGGTGAAATTCCCTGAGCACCCGATATAAATATCTGTTCCCTTGCGGTCCTTGATAACCTCACTTAATAGTATGCGAACTTCTGCCGGGGTGGAACCTACAAACATATTTTAAGGTTTTAAATAATTGATTTTATCATTCACAATCCTACTTATAACTGACGGGTCTATTTCGAACATCTTTGAAATGCTTTTCTGGGTATGTCCTTTTAAATACAATGCTTTTATAACAAGATCATCACCCTTTTTAATCTTATTCATATAATGATTGAATCCTCCAAGCAATTTTGTATGCTCTCTGTGATCGATCCATTCAAGGTTTTCTGATCTGTTATCCCCCTTAATTCCGTTTTTATGATGAACATCATCATATCCTTTTGGATTCTCTACAAAATTCTTAGCCACTAATCTATGAACCTTAAGGATATACTTTTTCCCTTTAAATTTTATTCTTACTTCCTTGTAACCCTTTACAGTAGTTGCTTGAAACTTAATTGTACTTCCCAAATATCTAACCCTTCCTTGATCAGATATCTCATATCTTCCATCCAAACCCTCTATGAATTTCCAACATTCCATTTTGTCGTTACACAATTTTAGCCGGGGTTATTCCCGGCTATGTTGAGCGGTATGGCTGATTCGAACAACCGACCTTCTTACTGGAAGTAAGACGCTCTTCCTCTGAGCTAATACCGCCTATTTAGGCTACTAACCTTTTAATTAATATCTTTTTACCAAAATGAATCCGGCTTTTAACAGTTCCCATTTTAATATTTAAAATCTCACATATTTCGTGATATTCAAATCCTAATAAAGTAAGTTCAATAGGATGTTTATATACTTCAGGCAATCGTTCTATTTGGCTCTTAAGATCTTTGATTTCCATCTCTGAATAAACGCTTGTTTTTTCACCTGATTCCTTTACAGAATCCAAACTTTCAAATCTTACAAGCCGACTTCTTCTATATGAATTGATAAATGTATTTCGCATTACAACCGAAAGAAAAAATTCGAATTTCTTTCCAGGCATTTCATGGTATGAGTTTGGATTTGATAAAATCTTGCATACTGTTTCTTGGATTAGATCATTTCTATCCTCTTCGTTTTGATAATATGATAATGCCCAAAATTTCATTTTCGGTATAAGGGAAATAACTTTCTTTTCGAACTCGTTCATACTATACCCTCCGACTTTGAAAATCCTTTTTCCTTTTATCCCATGGACCGCGAGAATTCAAACTATCATTTTTAGGCTCCGGATAATTATTCTTTGGCAAAAGTGATTCATATCCGTAATCGATTTTTGGAATATCAAAATCCAAAACCATATCTTTCAGCTTCGCCAATTGCTCTTCAAAATCGTTTTTTACATTTAAAAAATCCTGAGGATGATTACAGTGAATCACAGTAACTTCTTCGCCGGTCTTTTCCTGATACCTTTTGGCAATTTCAACAGCAGCGTGTAACCCGGGAGAAACACCAACAGCTACAGCAATTATATGAGGTTGAAGCTTTCTTAATCTCGAAAGTGTTGATTCATCCTGTTTAATTTCCTCCATTTCATCGGGAGCAGAAATATAGATTTTCCCGGATTCGATTTCCTGAACCTGCAGAAGTCCATCGTACCAACCTCCGAAAATCTTTCCTACCTTCATTCGGTAATCAGAAAGCTTAAACCAGTATAGTTTTTCCTCACTCATGGCATTAATTCATCACCAGCTTTTTCTAAATTTTCACCAATTGATTTGATATGCTCTTCAGTTGCCGTTGGATCTTCACCCATCATAATTTTTGCAACATCTTTTGCAAGTGCAATAGGTGTTAAACCTGTTTTAACTGCTGCACCTGCCAAATTTCCCAATGCATCAAAGAAGCCCATTTTGCTTATTTATTAATTCAGATTTGTGAACCGTGAAATAAGATGGCGCCAAAGCACCATTAAAAGTCAAAATACATGACCATAACTTTCCTGTGAATAGAAGCTTTATTCTTTCGCGAAAGGATAATTCCCAGCAGGCGATAACTTCACCACTTTCCGACTTAACTTTTAAAGCTGGAAGAGGTGTGTACTCCGGCTGATTTTCTGCATAAACAACGTTATGCTCTTTGAATTTTACTGGCTTCATTCTTTTACTTCCTCATAAGTATTGGTGAAGATATCCGGTTTGCAAGGATAAAAATGAATTCCATCTGGTTCAGCAATAACCCATTCTCCTTCCTGAACTTCTACGGTCTGGCCTTTATGGATGGTTTCTACCCATGCGTAAGGTTTTGGATATTCAACTTCAAAGCATTTGATATATAAATCAATTAAATCAGGCCTTTTTTCAATTGGAACCCGATCACCACTTTTGATTTCATAACAGAAAAACGGGTAAGCTATATGCTTTCCATCTTCGCCTTTTTCAACACTTAACCAATCTCGTGAATCAGTATGAGAAGTATAAAACAGTTTTCCATCAATGGAAAATATAATTTCAGGATTTGTAACTTTCACTCCTTTGCAAGGTTTTCCATGAAAATACTGCTCTGCTTCAACGATAACTGGCTTTTTTACAAATTTTCCCATTAGAATAAGCTTTTTTGTTCGTGATTCATCTTCGGTTTTTCTTGGACCGGCTGAAACTCTTTAACATCCCAACCCAATTTTTCATTCAGCCATTCAGCAACCATTTTCCGGTGACATTCATTCCAATCCTTTTCAAAGCACAGTAGAACAATATCCTTTTTAAAATTCCTGTGCATCATTTCAAATGTGTCCTTGACAATTTTTGGATCAAGCCTGGAAAGAATCTTTTTGAACTCAGCATTGTATTCTGCTTCTTTCATCCTTAGCATATCCACCCTTGGAGCAAAAAAAGGCATGTTTGAGCCTTTGTAAAATGCAGGAGGTCGAACAGCAATTCCAACAGTATGCAAACCATTGCTATTCAACTCTTTTAATCGGCCAAAATAACTTGTGTAAATCTTCATAATATCGATATAAGAATAATATTGTAAATATACTCATTTACAGTATTTTATCCAAATATTAAACCCGTTTTATTAACTGTAAATATACTAAATAGAACTTTGAAAGCATAGTTTAAAATCAAAATGCTTTAATTTTTATCAGCTTCCCATTTTCCCAAACATGGACATAATAAAGATTTCTGTCAAAAGCACCTTTTACCCTGCTTCTTCCTCCCGGAGTATAAGCATCCATTTGTGCATTAGCTGATGTGACCTTGTTACTTGAATTCGTTGCCATAATTAAAATGCATTAGTATTATCAATATTTCCTGGTGAATATGTATCTTTTTCAAAATTGTTGTTGGTAAATGGGTTTTCCTCTGTGGCTCCATAATCGAATATTCTTGTGAGGGATTCGTTGTAACCGAAAAATACTGGTCCTACTTTACCGTTTCTCTGTTTCCCAATAATAAACTCTCCCATACCTTTCGTGCTGTTTCCATCCGCATCTTGCAAAAATCCATAATACTCAGGCCTGTATAGAAGGATTATTACATCAGCATCTTGCTCAATAGCTCCTGATTCTCTAAGGTCTGAAATATTAGGCCTCTTATCACCACCCCTAAGTTCACAACTCCTGTTTAACTGGGCCAAAAGAATAAAAGGAACATCAAGCTCTTTTGCAATAAGTTTTGCTTTTCGGCTTATTTCTGAAACTTCCTGTTCTCGCGTCTTTCCTTTTTCTTTACTTCCTTCAACCAATTGAAGGTAATCGACTACAATCATAGAACACTGGCCTTTACGCTTCAGTGTCCTTGCTTTGTTCTTTATGTATTCCATTGATACACCTGGATTATCATCAATATAAATTCCAAGATCTATCAATCTCCCTGCAGCCTCTTCCATCTTATGGGCTTCATCAGGGAATAATTCACCGTTTCTGAACCTTTCTGCTGAAATATTTGCCTCTCCACAAAGCAATCTGTCAACTAATCTAACACCAGACATTTCGAGCGAAAATACAGCCGGGAATTCTCCATTCTTTGCTGCTTCCTTTAAGGTTGCCAAAACAACAGCAGTTTTACCCATTGAAGGCCTACCGGCAATAATTATAAGATCCCCTTTCTGCCATCCTGCTGTAAACTCTGTAAGTTTCCTCACAGGGGTTTTTATACCAGATACTAAACCACTTTGTCTAAGTATGGATCTTTGATAATATTCATTAATCGATCTCCTAAGAAGTGATGAAAGATCATTTCCAGCTTTTTTCCCAAATACCTTAGTTGTTAAGGAATCAAATTGCTGGCTTGTAAAATCAATTAGTTTTTCAATCTCTGCGTCACTTTCAAATGAAATCCTGCTCATTTCCGAAGAGATCCGAATCATTTCACGTAAGAAATACTTTTCAGCAATCATTCTGGAATGAAACTCAATATGAGCTGAACTCGCTATTTTATTTGTGAGCATGGTAACATAGAAAGGACCTCCGACCTCATCTAAGCAATCATCTTTTCTCAATTGCTCTGTAACTGTTAAAATGTCGATTGGATTACTTTCTGCATCCAACTTTACAATTGCTGAATATATCTTTTGGTGAACATCCTTGTAAAAATATTCCGGCGCTAAAATTGGCATTACAATATCAATCGCCTCTCTGTCTAACATTAAAGCGCCTAAAACTGCTTCTTCTAAATCAACTGCCTGTGGTGGAAGTTTACCAAGATCTAAATCCACTATGTTAAAACGGTTATTATTAAAATCCTTCTTCGCCATTATATTGCTTCCTTAGGTCGGTTATAAACAAAATCGCTCTGAGTAGTCTTTTTACCACTCATTTTAATAACTTCTTCACACTTCATTTTCCAATTTTCTGAACTCCACGCACCGTCATTAAAATCAGAATACCCAGAGCCAATGAAATTTTTTATACTATGCTTTGTAAGTCCTGAAAGTTCTCTGTGCTTCTTGTAATGACTGAAACTCGTTTTAAATATTTCGAGTTTACCAGATGTGGAAAGGAAGTTTAGAAAACAGGTTATATCCCGAACAGCTCCAAAATTTGAAAGCTCATTCACTCCCCAATAATTCATCATATCCTTTCTTACAGGATCTACACCGTCAAATGGCTTTATTTCTTCAGCAGGTGACCCTGTTGTTTCAGGTACTTTCAGACTACTTTCTGCTACTTTAAGTGTACTTTCTGCTACTTTCAGATTACTTTCAGTCGGCTGAAAGTCCTCTTTCTGTTTATTGTAATGATCCTGATTCTTAGAAGATTTCCTTTTAATAGCCCTGTAAAGTTCCTGAACTCGATTAGTATAAATGAATTCACCATCCTGGATCACCAACTCACATTCATTGATCAGAAAATCCAAATATTTCCTGAATTCCTCCAAAGTGAAATCCAGTTTCTTTGCAACCCCTAAAATTTGATACGATTTCTCTAAATGGAGCTTGCACCCTTCTGCCTGCCCTATCAGGTTATTTAGAGCCCAAAATTTCCCTTCTCCTTCCCAACCGTATCGATCTCGGAGAACAAGAAACTTTTCATCCTCATGTGAATTCACATCATGCCGGTAAAACTCAATATTATCCTTTGTAGGCCTGCCAATTTTCGAACTCATTTTAAGATACCCTCCTTTCTCTTTCTCGAAACTTCATCACAATATGAAAGAATTCGATTGATATAAAACTCAGGAGGAATTATATCACCCTGAACAGGATTGCTCTCTTTTCGCCTTAAGGCCGGGTAAGATTTCTTTCTTTTCGGTTTCATGTTGTTTGTGTTTAATCAGCTCCCTTGCGTGGATTCGAACCACTACTTTCCTTTCCAAAGGAAAAAGCCGGAAGGGAACCACCCACTTCCGGCGAACACAAACAACTAAACCTCCAAGCAAACTACATCAGTTAACCGTAACGTTTCCCGGTTAATGATTTCATCAGTCTTAGTTTTTAAAATTTCGTCATATTCCTGCGAAACCAATAAAACTTCAATTTCAGTATCGCGAACATCAAGCTCAATTTCAACCCTGAATTTTACATTTTCTTCACCATCAAAAATTGGAGCATTGAGATTAAAACTATCTGCAAGTTTAATTCCGTTCAATCTCGAAACCATTTTGTCCGTAGTGTTTCCCTTACGATCATCAGACATTTCAATCTCATGAGTTATTCTATATTTCAAGTCTTTAAACTGAGAAACAAGCTTCATGCAGTCCTCTTTCGAATCAAAAAGGTGAGCGTTCATTTTAAAGAACAAAGCAGCATCCTTGCAAGTCCTTCTCTTTACAGTATTAAAACCGAATTCCAAAAGGTCAGGATTAACCTTAATCGTACCTTTCACTTCTGCATTATAAGCATTGGTTTCATCACAAATCAGGTGAATAGTTCTTTTCCTGCGATCAATCAACGCATGGCATTTCTTTACGTCCAAAGGATTCTCAGCAGTATATAACTGCTTTCTTTGTTCCCAAAATGTTCCCGGGGCCGTAATGGTTCCATTAATATCAATTTTTACTGGCTCTTTTAATGGCAAAGCCTGACCATTTCTGTGTTCAATTACAAGCGTTTTTACGCCTTCTTCAACATTTACTTTGATTTCCATGAGTTGATTTATTAAAAGTTATCGGTTCCTGTTCTGAAATCATCGCCTCTCGATACGGCGAATATGGTTTTCTGACGTTCCTCAGGTCTCATTGGCCTGGATGAAATAAAAGTCCCTTCCGAGTTGTAGAAATTAACCATTCCGTTTTCAAAAAACTTAAAGCACTTTTCGGTAACTGACCGGCTCCCGAATCTCAAACCTTCAATGGTGATTCCGATCATTTTTGAAACCGGCTTAATTTCTTCCTTCATTTTAGAAGCATATTCAGCCAACTTTTCTTCCAGTTTCAGCTTTTTAATAGTGAGTTCCTTCAGCTCAGTTTCCATGGCCCGGATTTCTTCATCTGTAAATTCCTTCTG
>JAJYAG010000030.1 GCA_021779665.1 Bacteroidota bacterium | reverse complement strand
TAGTTCCATCCGGCAGTAACCGGCGTAACTTTCTCCGAAAAGTAGGTCTTGGCGTGCTTGCCATGAATCCTGTTGCCGAGACGGTGAAAGCCATAAGCTTTAAACCTTTTTCGGTGAGATACACCAAAAACCGTTTTGAAGTGGAGCGAAACGGACAAATTGCATGGTCGGTTGCCAGAGGCTTTTTTGCCGGTCATCCAGAGGTGAAATGCGCAGAAAGTAAGGACCGTTATGATTTTAATATCCGGAATCTGACCGTAAATCACTCCGACTTGCATTTTTCTATGCATGGCGAAATTTTTCACAATGGCAGCGACTGGTTGATGAATATTGAAATTCCTGAACTTTGCATCAAAGAGCAGCTTAACTTTATTGAATGGCTCGATGGAAAAACCGCTCTCGGCTTTAAAACTGTTTTTGGGAATTCGTTTCTTGCAAACAGAGAAGATCTGCGGTTGATGCTGACGGGAGAGTGTTCGGGAAGACTTAACCATCAGTGGAACTTCAATTTTCACGGGGAAAAGTCTGTTCAGTCGAAACTTCATTTCAGTGATTTTGTTGGTGACAATCTTATACTTCGTCCTTTCAACGGGGAAAACCAGGTATTCAAAAGCGCTCCCGGTAATGCTGTTCATTATACGCTTCCTCAATTTGGAGGATGGGAGAAGGTTGTTTCCAAAATTAATTTCGATGGAGCGGATAAGCTTATCACCCAGGCACAGCCTGATATTCATATACTTGCTGCAAGTACCGGTTACAACGCGGTTTGGGTTTCTGCAAATGAGGCGGTACAATACTGGCCCGATCGGAAACTTGACAGTAAATTCAACTTCGACAGGTTTTTATATTTTTCCGAATTCAAAGAAAACCAGCCATCTGAATTTTACCTGGGAGCCTCTTTAGCTGCTGGCGGACAGTGGGTTCCGAATGCCTTAGGTTCGTTTCAGTTTAAGAATGGTGATTCCCGACCTGCTTTTGAGGCTTTCGGTAAAGAGATGTCGGTTTCGGGCCATGTTTTCGAACCCAAACTGATGGCTTTTCAGCCTGTGGTGGGAAATGCGCTCACATTGCCCTCCTATTTCGAAAATTCGCATGCAATACGCATTCAAAGCAAACGTAAAAGCAGGCATCCTGAAGAGGATGAAATCGGATTCAACTCAAATCCTCAGGATCCTCCGGCAAAACGTCAGGTAAACAAAGCTGCTGCCACGCAGGTGAACCGGAATATTCCGCAGCTTAACCTGAATTACGACGACGTTAGGTTCATTCCCAAAAAGGCTTTGAAAATCAGGATACTTCGCCCTGAAGACCTGATGGTGCTTGAGTTCGAGTTTCATAATTTTAAATTCTCGAACAAAGGTCAGGCGCCGTTTATGGAACTGGACGACCCTGCCAGTAAAGGTCTGGTGATTATCTATTTCCAGACACAGCATACGCTGGAACAAGCCTGGTTCGAATCGACCAAAGTTCCCAATTATGATAAAACCATTTCGGAGACTGAAATAAAGCTTCCGGCCATGCAAATCCGCGCAAGGAAAAGCCGGCTTGCATACGAACTTTCAGCAGGTCATCCCGGATTTCCGCTGATCATGGAGGAGCTGCTCGACTGGTCCAAATTCGATCTGCGTGTTCATCCGCGTGCCTGGGTAAAACTGGAGAATATTCTGACGAAGAATTCTTTTGATATGAAATTGCCCGCTTCTGCTAACCAGTCGCGCATTCCCAACCTTAAAAACAAACCTGCAACGCTGGAATACAACATAAAGCTGGATCAGCAATCGCCTCTGTCACGAAGCAACCAGGCTGTTTACAGGCCCGAGCTGATCGACAACTTTGTGAGGGCTGATAAATCCACAACCCTGAAGCCAACTTTCAGTATTGCCGCCATGAAGCTGGTGGACCTGCGTGTAGCTCCCATTCCGGCCACAAGCACCTCCATTGAGGCGCCAACGTTGATGTATATTTCGCCGAATCAGTTAAACGATTTTACTCATAAAACGAAACTCGACCTGAGAGATGTTGAAATTGCCGGATTTAAGCGACCCTTGGTGGTCACCAGTCAGGCGCGTGTGATCGATTCCCTTGAAGCATCAAAAGGCGAGATAGCCGAACTCTGGCACACCCGCATGGGCGTTAAGCTCAAAGACGGAAAAACAAGCATCGCTACCTTCAAAAACCTGCAAACAATCAGGGTTTTGTGGGCCGACGATGCCACTCCCAACTACCAGGATAAAGTGGAACGCAATGTGCCGTTTATGGCCTCACTCGATGCAAATAACCGCCATAAGCTGGTTCATACAACATCCAACTATACCATTCCTGGGTTTAAACCTTTTGCTGTACCGGTTAAAAAGCTCATGCTGACTTCGCTCGGGGCTTATCTGGACTGGCATGCCTTCTTCGATGTACCGGCACCCATCGATAGTTCTCTCAATATCATTGAGTGGGAACATCTTGCAACGCTTGGCCGCGACCATTATGTTAAAGTGGTGGAGGAAGGTTATCTTTTCCCGTTTGGGCACCGTGCGGCAGTGGTAAAAGTCACCGAACGTAAGTTTCACAAGGAAACGCGGGCCGCATTGAACCGGCAGCGCATGTATATTGTGGTGCTCGAAAAAGAAGTATTCTACAACCGTACCGATCCTAACGGAAAATTTATTGAGTTTCCGTTCCAGGCTATCCGCATCGAAACGCTTTCCACACCCGATATTGATAATCCCGAAGAAAAGTCACTTATTAAAGTGCCACCCACCTCGTCGGGTAATTCTAAATTTATTATACTTAAAATTGGGAAAAATACCACATACAACTTCTATATCAATGTTGGGGGCGAAGGTTTTAAATTCAGCATCATAGCAACCGACAAGGAGAATAAGGAGCATCAGATAAGGATGCCGCTTGTTTTCCTAGAAAACAGCATTGCCCGCGACGCTTCCCTGATGCAGCAGGTGATTGATGTTTATAATCCCAACACCGCTTATGCCCTTACTAAGTTTGATGGTCAAAAGGTAGCTTATTCCGAAAGTTTTGTGGATAACGATACCGCTTTCGAAACTGACACACTGCTGTTTGGCGGCAAAGTTTATCCTGCAAAGGGGCTGGCCGATATCAAGTTTCATCCGGTGATGCAGTCGGCCGATGTGTATATCAAATCCATCGAAGAGCTTACAGGAATCCGCAAACCGGCGAATATTTCGCTCGAGGACGACAACAATCCCGGAAAAGTTTTTGCCCGGGTTAAGGGAGCCGTAGTCGATTTTACAGGAGGAAGCGATAAGGCCGGAGGATTTCTTTCGCCAAACATGGCGGTGAATGGATTAAGCAAGTTGCAGGGACCGGTAGGTGGCGATATTGAAGATTGCAAAAACCTGATGTTTAAGGCTGATAAGTTTTTTGCAGCACTAACGGAGTTTCCGGCCGCTAAAATATTCGGGGTAATCGATATTTTCAGCCTTTTGGGCGAAGTCGATCTGAAGGGCGATTTTGATGCATTGATAGCCAAAGTGAATCAGCTCAAGAAAGAGCTGGAAGACATCCGCAACGAAATGCTTGCGCTCGAAAATCAGGCCAAAACACTGGCATCCGATGTTAGTGCCAAACTGGCCGAATTGAAACAAAAGCTGAAAGATAAGGTTACCGAACTTTTAAATTCGCTCAACGGCAATATGCCCAAGATGCCTAATTTAAAGGTATATACTACCGATCTGTCGTTCTTTGCCGAATATAAATGGCAGCCCGAGTTCAAGGGCAAGGATATTACCGTAATTCCTTCGCTGTTGAATGTGAAAGTTGCCAATCCGCAGACCGCGCTTACAATTACATCGCTGCTGGAAAGGCCTTTTGATACTTCTCAGCCATCTAAGTTCAGCAGTAACGCACGTTTCGAAAAATTTGGAGTGGATATCGTTCCCTTAATGGTGGTTAATTTCAATTACCTCGAATTCCGCTCCGGCACCTCGGCCAAAACCGATGTAAAGGTGGACATCGATAAGGACGACCCCATCAAATTCCAGGGAGTTTTAACTTTTGTAAACAACCTGCAAAGCATTATTCCAAGCACAGGCTTTTCGGACGACGGACCATATATCGATCTTAAACCTACCGGAGTAACCGCAGGATTTAATCTCAGCATTCCCGATGTTACCCTTGGAATGTGCATGATTACCAATATCAGCCTGGGAGCAGCTGTAACACTGCCCTTCACCGGGGCTCCGTTAACGCTTTCGTTTAATTTCTGCCGTCGCGAAAATCCATTTTTGCTTACTATTTCAATTTACGGCGGAGGCGGTTTCTTTAAACTGGTATCGACGCTCAAAGGAGTACAGTCGATCGAGGCTGCCTTCGAATTTGGTGCTGCTGTTTCGTTGAATGTAGGCGTTGCTTCCGGAGCCGTTTCGGTGATGGGAGGCTTTTACTTCAAAGTCGAAATAGTTTCGGGTGATGCTAAAACCACGCTTACCGGATACATCCGCATCAACGGCCATCTTTCCGTTCTTGGATTAATAACGGTTTCGATGGAGTTTTACCTGGCTCTCACCGCAGTCATTGAAAAGGTTGCCGGAAAGGACAAGGTGACCCGTATGGAAGGCGAAGCAACTCTGAAGGTGAAAGTGGAAGTGCTGTTCTTCAGCAAAACAGTTTCTGTAAATGTTCGCCGTGAACTGATGGGTGCCGATGCCGATCCCAAGTTTGTGGATATGGTGATGGAAGACGACTGGAATGATTACTGCCTTGCTTTTGCGAGCTAGAAGGAAGCCTCTCCCCTGCCCTCTCCGGGGGAGAGGGAGAAAGAACGCCTTTAATGAAATATCTTGGTAATAATATAGAAAATGTCTTTTTATGTCACAGGAACTAATCTTTACAAGCTTACCTCATTACCGTACCGAAGCGGGTGGTAAACAATATCTGAAGCTGTCAGTTTTTGTATCTGTCAGGTTGAAGACGGCAAAGGACTCCAATCTGGGTGCTTTTCCCGATATTTTGAACTGGGCAGAGAAAATCCTGGCTTCAACTTACCAGTTCCGCTTTAACAATGGAGTTACCATCAATGCCGAGCTTATAAAAAAGCCAGACGCGGCTTTGTTTAAAGATATTTTCCACAGTGATATCCGCATGAAAGGCTTTATGCAGGAAGACCTCACGGTGAAGCGTATCAACTCATTTCCGCTGAAGCATGTAAACGATTTTCTATTTAAGAACTACATAAAAACTGCAGTTGAAAGTCCCACGCGACTGCTCACCGCCGATAAGTTTATAGACGATAACAGCTTTGGTGTTATTTCGCGTCTAAAGCTTAACGAAACCGAAATAAACCGTGTAGGAACTCCACGGCAAACCATGCGCCTCAAGTCGTCAAGTTTGCTTATCCAGCGTAAGGATGAGGAAAACGCCCTACGTCAGCATCTGATGGTTAACAGAGTGAGAGCCGTATCCAAAGAGATGAACCCGGTGATGGATTTTGCCCAGTTCCGGACTTTTCACCGTTTGAATAAAGAACCGAAAGCCCGGGTGGTGAAACCTGTCAAAAAACCTGAGTTCGAGTTTCACGAAATATTATCGGTGATCAACAGCTATCCGCAGTTTATGCGTAAACTCGGGTTTGTGCTCGACTTTCATATCCCTTATCAGAGCGATATTCCGGCAAACGGGAATGTTCATTTTATACCGTCGGGATTGCAAATCGACGAGGGAAGCTCTACGTTATCCGCTCCTCCCACGGCTTACGTGCTTACATCAACCGGCTTTTACGTGGCCGATAAGCCTGATTCCATCTTCAGCAAAGGTTTTGTAAAAATCAACACTGATGAGTTCTCGGTAATTCAGGTTGATGCCGATGGTGCGGCGATTAAGGCCAATAACATGACCGAAAACAAGGTGCACCAGATTGCAAAATTCTATGAGGCCAAGTCGGAAGTTGCCCTGAGCCGTAAAATTGACCTTACAAAGGTTACACCGGTGGAAGTCCCCGAAGATGAGGGCTTGCCTTACATGCGTTCTGCAGGTATTGCCATCACCAAAAACGGTATGGCCGTGCATATACTTTCGCGGTTTAAGAGCAATATGGAGTTGCAGGCTATGGTGATTGAAAAAGCTCCTTTCCGTGCCGAATTAAAAATTAAGGTACCCGACAACGCACTTTATTCTTCTGATCTCGTGCAGGGTTACCGCATGGATATTGCTTACGACGAGAAGCCCGGCAAATGGTATTCGCTGCACAAGCGCCAGGAGGAATACACGTGGTTCGACGAAACCGGCAAAGCCACACCGGTGGAAGGCATTGAACCCGACGAGGGCTCTATTGAGCTTGGTATTGCCGAAGACCCGGATGATCCGGACGATGTATTTGTTTCGGAAACACTGGCCCGTTGGGAAGGTTGGAGCCTTTCGGTGAGAAAACCCGGTTATGCTATAAACGAGGGCGAGGACTATAAGCCCAAATCGGGAACAGATGTGAAACGCGACTTTGTAAATACCAGCAAAGCGGAAGAAATGAAGAAATATGCTTTTGATCCCGATCTGACCTTCAGGGTGAATGCCGTTTCGAAGATAGTACCGGGAACATTGCCAAAGCTCAGGTTTGGTAAGGATTACAGCATCCGAATCCGCACCGTTGATCTGGCCGGCAACAGCGTACCTCTGGAGCAGCAGACCGAAGATCCGGGCCTGAATATTCGTAAAAATATCCGGTATATGCGTTATGAGCCGCTGGCCAGCCCTATTATCCTTGTCGGAAATGAGCTGCGCGATGGTGAATTCCTGGAAACTATGGTGATCCGCAGCAACTATGATATTTCACCCAAAGATTACGAAAACGCCCATCCTGTTGCTGGTAAAACCTATCCCGACTATTCCCAGCGGTATCTGCTCCCGCCAAAGAACAGCCAGCAGATAGCCGAATACCACGGCAAATTCGAGCAGGCTTTTACAAATAATCCGGCCGCAGCGCAGGAAATTTATAAAATTATTGCTGCCCACGAAGGTTTGTACGAGCGTGCGGATAAAACCGTGGAAAAAGTTTACCAGCCCTCGGAAATCGAGATCATTTATCTGCCCGATCCTATGGCCGCAGGCGTAGCTTTCTTCCTCGACGAAGGCAATGAAGATACACACAGTCAGGAGTTTAAACCGAGGATGTTTGGGTTTTTTACAAATAGCGAATTGTCACCCGACGATACCAACGGGACCATTCCCGGCGACTGGTACAATGCTGGGATAGTGCGTATCAGGCTCGAAGAAGGAGAGATTGACGCCAAATGGAACAGCAGCGACCGTATTTTCACGGTTTATCTGCCGAAAGGCTACAGGATGAGGATCCGCTACAGCACTTTCTGGCGCGAAAAAGATATGAAACAGCTATCAGCCGTTTGGAAGATGGTAGCCGACGAAAAGCCTTCCAATCTCGCCGAGCTTGAAAATCTGGCAAAAGCAGGTCAACACTGGATGGTAAGTCCGGCGCGCGAGCTGGAGCTGGTTCATGCAGTGCAGCAGCCCGTTAACGAACCGGTCATTCAGGCTTTAATTCCCGACAGGGATTTCTCCGAAACAACGGTGAAAATTAACACCCGGTTTGCCGTTCATGGCGAAAGCACCGAAAAGGTAGAGTTTCAGGCCAAATGGGTCGATCCGCTCGACGATAACATTTCCATGACCATCAAGGAGAAGCAGGGACGCAATTCCATACCCGATGTTACAGTTCATTATAACGACGATGTGATCACCAAAGGGTCTATTCCTTCCATTCCCAAAATGGAACTTAAAGAAAAGCCTAATCTTGCGTTTCAGCCTTACCGGGACCTTCCTAAAAGGAATATTACCGAGTTCAGGGCTGATCCTCAACCCGAATCGAAACGGGTAAATACATTATTCCAGAAGCAGAGTGTAAAACTGGAAACCATTCAGCAGCAAAAGCTTCAGGCGCCTAAAAACCTGGTGAACAACCTTAAATTTGAAATTGCCGAATCGAAGTTTAATTTTCTGAAGCAGGTTCAACTCAGGATCGATCCGCTGGTACAGGACTTTGGCGACACCAGACACCGGTGGGTAGATTACAGTCTGGTTTCGGCCTCAAGGTACAGGGAATATTTCGATAAAATTCTGAAAAATAATCCATCGCTTACAACCCTTCGCGAAAGCAAATGGGTGGAGAAGATCAATATTCTGAGCACAGCGCGGCCTGCAGTTCCCGAGATTGATTATATCATCCCCACTTTTGAGTGGCGGAAAGCGCAGAACGAAACCACTATCCGTCACCAGCGTTTGGGCGGGGGCTTGAGAATTTATCTGAAGCGCCCCTGGTATTCTTCTGGAGCCGATGAAATGCTTGGAATCCTGCTTCCGCCGGCAAAAAAAGCAGGAGCAGTAACCACCATGGCATTGACAATCCCTGGCTATACAACAAAGTATACCCATTGGGGAATCGATCCGCTGCATAATTCAACACCTCCGGAAACATTGTCACCACAAACCGGCGATTTCAGAATGGGCCCCGTGATTGATGATGACGTGCAGTATCCCGAAGGTGGCGGAGCCAGAGCCGATGTGGTTGGATATCCTGTTCAATTTGACGAGGAGCGGCAGATGTGGTTCTGCGATCTGGCCATCAACCCAAAAAACATGTATTTCCCGTTTATAAAGCTCGCTTTGGCAAGATATCAGCAGCATTCAGTACGCAAAGGCACCGACGATGTTTGTCTCTCGAATGTGGTGATGGCCGACTTTATCCAGTTAATGCCCGACCGAACCTCCATTCTTCAGTTTAAAAAGGACGACGTAAATTCGAAGTTCACGCTCACCATCGAAGGAACAATTTACAACGACATGCCCAACAAGCAGGATGTTTCCAATTACATTAAAGTCACCATTCTCGACAGTCGCGTAGCCCAGCCACTTTACGGTGTTATCGACGATGGAGTGAACAAGATCCGGTTAGATGAAGAGGGCCTGACTTTCTCAATTACCCGGAAGGATCTGGAAGGTAATAAATTTAAGATAAGCCGCGATTTCAGGCTGCCGAACGATTATAAAAACAGTCCGTTTCAGGTGATAGTGGAAGAATACGAACGCGGACCGGCCCGGCTGGATATTGGCAATTACAAGGACAGAGTAGAGCAATCATCCGAAACGGATAAGCTGATTTATGCCGATGTATTTAAGGTGAATGAAGCGAAGAAAGGATGAATATGAAGGATGAAGTATGAGGGAGAGAAATGTTAAATAGTTGAAATAATTTTTATGGAGAAATTTACGGAGCAGTTGAAGAAACGTACAAAACTGTTAGCTCTTGCAGTAATCAGACTTTGTTAAGATAAATTAAACATATTCGTATTTCATACTTCATCCTTTTTTGAATGGAAAATGTAGATTCTTACATAGGCACCTTCCCGGATAAGGTGCAGGATATCTTGAAAAAAATCCGCTCTACAATTAAAGAAAATGCTCCCGGAGCCGAAGAGGGATTTGCCTATCAAATGCCTTCGTACAAGCTGAATAAAAAGCCGCTGGTATACTTTGCTGCATTCGAGCATCATATTGGGTTTTATGCTACACCCAGTGGTCACAGTGAATTTGCTGAAGAACTCTCAAAATACAAACAAGGCAAGGGCTCAGTTCAATTTCCACTTAATCAGCCTATTCCTTATGATTTGATTGCGAGAATTGTGAGGTTCAGGGTGGAGGAGAATCTGGCGAAGAAGTAGGCCTGAAGACATGTAATGTAAAATTGTAAATCTTTTAAAAAGGCTTTTTTCATTTTTACATATCAGGCTAACAAAATTTCAGCAGGTATTTTCAATCCTTTGTATAATGATTTTACCATCCTTAATGTCAGACGTCTTTTTCTATTAAGAATTTCGCTTACTCTACTTTGACTTCCGAGATACTGAACCATATCAGCTGAAGTCATACCCATTTGTTCCATCCTGAATTTTATTGCATCGATCGGGTCTGGAGGAGCTATCGGATAGTGTTTCATCTCATACGATTCAACCAATGTGACCAATAAATCTAATTCATCTCCCTCTGATGTGTCTTTTTTAGCTCCCCATAATTCTTCAATTCTGCTTAATGCAGACTTGTAATCCTGCTCTGTTTTTATTGGTTTTATATCCATAATCAAATCGTTTTAGCATCAATTTTGTCATACTGGTTGTGAGTACCAATAAACCGCACGAAAATCACTTGAAATTCATAATCTATTGCTACTACTAATCTATAATCATTGCCCTTAATATTAAATACCACCCTTCCATCTCCAACAATACTCGCATTTTTATATTGCTGTTTTAAGTCGTTTGAGTTTTTCCATCCAGCTACTTTTGCATCATGATACCACGCTCTTAATGATGCTTCAGAATCCGAATATTCTGGTTTTTCAAAAAACTCTTTAATGGTTCTAAATGCAATGATTCTCATGCTGCAAATCTATAAAATCTTATCCACATATACCATTTTGGGATATTTATTATTTTGCTGATTAGAAAAATCCTGCGCACTGATGGGTGTCGTCCTTGATTCCGATAAAAAGCTATCGGGATGGCGTTGTACAAGATTATTCATTAGGCTTATTAGAATAATTTCCTTTCAAAAATTTCTTCTAAAATCCACCCGTCCAAACCCTTAAAATTCCTGTTCATTTATATATCTTTAACCCTTTAGTTTTAAAGTTCATTCCACATCATCTAACTTATTCAGATAGGGTTAAATGCAAAAATCTGAAAACATCATTTCCATCGAGCATGTTTCTCATTCTTTTGGTGATAAAACTGTGCTCGACAATATTAATCTTGTTGTTGGTAAAGGCGAATTCGTGACTATTCTGGGGCCTTCGGGCTGCGGAAAAACAACTCTTATGCGACTTATCGGAGGGTTCCTGAAAGTCTCGGAAGGGAAAATCGTCATCGGAGGGCAGGATATGACCGAAACACCTCCTCACAGACGCCCTGTAAACACTGTATTTCAGAAATATGCACTCTTTCCGCATCTGAATGTTTACAACAACATAGCTTTTGGTCTGAATCTTAAAAAGATCCCGCAAGCCGAGATCAAGAAAAAAGTAATGCAGGTGCTCAAAATGGTGAGCATGACCGATTACGAGGAACGAGATGTTGATTCCCTCTCTGGCGGTCAGCAGCAGCGTGTTGCTATTGCCCGTGCAATAGTTAACGAGCCCGATGTATTGCTGCTCGATGAACCCCTGGCAGCGCTCGACCTCAAAATGCGGCGCGACATGCAGATGGAAATAAAAGCCATGCACAAAAAGCTGGGAATCACCTTCGTTTACATTACGCACGATCAGGAAGAGGCCCTTACCCTGAGCGATACCATTGTGGTGATGAGCAACGGGAAAATTCAGCAGATAGGTACTCCAACCGAAATTTATAACGAACCGGCCAATGCTTTTGTAGCTGATTTTATTGGCGAAAGTAACATTCTCAACGGAGCTATGATTCGCGATAATCTTGTAGAATTTGCAGGTAATGAGTTCGAATGTGTAGATAGTGGTTTTGCGCCAAACGAGCCGGTGGATGTGGTAGTTCGTCCTGAAGATATTTACATTTTTGAGATGTCGGACAAAGCCCAGTTTTCGGGGCAGGTAACTTCGTGCATTTTTAAAGGAGTGCATTACGAAATGATGGTCACTACTCCTGAAGGTTTCGAGTTTCAGATTCAGGATTATCATAGCTTCACCCCTGGCAAAACTGTTGGTTTACGCATTAAGTCAAACGATATCCAGGTAATGAAAAAAGAAAGGCTATGCAATACTTTCGAAGGAACCATTATCGATAAAGGTCAGGTTCGCTTCCTCGATACAAATTTTCCATGCGACGAAGCTGTCGGTTTTCCTGTTGGAACCAGGGTTCTGGTAAGCGTTGAGTTTGGTGATGTTGTTCTTCACGATAACGAAGAAGATGGCATGTTACAGGGCGATGTTGATTTTATTCTTTATAAGGGAAATCATTACCATCTCACAATAGTAACGGATGACAACGAGCATATCTTTGCTGATACAACCGATATTTGGGACGAAGATGACAGGGTTGGCGTTACCATAGCTCCCGTTGCTATTCATCTTACAAATCTTTAAAGAGCCATAAAATGCAAAAGAAATTCCTGACATTTTTAGGCAGAAGAAGAAACTGGTCAATCCCATATGCACTGTTTCTGGTCTTTTTTGTGGTGATACCGCTCGGGTTAATTGTGTTTTACGCTTTTACCAATAACGAAGGGCAGTTTTCGTTCAGCAATTTTCGTAAGTTCTGGATGCAACCCGAGGCTATGAATACTTTTATTTTTTCAGTCGGGATTGCATTAATCACAACCTTTCTGTGCCTTGTACTCGGATATCCGGCAGCATTTATCATGAGTCGCATGGAAACCCGCAGCACAAAGCTTTTGGTGATACTTTTTATTCTGCCCATGTGGGTTAACTTTCTTATCCGTACACTGGCAACTGTGGCGCTGTTCGATTTTCTCAGTCTGCCCCTGGGCGAAGGTTCTCTTATCTTTGGGATGGTTTACAACTTTTTGCCTTTTATGATTTACCCCATATACAACAGTCTGTTAAAAACCGACCGGAGCCTGATTGAAGCAGCTCAGGATCTTGGGGCAACACCACGGCAGGTATTTTTAAGAACTATCTTGCCTCTTTCCGTCCCGGGAATTACAAGTGGCATCATGATGGTGTTTATGCCGGTAATCTCAACCTTTGCCATTGCCGAGCTGCTTACTATTAACAATATCAAACTCTTTGGAACAACCCTTCAGGAAAACATTTACAATGGCATGTGGAATTATGGTGCGGCTCTTTCGTTAGTAATGCTGCTGCTCATTGGGATTACTTCACTTTTAAACAGCGAAGGCAGCTCCAAAACAGCCGAGGAAGGAGGTTTGATATGAATAAAATTCTGTCGCGTTCATACCTGGGATTTTTGCTCGTGTTGCTCTATGCTCCCATTCTGATAGTAATAATCTTCTCCTTTACCGAAGCAAAAGTGCTGGGCAACTGGACAGGGTTTTCTTTGAAATTATATGCCAACCTTTTCCAGTCGGGTGTTCATCATACGCTTGGCAATGCACTCTGGAATACTCTGATTATAGGTCTTGTGGCAGCAACAGCTTCTACATTACTGGGAACTATGGCCGCTATTGGTATTTATAATCTGCAACCCGGTCCCCGTAAAGCCATTCAAACGGTGAATACTTTGCCTATCCTTAACCCCGATATCATCACCGCAATTTCTTTGTTTCTGCTTTTTGTGAGTCTTGGAATTTCGCAGGGATATACAACGGTTATTCTGGCGCATATTACATTCTGCACGCCTTATGTGGTTCTAAGTGTTTTACCATGCCTAAAGCGCATGAACGAAAATCTCTATGAAGCTGCGCTGGACTTAGGGGCTACTCCTCTTTTTGCCCTTCGCAAAATATTGCTTCCTGAGCTTCGGCTGGGAATGATCAGTGGTTTTATCCTTGCTTTTACCCTATCTATCGACGACTTTGTGATTACCCTGTTTACTATCGGTAACGAAGGACTCGAAACCCTTTCGACCTTTATATATGCCGATGCGCGGAAAGGTGGGTTAACGCCCGAACTGAGACCTTTATCGGCTATTATTTTTATAACCGTGCTGGTGTTGCTGCTTCTAATTAATCAACGCACCGCAAACAGAAAATCAGTGGGATGATGAAGTTTTTTAAACACATATGGTTCATAGCTTTGGTCCTGGCTTTACCTTTTTTCAGCGGGTGCAAAGAAAAGGATACCGAACGCAGTAAAATACTCAAAATCTATAACTGGGCCGATTATCTCGACGAGGATCTTTTGAAGGAATTTCCGGCATGGTACAAGGAACAAACGGGCGAAGATGTCAAAATAGTTTACCAGGTTTTTGATATGGCCGAGGTGATGTACACCAAAATAGTACTGGGCAAAGAAGATTTCGACCTGGTTTGTCCCACCCAGGCTATTATGGAACGTATGCTGAAATATGACATGGTCTTGCCTTTTAATCGTAATCAGGGAACAACTCCCAATTATTTTAACAACATCTCTCCGTTTATAAACGGATGGGTCGAATCCTTCAACATGGATGGTAAAAAAGCCGCCGATTATGTGGTTCCTTACATGTGGGGCACATCCGGGATTCTTTACAACACAAAGCTTATATCTTCTGAGGAAATAAGCTCATGGCATTGTATGTGGAACCCTAAAAATAAAGGCAAGATACTCATGAAGGACAGCTATTGGGATGCCTATAATATTGCTGCTATTTATAACTATTCCAAAGATATTTCTTCGGGGAAACGCAAGCTTTACAATGTGGCTAACGACCATACCGATCAGGATATTGCTGTGGTTGAAAAGCAGCTTAAAAAGATGAAATCGAACCTGGCAGGTTGGGAGGCCGACTTTGGCAAGGAGATGATGACCCGCGGCGAAATATGGTTCAGCTATGCCTGGAGCGGTGATGCGGTATGGTCAATTGAAGAAGCTGCATCGGTAGGAGTGGAGCTCGATTATGTGGTTCCTCAGGAAGGCAGCAATATCTGGTTCGATGCGTGGGTAATCCCGAAATATGCTAAAAATACCAAGGCTGCCAGCTATTTTCTGAATTATCTGTGTCAGCCGGAAGTGGCGCTGCGCAACATGGATATCAGCGGTTATACAAGTGTTGTCGGCTCGCCGGAAATTGTTGAAGCACATACCGACTCAACTCTTACCGAAACGGTAAATATGAGTTACTTTTATGGTCCGGGGAATGACAAGCTTCAGCTAAATCCGGTTCAGTTTCCTGATAGCAGTGTTGTAGCCCGTTGTGCCATTATCCACGACTTCCTCGACAGGAACGACACCGTACTCGAAATGTGGAGTCGTGCCAAAGGCGATAGTTTAAACGAGGGTATGGCAATCATGATTTTTTCTATTTTCTTTTTTCTGGGAACATGGCTTATTTACAGGAGGATTAAGAAATATCAGAATAAAAAACGGAGACTTGCAAGGGGAAGGATAAGAATTTGAATTAAGGGAAATGGAACCTAAGGAAATCAAATACAAAACCAATTTTTTCAGCCCTGAAAATGCCCTTTCGTTTTCGACTGATAAGCTTGAATTATTCTCTGAAAACAAACTGACCAATTCCATACATAAAGATGAAATAAAGGATATTCGTTATGGAGTTAGCTGGATTCAGGGAATAGATTTTACAATCGGGCGGGTCTACTGTATTGATGTTGGTAACAAAGATCAGGATTTCATAAAAATAAGGTTGCGGTCTCTATACGGAGTTCATAAAATGAAGCTTGGTAATAAATATAATAACATACTCGATCTCTTATATGATTTTTATATCAACAATCTGATAGAAAGTTATTTAATTCAAATTGAAGCAGGAACTCATTTGGAGTTAGCCGGAACTATATTTACGAACGAAGGAGTAAATCTAAAACCGCCAAAGTCCGAAGGCTTTATTACGTGGGAGGAGTTAAACACGAGGGCATATTCATACTATTTTACTTTGGCTTCGCGGCAGCAACCTGACTTTTATAAGGCCTTTACTTATTTAAGTGACTGGAATGGTGTTTTGGTTTATCATCTTTCGCAACGAATATTAGAATGGAAAGGATTTAAACAATAATACGCATATTAATAACTCATAGACAATGAAATATCTATTCTTATTAGTTCTTCTTTTTATAAGCATTATTACTTTTAGCCAGCCTCTGAAATCTTTTAAAACAGCAGAGCTGTGGCCAGACAATAACGGCAAACATATCAATGCCCACGGTGGTGGAATTTTGTACCAGGATAAAACTTATTACTGGTTTGGTGAGTTTAAGTCGGATGGTACCAGTGCAGCGCTTACCGGAGTGAGCTGCTATTCGTCCAAAGATCTGTATAACTGGAAATATGAGAGCATTGCTTTACCAGTGGATACTGCAGTTAATTCGGATATCACAAAAGGCTGTATCCTGGAACGCCCCAAAGTGGTTTACAACAAAAAGACAAAAACCTTCGTGATGTGGTTTCACCTCGAGCTGAAAGGCAAAGGATACAACGCTGCCCGTTGTGCCGTGGCAACCAGTAAAAATGCTACCGGACCTTATAAGTTTATTCGTTCCTTCAGGCCACATCCGGGCATTTACCCGCTCAACATGACCGAAGAAGAAAAACACATGAAACACTCCGATACTTTGAAATGGTGGACACCGGCATGGCGCACTGCAGTGACTCAGGGGTCCATTGCCCTCCGTGACCTTGAGAGCGGACAAATGTCGCGCGACATGACCATCTTTGTGGATGATGATGGCAAAGCTTACCATATCTATGCCTCCGAAGAGAACCTCACCATACAGATTGCCGAGCTGACTGACGATTACCAGGGCCATTCCGGCAAATATATCCGCATCGATCCGGCAGGGCATAATGAGGCTCCGGCAATCTTCAAAAAAGATGGAAAGTATTTTATGATCACCTCGGGTTGCACAGGCTGGGATCCAAACGAAGCCCGGTTACTCACCGCTGATAACATTATGGGAACCTGGACTCGACATCCAAACCCTTGCATCGGAAAGGACGCAAACAAAACCTTCTTCTCACAAAGTACCTATATTTTGCCGGTTCACGGTAAAAAAGACGCTTTTATATTTATTGCCGACCGCTGGAAACCTAAACAGCATACTGATGGCAGGTACATTTGGTTGCCTATTCAGTTTAAAGATGGTATTCCCTTTATCGAATGGAAGGATGAGTGGGATTTGGAGGTGTTTAAATAGATTTCGAATTTCTTGAGCTGTTAAAGAAGTTTGAAATCAACTATTTGTTTGAATTTTATGATTGATAGTATAATACCGTCCCCACGGGACTTGGGAAATATGGGGTTAATTGGCTTCTACCATACTGCCGTCCCTTTGGGACTAAGCTAATGAGGATTGTTGTTCTGAATTATTCAGTTAACGCAAGATATGATATTAACTGTCAAATGTCAATAGGATCAAAAATATGTGCCTTCTTTGCGGTCCACCTGTAACTTAGTTACATGGAGAACCACAAAGAAGGCACAGAAAAATGCAGTAACAAATCTATTTCAAGATCACCTCAATAACCGGAATCTCGGTGTTGGGCTTTAATATCGGTAAGCTCAGGTTCAGAGAGTTCGCGTCGTTTTTGACAGGCGAATATTTTACTTCGGAGGCATCGTGCAGAAACTGGATATATTTTACCTTATCGGCCATATTCCTCAGAACCAGGTTGCCCATTGGGTATGCCAATAAATGCACATACAACCGTTTGGTTGATGGATTATAGGTAAGCAGGGTGTTTGCCGGCGCAGTAAACTCAGCAGGAGCTTCGGTGCAGTTATAGATGGAGCGACTGTTAAATTTCATCCACTCGCCCATAGATCCGAGGCGGCTTTGCGCTCTTTCGTCGAAAACTCCGCGGGCGGTTGGGCCAACATTTAACAGCAGGTTCCCGCCTTTGCTTACGGTCTCAATTAATAGTTCGAGCAACTGTGCCGGACTTTTCCAAGTGGTCTCGTCGCGGTAATAGCCCCACGAACCGGAGAATGTCTGGCAGGTTTCCCAGGCTACTTTTTTGCCGTTGTGCTCGGGCCATTTGTCAACTTTGTACTGTTCGGGCGATACAAAATCAAAGCCACCTTCCACATCTGAGAGGTCCAGGCGGTCGTCCACGATAATTTTAGGTTGTAATTGACGGGCAAGTTTCAGCAGGTTTTCGGAGTCCCAATCGGCACGACCCTTTCCGTTTTGGCCGGGGAATGAAAAGTCGAACCAGATTACGCTGATTTCTCCATAGTTGGTGAGCAGTTCGCGTACCTGATTTTTCATATACTCCTGGTACTTTTTCATGTCCTTGCCTTTATTCAACCTGGCATAAGCGGTATCCGACTCTTGACGTTGCGGATGCATGCGGTCAATGGTATAATCGGGATGATGCCAGTCGATAAGCGAATAATAAAAACCGACCTTCAGTCCTTCAGCACGGAATGCGTCCACATATTCGCGGATCAGGTCCTTTCCAATGGGAGTGTTTGTCGATTTGTAATCGGTGTATTTCGAGTCGAACAGGCAAAAACCCTCATGATGTTTAGCGGTAAGCACAACGTATTTCATGCCGGCAGCCTTGGCCATTTTTGCCCATTCTTTCGGGTTGTAAAGATCGGGATTAAAGTTATCGAAATACTTCTGGTATTGCTCGTTGGTAAGGCGTTCCCGGTTCTTCACCCACTCGTGGCGGGCGGGCAGGGCGTACAAACCCCAGTGGATAAACATGCCGAAGCGTGCATCGGTCCACCATTGCAGGCGTTGTGTTTTTTGTTCGGGAGTTTCTTTCGGGAGTTGTGCTTTTAAAGGTGTGACAGTTCCCGCAAATATCATCAGGGCGATAAACCCTAAAATCAGCTTTATTTTCATAATAGTTAAGTTTAGTTATCCTGAAAATAAAGGTAAGGGAAAATGACGGGAAAGAACAGGCTATGAAGAAATATTTGCTCATAAAAAAGAAAAAGCCCCGGTGTGGGACTTTTTCTATGATTTTAGAAACTTTATATAAGGGATTAATTGCTGGTTTTATCCTCGTCGGCAACTGCTTCCTGCCATGTTTCCCATTTAGGAGTAGCAGCGTCATAGCCATTATAACCAAAGTTCTGGCTCAGTTTGCCTTTATTGTTTGCTGTTATTGCCGATTCAGGAATTGGATAATAGAGGTTATGTTTGTCCATCCTGTAGTTGATTGTGCGAGGGCGGACGGCAATAGGGCCTTTATTATAAAATCCATATTTTATGACGCGTTGGTACCAGTAACTACCGCCAACAGCATCAGTTCCGTCCTGCTTATCGTAAGTATTCACATCGTAAGTGTTGCCCCATTCATCGGGTTTACCACTTTTGGCAAGACAATATGAAACACGCGATAATTCGGTGTGGCGCCATTCTTCGAGATAAAGTTCGCGGGCACGCTCGTTCATAATATCGCCAATTGTAACAGTTGTATAAAGCTGGGTACAACCGGCTCTTTTTCTTACTTCATTCACATCGGCAGCAGCGGCAGCAGCATCGCCCATATAGAATTTAGCTTCAGCACGTAAAAGGTAAGCTTCGGCTAAACGATAGAGGTACCAGTCGGCATTGCCACCATTGGTAGCACCGTTAAACTGATTTGCTCCCTGATTGGCTTCGTTTATAACATCGTGCAGATAAATTTTGTATTGAGGCCAGTCAAACCACACACGGAGTGAGTCAGTACATAACAGAACATTGGTGGTAGGGTGGCGGAAAAGAAGCTTTTTACCGAACCAGGTACTCGAAGGATCGTTGTATTTGATAGAATCCATGCGTCCCCAGTTACCTACTGCACTGCTATGACGAAGATCACCATTGTCATCAAGGCCGTTTACCCTCCACATATCGTGAGTAGCAAAGCGGGTTGAACGCCATGTCCCGATACCACGTCCTATTGCGCGGATATAATCATAGTTCTGACGATAATTACCATTATTGCGGGCGTAGTTTACAACAGCCTGTTTTCCATCAGGAGTTTTAAGGTCGGAACCACTGGTATAGCTGGGGCCAAAGATACGCATGGTAAGAAACTCGATCATAGCCTCAGCTGTGGCGCCACGGTTTGGCATACCCAAAATCACTTCCTTATTGGCCGAGATAAGTTTGTTTTCAGGGCGATGTAAATCCCAGATCACATTGCGGGTTACTGTCCAGGTTTGAGGAGAGTATGTATTTACAAAAGTCCCGAAGTTATTTTTCATTAAAGAGTAACCCGATTGGTCAATCAGGATATCTGCCTGATCTTTGGCTTTTTGCCATTGTCCGGTTGCCAGATAGCACTTGATGAGCAACATTCGGCATGCGCCCTTATTGACCATTCCATTGTAGGTCATGTTCTTTTGTTCGGGAACCCACTCTACAGCAAATTCCATGTCTTTGGTAATCATATCCAGTATGGCTTCTTTTTTCGTGCTCTTATAGTTCTGTTTGGGAACTTCAAGAATTTTTGTTACGAGAGGAACATCGCCATATTGAAAAACCAAAGCAAGATAACGGAACGAGCGGTGAAAATATGCCCGGCCTAAATATGCATTTTTAGTAGCTTCGGGTAAGCCTTCTACTTTATCAATAAACGTGCATACAGTATTTGCGTATTTGATACCATTATAGGTTTCGTCCCAGAAATAATTATGCCAGTCGCCGGCATCGTATCCTGCTCCGCTTGTTGGAGTGAGTTTTGTGGCAACATCGTCAAATAAGCCTGCATCGTCGGTTTTTGCAGGAACTGAAAGTTCAGAAAATGCATATTCTGTACCTATAGGAACTGAAATATTCCTGTTTTCGTAGCTTGTCCAGTATTGACGGATGTGTCTGTCGCACATTGCCAGAACAGCCTGTAAACCGGTTTCGGTGCTGAAAGTGGTTGTTGGCTCATAGAAGTTCAGCGGGTCAGGTTCCAGAAAGTCTTTTGAACAACCGCCGAAGAATAACGATCCGCTTAAAATAGATACCAGCATTGCGGCTGATAACGCGTGTTTTTTGAATTTATATATCATTTTCATAGTTGTCTTATTTTAGAAAGTCAAATTTAATCCCATCGAGAAAATACGGGTAGCCAGGCCACCTGTTTCCGGATCGCCATATTCCCAATCTTTTTGCCAAACGCCAACGTTCTGAATAGAACCAAACACTTTTACTCTTTCGATATTATAGGGTTTAGTGAACTTTTCAGGTAATGAGTAACCTACCGATATATTGTCGAGACGGATAAACGAACGATCGTAAAGTTTGCCGGGAGATGTTGCTCCGGCAGGTCCCTGAGCGTCCAGGCGGGCATAATCGTTGGTTGAGTTTTCAGGAGTCCAGTATTCCTTCGAGAAAGTGTTCATCATATTGGTTATCAAAGAGCCATCGTTGTCGCGGTTCAGGTAATTGCCTGATAAACTCTTATGCCCCATGTAGGAATAGATGTTGAATGATACATTCAGGTTTTTCCAGAGAACGAAATCGTTGCGCATTGCCCAATGAATTGGAGGATCATCCTGTCCCAGGAATTCTTTGTCCTTATCGTTATAAACCGGTGTAACGGTGCCATCAGCTTTTACTATATCATCGGCTGTATAGTTGTTGGCAACTTTGGGGTCTCCGGGTTTCTGTCCGTATTTTGCGGCTTCCTCTCTTTCTGAAACCTGCCATATTCCGGTAACCCTGTAATCCCAGATTGTGCTGATAGGCTGTCCGATAAACCATCCCTTACCATCTCTACTGCTTTTATCGTCCATTTCTTTTGTACCTGTAACATTTCCGTTAGCATCGAGAATGTTTTCCATTTGGTAATAAAGATGCTTGATTTCGTTTTTGTTATAAGAGAAATTCAAAGTGGTACTCCATTCAAGAACGCTATTACGAATATTAACAGTGTTAATCGAAAATTCAAAACCTTTGTTTACCACTTCACCAAGGTTGGTTGTAATGCTGGAGAAACCTGAGAATCCGGGCAATCTTTGACCCAAAATCATATTATTGGTGATCATATCATAATATTCGATGCTTCCCGAAATACGATCATCAAAGAATCCATAGTCAAGAGCGAAGTTGTATGCTTCTGTATTTTCCCATTTCAGATTCGGGTTTGCCATACGGTCTACAGTTAGATAACGGATTTGTGTTAAAGTTCCGGAATTATCCAGATAACCCTGTGTTGTGGTTCTGCTAACGAGGTTAGCCATCCATACGTAGGGGTCCTTTAAAGAACGGTTACCATTTTTACCGTAAGAGAAGCGCAGTTTACCTGAGCTCATAGGTGCCCACTTGAAAAAGTTTTCGTTTGTGAACGACCATGCAAGTCCTACTGAAGGGAAATACCCGTAACGATTATCTTCGCCAAATGCCGAATAACCGTCGCGACGCATCGAAGCTGTTAACAGATAGCGGTTATTAAATGCGTAGTGTAAACGAGCCAATAAACCATCAGAGGTCTGGTGTGAATCATCCGACGAAAAAGTACTTTTGGTTTTGTCGCCATTGGTAGTCAGATGGTAACCCAATGCATCTGATGGCAGAATATTTCGAGCTTCAACTCTGTCTTTCCAAAACCGGCGTTCTTCGGATTCCTGCACCAATGTGACATTAAAATGGTGTTTTTCGTTTAACGTGTAATCCCAGTTAAGTGTGTTGTTAAGCGACCAGTCGAAACGTTTTGTCTGTTCACGATTAACAAGGCCACCGGTTGCTTTCCAATCGGGGTTTTTAGACGATTCGAAATAGCGGTCGTGGAAATACTGATAGCGGGGCGCAGCATTGAAAGAGTAAGTGATGTTGAAAGGCAATTTAACTTTAGCATTGAAAATACTGTTAAGTACCATGTAGCCTTTATCCAGATCTTTAAATTGACGGTTATAATCGTAGTTGTAATGGTAACCCTGGGTTGAACCCATCGGTTCACGTACAGCTATACCAAGGCTATCGTGATGAGTAGCATATGGGCTTAGCCTTATCTGGTTTTCGTCCCAATAATTTGTTCCCAAACCGGGTTGAATATCTCCATCGGTACGATTCTGAAAATTCACATTAGCTCCTACTTCCAGCCATTTATTAACTTTTCCTTCAACTTTCATATTACTGCGAAATGCCTCGTAATCATTACCAACGACTGCACCTTCATTGTTAAGGTATCCCAGAGACAAGTAGTAATTCATCTTGTCGTTAGCGCCCGAAATGCTGGCGTTGTAATCCTGGTTGAAACCAGTCTGGAAAGTATGGTCGTACCAATCGAAAGTTTTCCCAGCCAGGTAATTCTTTAACACAATATCAGTCATATTAAGACGGCGTGCATAGATACTGAGATCGGATTCACCAGCAGCATTGGTAGTATAAGCTCTCCAATTTTCAAGCGAAACTCCATATTGGTTTAAGTTGGAAGGGCTGTCGTAATAGCCTAATTTTCCTTTTTGAGTTCCGGATTGATAGGCCTCGTATGCACCTGTGGTGGCATTTACGCCGTATGTATCTTTTTTGTACCAGTCTTCGCGGAATTTCATGTATCCTTCGGGATCGAACACTTCGCGGTAAGCGCTTTTGGTAACCAGACCAAAAGTAGAGCTTACGTTAACAACCGGTTTTCCCTGTTTACCTTTTTTAGTAGTAATTATAATTACACCACTGGCCGCTCTCGAACCGTAAACAGCAGCGGATGAAGCATCTTTTAATACATCAATCTGAGCAATATCATCGGGGTTGATTTCCGATAATTCACCAAAAAAGTTCATTCCATCAAGAATGATCAATGGATCGTTGTGACCGCCATCAGTATAAACAGAGCGTTGTCCGCGGATTTTCATTGAACCACCCCCTTTGGCAGAAGCATCGTAACCTACGCTTAAGCCTGGTATTCCGCGTAGCACATCCTGAACGGTTTTTGGGTTAGAATCGGCAAGTTTATCAGGGCGTATCTGAACAATAGATCCGGTAAGGTCTTTTTTCTTCATGGTACCGTAACCAACCACCACAACTTCTTCGAGTTTCTTTATATCGGCAACTAAGGCGATATCTATACCTGAGCGGTTTGCAACAGTAACTTTTTCGGATAGGTAGCCAATAAACGAATAAACAAGAACAGCTGATTCGGAAGTAGCATCAATGGTATATTTCCCGTCTATATCGGTAATTGTACCAATTGTAGTTCCTTCAATAGTAATGTTCACACCAACCAAAGGCTCTCCGGTCTGGGCATCGGTAACTTTTCCGGTCACCCTTTGTGCCTGACGGGCAACAAACTTTTTTGGAGCAATTACAACCAGATTATTGTCGAGAACTTTATAGGTATATTCTGAAGAAGCCAGAAGTTTATCCAGCACTTGCTCCACATTGGAGTTTTCGACATTGAGCTGAACAATTTTGTCCAGAAATAATAAATTATCGCTGAAGAAGAAACGGAACTCGCTTTTATTTTCGATTTCCTTTAATACTTCTCTTACGGGCTGATCTTTTATATTCAGGTTAAACCTGACATTTTGTGAATACAGGCTTGCATTTACCTGCAAAACTCCTATAGTCAAAAGCAATAGTGAGATTTTCATAATAAGTAGAAGTTTTTTCCACCCTGAATGAAGACAACAGGGTGTTAAATGAAAATTTTTCATAGTTTTGTTTGTGTTAAAATTCAACATGATATGAACCCTTCCAGGGGTTTGTAACATTAGAAAAACGTAGGGTGTTCCAGCATCCTGCGTTTTTTGATTTTTAATAGTTTATGTTTTCATTTAGTTAGGTTTAAGTGTTATTATTCAGGATCGCTGTAATATTGTTTGTATTGTTCCATTAAGGTCTTGTTTTCATTTAATTCTACCACTTTCCCCTTTATTTTGTATTCTATCGGCGAAGCAATTCTCATGGCAGCTAAAACCTGTTCCAGCGATTCATCTTTTAAAGTACCGGTGAACTTGATTGATTTTAGTGCCTCACTTTCGAAACGAATTGTAACATCATATTTCCGTTCAAGCTCCACAGCCAGATCGGAGAGATTTTTACGGTATATATTCCAGTGTACTTCTTTCCATGAGGTGTATATTACCGGATCGATGGTTGTTTTTGTGTAAGCAACTTTTGGAGCAGGAGGGGTGGGTAAAGGAATGTCTTCTGCGGTATTGCTTTTATCTACAATTATGCTCACCTCAATATCGTCCGACTCTTTGTTATAAACCAGTGTTTGTTTTGGCTTCAGCAAAACAGCCTTAGATTCCGTACCGGTATTTGCCTTTTTATTAACTTCAACCGAACCTTTTATAAGGATAGTTTCGATGATTTTATCTTCGGGGTAAGCTTTAACATTAAATTCAGTACCAATTGCCTTCACCACAATTTTACCGGCATGTACCAAAAAGGGAAGCGCTTTGTTTGGGCTTACCTTAAAATAACCTTCACCTACGAGGTTCAAATTCCGGTGAGTTTTTCCAAAACCTTCGCTGATAGTTAATTTACTACCGGCATTGAGAACCACCTGCGATCCGTCGGGGAGTTTTAAATTTGATTTCGAACCATATGGAACTTCAATTAAATAAGGCGAAGCTGAATACTGGGGTTTAGCCCGGGACAGCAGGTTTGACGCTAAAAAACTTGAGAGTATTACGATAACAAGAATTGCTGCCGCCCAGTACCAGGGAAGCTGAATATTGCGATGTCTGGCTTCTCCTGCAAACAGGTTGGCATCGCTTATTTTTGATTTAACGCGTTCAAAAGCAATATCTGAATTAAAATTCTGGCTATCCTGGAAAACAGAAGAACTTAACCAAATGTCGGCCATATGGTTAAAATAAGTCAGGTTGGACGGATCCTGAACCAGCCAGCGAAACAGTTCCTGTTTTTCCTGATCCGAAATATTCCCAGTCAGATAGGAGTGAACCAGATTTTCGATATTGTTACTTTCGTTATTCATCATATAGCTCTGATTAAATGACACAGATTATTACACGGAGGGTGAAGAAGATTTGAAAAATATAATTAATTAAATATAAGAACCAGTAAAACAACGAGGTAGTCTTTTAAGTCGTCTCTCAAACGGCTCAGGGCAATTTTCATCTGCGTTTTTACGGTATTTACTGATATGTTAAGTTTTGAAGCAATTTCATCGTAGCTCAGGTCTTTGGTGCGACTGAGAAGAAATATTTTCCGGCAGCTTTGTGGCAGATTATCGATGGCTTTCGACAATATTCCTTCCAGTTCATTGGTAAGCAGAGACGGAGACTGAAGCGAAATTAATTTGTCACCTAAAGCATCTTCATTATCAATAAGATTGGAGATATCGTGAGCTGATATAAATTTGGATTTTTCGCGCTGAATATAGTTGAGACAACGGTTATGAATGGATGTTATAAAATAAGCCCTAACGGAGGTTGAGATAACAATTTTTTGCCTGTTATTCCAGAAGTCGACAAAAAACTCCTCCACTATTTCTTCGGCAGTATGTCTTTCCTTCACATGGCCATAAGCAAACGAGCATAGGAAATGGTAATATTCTTTAAAAAGCATTTCGTAAGCCTTAACATCGTTTTCGGCTACCCGCTTAAATACTTGAAGATGTAAATCCATTTGCTGTAATGCTCAGATAAAAGTTGTCCTAACCGCTTTAATGCTATGCAAACATGAGAAATTTTTATATCAAAAGGAAATGAGTGTTACTCTTAATTCTTAATCATTCAAACTGTGCAATTAGGAGTCATTAGTTTCTGAACGGGTATTTAATGGAGTAATAGTGTCTATTCACTTTGGGGCTCATTTTTTTACCCGGCAACGTTAGCTGATAAAAAGAGTTTTGTTAATCTTTTGTGACCTCGCTTCCCCACCAGTTGTTTTTCGGGTCGAAATCTTTTGACAAAAACCGCAAACGTTGTTTTTCCAATTGCGGGAGGCGGTTTTTTTCAATGTTTTCCAGATATTTTTGTTCGGCTCCGGCCGAATATTGGGGATCTTTTTCAGGAAACCTGGCACCAACGCTTTGCAGGTAGTCGAACAATTCTTTGTGAAGCTGTCTGACAAGTTTCGGGTTGTTTGCCGAAACGTCTGTGGTTTCAGAAATATCTGTTCTCAGGTTATATAATTCGTTGTGGCCGTCTTCGTAGTAATGGATCAGTTTCCAGTCACCTTTTCGAATAATGGAGGAAGGATCACCACCCTGGTTGCCATAGTGCGGGTAGTGCCATATCAGGGATCGTTCCTTCACCTTTTTACCTTTTAACAAAGGAACCAGGCTAACGCCATCCGAGTGTTCACTGGGTTTCTGTTTTAAGCCTGCCAATTCCAGTATAGTTGGATAAAAATCGGTTCCCGTAACCGGGGTTTCACATTTTTCACCTCCTTTGGTAAGTCCGGGAATTTTTATGAAATAAGGCTCCCGTACGCCGCCTTCGAACTGATTTCCCTTTCCGGCCCGTAACGGGAGATTAGAGGTGGCAAAAGCATCACCTGCCGCCACTCCGCCGTTGTCGGAAGTGAAAATGACGATTGTATTCTTGTCCAGCCCCATCTCTTTCAGCGAATTCAATACAAGCCCAACAGCATCGTCCATTTGTTCAACCAAACCTGCATAAACAGGGTTGTCCTGTGTTTGCCGGATTGGAAGGAAATGCCCCATTTTAAAGCCTGATGGTGCAATGCCTGAATTTTCGGCCTTCTGTCGGTATTTGCTCCACTTTTCGTGCGTGGTTTCGATGGGTCCGTGAACGGCATAAAACGACAAATAAGCAAAAACAGGTTTCGCGGTTTGTTCCGGATTATTTTCTTTTAAGAATCTGACAGTTTCTTTCGCCAGGCGCATGGAAAGGTTTTCACCTGCAGGGCCGTCGGGCAGGTTCGGATTTTCGTAAGGCGAGAAATAGCCGCCCTTGGGACTTCCGGCTTCCCAACCACCAACGTTTATATCGAAGCCGTGATCTTCGGGCCATGAACCTTTATCGCCCAAATGCCATTTGCCGGCAAAAAAGGTCTTGTATCCTCCTTCTTTCAACGCTTCAGGGAGGGTAATATATTCTTTCGACAAATCATGTCTGTAATCGGCCGGAAGGAGTTTGGAGTGACGGTTCATCTTCCGCCATTCCACACCGGAAGCTTCACCAATCCAGTTCGTTATACCATGGCGGGCCGGGAATTTCCCTGTCATGATACTAGCCCGCGAAGGACTGCTTACCTGGCAGGCAGCATAACCATGAGTGAAAACCATTCCTTCCCGGGCAATTTTGTCGATGTTGGGTGTTTCGTAAAATTTACTTCCCATGCAGCTCATGTCGTGATACCCAAAATCGTCGGCCAAAATGAAAAGCACATTTGGCTTTTTTTCTTTGTTTGACGCAAATGTCAACAGTGGTAAAAGCCCTATACTCGTAAATAGTGAAACCCGGTTGATTTTTTTCATGGTTATTTCAACTCTAATTGTTCTACCTCCTGAGATTTTGTCCCCCGGATTGCTTCAAAGGTTTTAATCATTTCCTGAAGTTTTTCAGGATGCGACTTTGCAAGATTTTCCCGCTGACCAATATCTTCTTTGATATTATATAGCTGAAATTCTTTTGAATTGCCAAGTTCGATATTTACCTGTGTTTGCACGGCAGGGCCTTTGTAGGGTGGTATCATTACCCAGTCGCCTTTGCGCAGAGCCGTTTTGGAAGATGCTTCAAGAATCAGTTCTTCCCTGCCCTGGGAACTTTTTCCCATCAAAACATCCAGCAGTTCCTGGCTGTCGGGCACTCTGGTTTCACTGTCGGCGAGTTTGGCAAGCGACGATAACAAGTCAATATGTGAAATAACTGCATCCGAAACCATGGGTTTAATTTTCCCTTTCCAGTAAGCCATAAACGGGACTCTTGTCCCTGCCTCGAGCAGACTGTATTTCCCACCACGCAGAGGTCCTGTTGGTTTATGATCTCCCAGTTTCTCCACCGCATCGTCATAGTAACCATCATTTAAAACGGGACCGTTATCGCTCGAGAAAATGATAAGCGTATTTTCGAGTAACCCTTCCTTCTCGAGCGTTTTTATCAGCTCACCCACGCACCAGTCGGCTTCCACTATGGCATCTCCGCGGGGGCCCATTCCTGAAGCACCAACAAAACGCTGATTGGGTGTACGTGGCACATGAGGTTGCTGCAAAGCGTAATAAAGAAAGAACGGTTTGCTTTTGTTTTCCTGAATATACTGCTGGGCTTTTGCGAGAAAATTGTCGGCCATTTCCTCATCGACCCATAAAGCGGATTTGCCTCCTTTTTGAAAACCTATACGTGGTATTCCGTTGTGAATGGAATTATTGTGTCCGTGGTGCCATTTCATGGTGCACAATTGTGGCGAATCCAGGCCGGTAGGTTCACCTTCGAAATTCTTTTCATAATCCACAAAAAGCGGGTCGTCTTTTTTCAGTCCGGCTACCAACCCGTTTTCCACGAAAACCGTTGGTGTACGGTCCTGCGTGGCGGCCATAATGTAGGCATAGTCAAAGCCCAGTTCGTTGGGACCGGGAGAAATATGCCGGTTCCAGTCAACAATACCACTGCCCAGGCCAAGGTGCCACTTGCCTACAACACCGGTATTATATCCTTTTTGCTTTAACATTTTAGGAATGGTCATCTGGGCTGTATCAATAATCAAAGGAGCCGAACCTGGCAGTATTTTTGCCTCCCGGTTCCTCCAGGGATATTGCCCGGTAAGCAAAGCATACCTACTGGGCGTACTTGTAGCTGAAGTTGCATAGCCATTTGTAAAGCGAACGCCCCCATTGGCCAATTTATCAAGATTTGGTGTTTTCAGGCGGGTAGCACCATAAGCGCCAACATCGCCGTAACCCAGGTCGTCGGCATAAATAATAACAATATTGGGCAGCAGGACTGGCTTTTCCTGTTTACAGGCTCCGGTAACAGTCAGGCAGGTAGTTGCAAGAAGCAGGTTTTTCATTTTTACGATTTAATATGTTCAAAGATTGTAGCCTCAATACAATAAAAATAAGCGATTATATAATAATTCCCTTAGCGGATCGAAGATTTTTTCTGGTGTTTCAATGTTCTTACATGTAATCAGGTTTCGGTTGAAAATTATTCCGGAAGTTTAATAGCTCCACTATCGGCCATTTAATAGGCTAACGAGCATAAAAAATGGTAATACTCTATAAAAAGCATTTCGCAAGCCTAACATCGTTTTCGGCAACCCATACTTGAAGGTGTAAATCCATTTGCTATATAATCATCCCGGCCTAATCTTATAAATACATGAGAAATTTATAAATCAAATGGGAATTACCGGGAGCATTGTGCTCAATTATCTGTTATTCAGTTTCAAGAACCAGCGTAGTTACAACAGAATCGGGCTTAATACCGTCCAACGAAATAATAGTGCCGTTTTTATCCTGTCGGAATTTTAACGGTGAACCCGACATTTGGCGGCACGAAAGAATCTTTTTTTCTATTAGAGGAAGCTGTAATGTATCTTTTATACTAAGAAGATGAATATATACACGTTTGTCTTTTTGAACTGAACCATATACATCGTCAACCGGCTGAAAAGGTCCCGGTTGAGTTCCATAAATGCTTTCCCCGTATTTTTGCAGCCAGTCTCCAACTTCCTTAAGCCGGGTTATGTGTGTATCCGGGATTATCCCATCCGCATCGGGTCCAACATTGAGCAACATATTTCCACCGCGGTCCACCGTATTAACCAGCATGACAATAATCTCTTTCAAGGTCATAAGGTTCTGAACCGGGTTATACCCCCAGCTTGACTGATTGAGATTCAGACATTTTTCCCAGGGTGTATCTATAATTGGACCATGAATTTTTCCACCACCCTCGTTGCATTGAAAATCGCCTTCCCATCCTGAACGGGGACTAATTACCACACCCGGCTGATAGTTGCGTACCATTCTGTTTAATTTCACAGGTTCCCAAAACCAGGCAGCATCGGCATCTTTACCTTTATGTGCAAGCCATCCTCCATCGTACCAAAGGATATCTATTTTCCCATAATTCTTCATTAATTCTTCAACCTGGCCGTAACCCTGCTTTTTCATCCGTTCCGCGTTTTCCGCAAGTTCCAGAGGTTTGAAATAGCCAGGGAAACGCCAATCCATAGGAGAATAATAAATCCCAACAGCCAGACCAGCTTTACGGCAAGCAGCAGTATATTCTTTCACAAAGTCGCGGTGAGCAGCAGTTTCAAAGCTGTTAAAATGTAAATAAGCCGATGGACTGTTCCATAATGCAAAACCATCATGATGGCGAGCCGTTAATACCATATATTTCATACCGGCATTCCTGGCCACTGCGGCCCAGATATTGGCATCAAAATGCTGAGGGTTAAATTTATCGGCAAGTTTTGCATATTCCTCAGCCGGGATTTTATTATTAAACATAGCCCATTCGCCTTTACCTTCAATGGAATATAAACCCCAGTGGATAAACATCCCAAATTTAGCATCGCGCCACCATTTCATCTGTTCAGCTGAAAGTCTTAATCCGGGAGCTATAACACCCTTATCGCCCATAATTCCACCATATTTTTCCATGGACTTTAGTTCGTCGCCTTTTAGCTCCTGGGCGGTGATATTACTTAGCAGAGTGAGCATTACAGCACACAGTACAACTTTAATTTTTATCATAGTTCAATTAGTTTTTAGCAAAATCCGGTGATTGAGTTTCAAAAAGTAAAATCAAATTTAACCTTCAAGATTAATTTCAACTTTGCCTTTCCCATCCCAGGTTTTAGTTATCACTTTGTTATCCGATCCTTCGATTCTGATTTCAATGTCTTTTCCTTTTCTTTTTGCTTCAATGGAAAAGTTATGGTTAAAGGCATGAATGTTTTTCAGCTTCATAAAATTCCAATCTTTTGGAATCCAGGGTGTCATAGTAAACTTGTTAAAACCGGCAGGTTCTATTCCAAATAAACCTTCGGTGATTACCCTGCAATACAAGGCACTTTCGGCAGCTAGGTGGCGCTGACCGCCTTCCGGCCAGGCTTCAACTGGATATGGTACATGTTCGCCCAACAATCGGGTGGTTGAATAGTAATTTAAATATTTCATACATTCATCGGTGGCCCCGCTCGAAAGCAAACCACGGAATGCATATAAGGTTGACCTGTCCCAGAATGTGGTGCTGCCGGATTCGGTCAGTATCCCGTTTGTAGTCCATAAGTAATCGGAAAACAGCGCTTTAATGGTTTGTTCCTTACGCTCGGTAATACCCATAACCAAAGGGATGCAAATCCAGGCTCGCAGTTTATCATTGTCCTTATGATATTTATAAGTATCGAACCCCTGAACATTTGCCCCGAAATATCTTTCGATAGCAAAGCGGAGTTCGGCAGCTTTTTTCCGGTAAGAATCGGCCGTTTCTTTTTCTCCCAATTCAATGGCCAGGTTGGCCGAACTGAGATAAGCACTGTAAGCAAGCGCATTGGTGGAAAGATTAACTTTGCCTGCATAGAAACGACCTTCGAGCTCGTCATTATCTGAAGCAATGACACCTTCGGGTGTCTTTTTGCGTTCCAGGTATTCCAGGCACCAGGTTATCAGTTTCCATAGTTCAGCTGCAATTTCTTTGTTGCCATTTGCAAGCGAAAACCTGGATGCACCATATGCGATCATAGCCATATCGCCGCGGTCGCCGGCTCCGTTCCATATATCAGTTCCTTCAGCAATGATGGAGCTGGGAATTTGCCTGTACTCCGGGTTCATAAACCGAGCAAAATGCCGGTAGGCGTTTATGGCTGATTCATTTCCGTTCAAATTTCCCAAAAAAGGAAAGAAAGGGTTTGCATATTCGGCCTGATCGTTAGCCCATATGGCCGCGTAATAAGCTTCGCCACCCGGACCATGCATCAGACCACCTTTGGTATCGTAAATGCTTTCGGTACAGCGGATTTTTGCAAAAGCAAATTCACGGTTGAGGGTATCGTTAGGGGTTTCGAGTATGAGGTTATGAAACATTTCATTAACAAAGACCTCACGTTTTGCAAGCTCATATTCCACTGAAAAAGAATAAGGTTCTTCGCATTGCTTTCGGCCTGAATAAACCACTGAAAATGAAAATTCTTTTCCGGGCGCAATTGTAAACTTTCCTGTTTTACTGGTTTCCATGGAGATAATATATTTTCCATATACACCTTTTGCAGGATCCGTCTCAATAGCTGTGCTGTTCTTTTTTATTTCTATATCGACAGGTTTCTGACCTTTGTTGCTTAAGGTTATAATTTCCAGAGCAGCAGCTTTGTTCACCGAAGGAAATATGACCCGCGATTGTTGAAGATCCGTATTGGTTTTACTTTCAATGGTAAGTTTGCCTTTAAGTTTGAAACTGAATGGGAATTCTTTCAGAACCGTATTGCCGGCTAATATCTGCAGTGCATTTTTATCTTTAAAATTGATGATCAGGCTGGCGTGGGTATTGTTGGGAATCGTCCTGAGCATTGGAAATACAACTTTTCTTGTAAGATTAAGTTCACCCACACTGTCCACGCCATAGCGTACGATGGTTGAAACCTGCAAGCCGCTCATTTCAATGTGGTCGTTGTGAGCTTTGTCCGGCTTTACTGACCATTGAATGGAATTATCGGATGACATATTCCAGCGTTTTGAATTTTGGCTGAATAGCGCAGCAGAGTAAATAAAAAGCCCGATAGTTAAAAGTACATTTTTCATTTTGAGATATGTTTTGCCACCATTGTGATGTAAATGTTCGCTGTTTTCCCCAGCTTTTAAGGTGCAAATTATGAAAAATAAAGGTAATTAAACATCATTGGTTAGCGATCTCAGAGTAAGGCCCTTTTTTCGATGCTTGTAATCATTGAGTAGCAATAAAAATGACCGCCGGCGATGGTTACCAAACGGTCATTAAACTAACTACTACTATCTTATTTATAAAGAAATTTCAGCACTTCTCTCCGGGATGTTTTTCCAGCTTCATAAGGCAGAGACTTTCCTGAAAGTTTACTCCAGAATTCGAGGGTCTGTTTGTCAGCCGGTTGGTCCAGATTTGCTGTCCACTCCGGCAGATAGCCTCTTAATCCCATTTCCTGGGTCATGACAAAGTCGGGATCGGATGGTTTCACATCTTTCAAATAGAAAAGTGTTGCTTTCTGTTCCAGCAGCACCTTTTGCATTTCCTGTACCGGAACGTTGCGTACTTTTACCTGATTGTCAATTGCAAGCGACGAAGCCACACCTGCAGCTTGTCCCAGAGCCATCCAGCATGGTTCCATACGGAGGGTCGAAAAGCCGATATGACTTCCCGAAACGGGTACCGGGAATAACAGATTATCTATTTGTTTAGGGACCATCACTCCGAACGGAACTGTATAAACTGCTGACGGGTAGCTCAAAAAACCATCCAGATGTACACGTCCTTCCTCGCGTTTGCGCACAGCATGCGAGTCGAGCGCGTAATGACTGGCTGTGATGCTGTTGCTATGCAGCGGCGGGCGACTTCCCGGTGTAACCGGAACAGCATCGTTGGCGGTGAAGAAATATTGCCCGTCGAACCGACGGCCCTCTCTGACATACACCTGACGCGGAAAGTTGTCGTTATCGGTATATTCATCTTTCGCGAAACCCCATTCCAGGGCAGCTTTGCGGAATTGCTCAGGCAGCTCCTTATCATTCTGGACAAACCAGATTAATCCTAAGGTATAATCTTTCAGCCTCTGAGCATATTTATCGCGCCAATCCCAACCGGATGTTGGCCAGGGCCAGTTTTCCTCAGGCAAATCGGTCGAGAGGAACGACTGATGCTGGTTATTAGCATCGGTTTTGCCATTGGGCAGGGTTACCATATTGGTTATTTTGGCAATACCCCATTTGTCGCCAGGGATAATGGTTGTGCCTCCTTTTTGAAGGGTTTTTCGGTTCTCTTCCATCATAGCCGGGGTTACTTTCAGCATTTCAACACCTGTATGGTTTCCGGTCCACACATCGTTAATCATCGAAACATAATCGTTCCGGTTGAATGTTAAAGGTTTCTTTACAGGCACGCGGTTAGCAGCATTATTGGTAAGGCACAATCTGTAATTATAAGCCTGCACGGCATTGTCTCCCTGGAACGTAGAGCCCGGTCCCTCGGGCCCGCCCCAATATTTATAAACACGGCCGGCACCGGGTTCGTTATAAAGTTCTTTGCCTTCGCGTCCGGTAAAGAAAGGCACCTTGGCGGCAGCAGCCAGATCACCTTCATAAGTGGCATCGATAAAGATTTTACCTGTAAAGATTTCTGTCTTGGAATCCTGCCGGTTGAGAATTTTAATCGAAAAAATTTTATCATCTCTCATTTCTATATTCGCTGGCTCTGCATCAAACTGACGCATTTTAAGCACCCTGATCTTATCCTTATGTTCAGCGAGCATTTGTTCGAAGTTCATTTCGGCTACCGAAGCTTCAAAGTGGTACCCATCGCTGCAGTCTTTTACCTGTTGCGAGTTTGCGCCATATTTGGAGATGTAGTAATTTTTATTCCGTTCTATAAACTCCAGGAATAATCCTGTTGTAGCCCCACGGGTGGCTATGTCGGTTGCTCCGAGGCCGTTTGCCGGAAGACCGCCGATATGGCTGGTGCGTTCCAGGATGACCGATGTTTTCCCAAGACGTGCGGCCGAAATTGCGGTCATAATTCCGCCGGGCGTGCCCCCGACGATAACGATGTCGTATTGAGCCTGCATCCAGTTGCATGTTAAAAGGAGCAGTGTGATGAAAAAAAATCTTTTGATCATAAGTTAATGGTTTATAATTTAACACCTTACCTTAACCCTCTCCTCAAAAGGAGAGGGAACAGCTATATTTTTAATAGGGGCGGTTCGAAGCATCTCCCCTCTCCCATGGGAGAGGGGCCGGGGGTGAGGCCTCCTATTTCTTCGCCTTCACCAATATAGCATCCACCACCAAAGGTCCGTTTTTATCGGCTGACGAAACTGTAATTTTTACTTTTCCCGGTTTAAAATTATAGCTTCCCACCAAAGCAAATTCTCCATGGAACTGCATCGGATCGACCTGAGCTGTTTGGCTCTTTGTGCCATCGTTGATTTCAATTTTCACCCTTCCGCCTTTGGTATTACCCGGACAATAAAAGTAAACCTCGTACGACGAAGCTTTTTTAATAGCAGGGTTGTAAGTGAGCTTTGTATTTTCGTCGGCATTTTCTGCCACCAGGTAAGTTGCTCCATACTGTCCCATCCATGAGCTCTTTTTAACAAAGTTCCCGCTTTTAGTAATCATTGTGGAATCGGCATCGTCGATGATGATATCGGCAATGGAACCATTCAGCAGCGGGTCCCCGGTAAGTTTTGTCTGAATCTTTTTTATATCAACATCCTGAACAGCCTTGTTGGTATTGATGGCTTCTGCCGCAGCAACTGCCGATGTTTGTGCCAATACCATAAAAACAGGTTCCATACGGATGGAGCCATAAGCAATATGCGTTGCCGATAGGCATACCGGTACAAAAAGGTTCTGGCACTCGGCTCTTTTTGGTATAATAGACCTGTACGAAACCGGGTATGGCGGGAAACCTCCTATTTCGACGTTACCTTCGTTTTTCACCATGCCATTTACAACAACACGCTGAATATTGTGTGAATCCATTGTGTATGCGGCCATTCCGGCCATATCGGTAACAACTTCCTTGCCGGTGCAGTTATGTTCAGTCATTACATATTCGCCAATCATGCGGCGGGCTTCGCGAATATAGAGCTGCGGTGAGAAGTTGCCTGTTTTTGTATATTCATCTTTCGGGTACCCCCATTTCAGCATTTCGTTGCGTAATGATTCCGGGACGCGTGGATCGTGGCCCACAAAATAGAGCATGCCTTTGGTGTAGTCCGTGTGAGCATTGATAATCTTTTTGCGCTGATCGTACGAAGCTTCGGGGTAATCCCAGTTCATGCCGATCATATCAGTGGAAAAACCATTGCGGTTGTTGATATCGGTTTTATGGTTCGGCATCAGGCTCCAGATAAAATAGTCGTTCAGTGTGGTTTTGCCGGTATGCTGCATCAACCTTAACATCAGCTCGTAACGGGAGGAGTCGTAATTTGCAGGTCGAGTGATGGGCATTAGGTTTGCCGGATCATTGGTGAGACAAATCCGGTAGTTATAAGCCTGCACTTTTTTATCGCCGCTGCCCTGCGGAGCAAGGGTTTCGTTTGAAATGCCCCATAGTAATCCGCTGGTAGGATCACCGGGAGTAACGTAAGGGTCGATACCGTCGGGGAACTGGTGACCTTTCATCAATTGTACCCCGTTATAGGTTTCGCCGTATTGAGAATTGGCTTCGCGACCCACAGTGTACGATACTTTGGCCTGAGCCATCAGGTCGCCTTCGTAGGTGCAGTCCATAAATATTTTAGCGGAAACGGACTGCGTTTTTCCTGATGGGTTAATGACATCTTCGAGGGTAATGGTTTTAATAAGCGCACCTTCTTTCGATACGCTTTTGAGGCGCTGATTTAATATGATGGGGAATTTAGCTTCATTGATATAATCGTTAAAAATTCTGGAAGCAGCTTTAGGCTCGAATTGCCAGGCTTCCAAGCGGCCATAATAAGTTCCGAGGCGACGGTAGAAATCGCGTGCCAGGCCGGTAATCGCGTTTTTATTGCCAATATCGGTTTGACCAAGTCCTCCTGTTGATAATCCCCCGATATGGCCATCGGGAACCACAAGAATAACTGTTTTACCAAGTTTGGCAGCCGAATAAGCTGCGATTACTCCTGCTGATGTTCCGCCATAAATACAAATGTCGTATTGTTGCTTCTTTTCCGGGACAACCCAGAAAATGCTGATGCTGGCAGCAAGGATAGCAAGTAAAATTTTCTTCATAATAGTTAGCACTAAGGTTTTAAATGTTCAATATAAGGAGAAATTGTTAAAATTACCAGCGATAGCTTTCTGGTCTTACTCTCTATGGCTGCTGTGCCTTCTTTGCAGTTCCTGCGTAAGCTGATACATCAGGAACCACAGAGAAGCACAGTTGCACATAGGTTTAAAAATACAGGTTATGTTAATACTTTGGATTTTGTTCCAATGCTTTGTTTACCTCAGTTTCCAGTCGTGGGATTGGCCACAGGTAATCTTTATCCTTATCGAATAACCGCACTTCAATTACTCTCATTTTACTTCTGTTAGTTACATTCGAGTAATTGGGTGATCCGTTTGAATCGATAGCCGGGGCATTTGCAAGGTATCCGTTGGGAACCCTTCCCAAAAGGTCGCCCGTCATCACCTGATCGGCAATTTTCCAGCGGCGGATGTCGAACAGGCGGAACCCTTCTCCCGATAATTCATATTTGCGTTCCTTGCGGATGATGGAACGCATTTCAGCCTGCGTTTTACCGGTTGTAATGGGAGGCATATTAACCGAAGGACGGGTACGCACAGCATTGATGGCGTCGTAAACCGACTGGTCAATCTGGTTGGCTTCGATTTTGGCTTCGGCATAATTCAACAATACTTCTGCATAACGGAACAGGATAAAGTCGATTTCGCAGTTGTCACGGTCGTCTTTGTCGGCGATATCGGCATATTTTCTCCAGAGATAACCCGAAAAAGTTGCATACGCATGTGTAGCTTCGGTATTGGTAATCCTTTTCGGAGGATTGGTGCTGTAATCCCAGGTTTTTAAGCTGTCCTTGTTGGTATCGAATATATAATTGATAAACAAAGACTGGGGCAACGCAACCGTAAAACCAAGCCGCGGGTCGCGATTTGCAAAAGGTTTTGCAGGATCAAAAAGTGGCGATTTGTCAATAGCCAGCCCGTCGGTAATCTCGTATGAATCTACAAGTGACTGAACCGGAATTTTGTTTGAATGTCCCAGTGCCATGCGAGAATAAAAGCAGCGCGTCATACTGGTGGTGGCGGTACCTTTCTGGTATTGGACAGTCCAGATGATTTCGGCAGCATTCTGACCTTTATAAAGGAAAAGATCGCCATAATTGTTGTATAACGAATACAACTTCAGATCCATCACATCCTGAGCAGCTTTTGCAGCAACATCCCAGCGTCCGTTGTAAAGCGCAATTCTCGATTTCAGCGCCAGAGCCGTTCCTTTTGTTACTTTCCCCTTTGTTTTGGCGTCGGTTTTATCAAGCAGGTATTTTGAAGCTTCATCCAACTCGGTAATTATAAAATCGGTAACCTGTTCTTTCGTGGAACGCGGAATCTGCGATTCCGAAATTTCAATGGGTTTTGTTACCAACGGAACACCTCCGAATAGCTCATTAATAACGGAATAATAATAGGCCCTTAAAAATCGTGCTTCAGCCATTAAGCGATTGTATTTTGCCTGATCCATTTTATTGGCAAGCGAAGCTCCTTTTTCGATAACATAATTGCAACGGCCAATTCCACGGTAGAAACTCGACCAGAAGCCTCCGGTATAGCTGTTGTCGGAGTTTGTTACACCTTTTCCGAGCGACTGCAAGGCGCTGCCATTACGATCCCAGCCGTTATCCGAAGCACATTCCAGGGTAACCATAAAAGGAAGATTATCTACCGGATGATACCACAGGGAATTATAACAACCGGTTACAGCCATTTCCAGCTCCGATTCGTTCTGCAGAAATGTTTCATCCGACGGACTGTCAAGTGGATTCCGGTCCAGATATTCCTCGCACGAAGTAAATGCTGCGACGATAATTGTAAGTAAAATATATAGTTTTTTCATTTTTACGGCTTTTTAAAATTTAACATCCAATCCCACACTGTAAATTTTAAGTTGCGGGTACCAGCCACCATCGCTAACAGGAGCTTCGACATCGTACCCATCCCAGAATTTATCGAATGTGAAGAGGTTCTGACCACTTACATAAATCCTGAGGTTCTGGATAGAAACTTTTTGCAATACACTTTTGGGTAAGGAATAGCCAAGCTGAATATTTTTCAGACGCAGGTAGGAAGCATCTTTCATCCAGAAGCTTGAGTTTTGCTCGTTGTTAATTTCGTTGAATGCAAAACGGGGGAATTTGGCATCGGTATTATCGGGTGTCCAATGGTCTTTATGCTGTTCCTGAACAGTGCCGCCCATATTGAATGGCATAATTCCCTGGCCATACAAATAACCGTTTGCTTCCCCAACACCCTGAATAAACATTGAAAAGTCAAAACCTTTGTAGCCAAGATCAACATTCAAACTATAGGTGTAGCGGGGTATCACAGAACCAAGAACCTTCTGATCCAGGTTATTAATAATCGAATCGCCATTCATATCCTGGTATTTGATATCGCCTGGTGCAACAGTTCCAAACTGTTTCGCACTGTGGGCAACATCTTCGGCATCCTTAAAGTATCCTACTGCCTGGTATCCATAAAGGGAGCTCATTGGATTACCCTCAAGATTTACCTGCAGCCCTGTTTTGTTGATACCTTTCATATCCACAATCTTGTTTTTTACATCCGAAAGGTTGGCTGTAATATCGTAGGTAAAATCGCCAATGTTGTTATGATAGTTTACCGAGAGTTCCCAACCCTTATTCTCAACCACTCCGGCATTCTGGTAAGGAGCCGTTAAGCCTATCATTTGAGGAACATCCAGTCGCAGCAAAATATCGTTAGTCTTTCGATAGTAATAATCGGCAGTAACGGTGAGTTTCGACCACAGACTTAAATCAAGTCCGATATCACTGGCTTCTGTGGTTTCCCACTTAATTTTTGAGTTGGCCATTTCGTTCAGCGAAGCTCCTGTGGTTACAAGATCGCCGAATAAGTAGTTGCTGCCGCCAATATTTACAAACGACGCGTAAGGATACAGACCGATGTTTTGGTTACCAAGCTGGCCCCACGATGCACGCAATTTCAGGTTGGTTATGGTATTCGAATATAGTTTCATAAATTCTTCTTCCGAAATTCTCCAACCGGCCGAAACTGAAGGGAAGAAAGAGTATCTGTTTCCCTTTGCGAAACGCGATGAACCATCATACCTGGCATTGGCTTCAAACAGATATTTCTGATTATATAAATTACAATAAATAATTACACAAATAATTAATTTTTATAACTTTGCGAGAAACACCTTATGGGTCGCAAAGTAAAAATATTACAAAACTATACACCAGAGCAGGTGAAAGCGTTCTTTGACAAGGATGATAAATATAAAATTGGGTTGCGCTTATACGCAGTTTATCAAGTTTCTATAGGAAAATCTAGTCGACAACTAGAGGAACTCTATAATACTAGTTTCAAACAAATACGAAACTGGGTAAATAGTTTTGACTCCAATGGCATAGAAGGTTTACGGGACAAGAAGCGAAATGGACGTCCAGGACGTCTAACTCCAGATCAGATGGCCCAATTGCAAAAGGATCTACTTTCCTTACCGGATACTTACGGCTATAATACTTCCACGTGGACAGGCCCAATTGTAAGTGACTATATACAGAAAACCTTTCAGGTAACTTACAAGCAAGCTCAGATTTACAACTTGTTACATGAGCTAGGGTTTAGCTATCAGCGCGGTCGTGGTATTTATCCTGAGCGGAACGAAGATCTTCGTGCTCAAATAAAAACTGAAATAAAAAAACTTTAGGCGAGGCCTCTTCAAAGCACGTGGTTCTTTTTGAAGACGAATTTAGCTTAAGCAATACCGCAACCCTTCATTACAATTGGGCTATCAAAGGTAAACAACCGCTTGTTGTAAGTCAGCAATCTAAAAGAGAAAGGCTTACAGGACTAGGAAGTGTTAATCCCTTGACTGGTCAATTAACGGTAAGTTTTGCTGAACGAGGGAATTATCAATCGTTCAAAAAACATCTCAAGAAGGTCTTGTTTGCATACACGGATGCAATTTCAATTATCATATACGTGGATAATGTCCGCTATCATCATGCCCGAAAATTGAATAACTTTCTTGAAAAACATCCCAAATTACAAATTAGGTATTTACCTGCGTATTCTCCCGATATGAATCCTGTTGAACGCGTGTGGTGGTTCATGCGGAAAAAAATTACCCACAACCGATATTTATCATCTCTCAAAGAACGTTTGATTAAGTTTTGGCAGCTATTTTCTGCATGCTTAAAACCTAACTCTTTCTTATCTAAATTATGTGTAATTACTTATTAGGATTTATATAAAATTATAAGTAAGGCGGCCAAAGACTGACCTCAAAGCCCAATGTGATCCCGATCCGCCGGTTCTCTCGTTTAACCTGTTACCCGAGTTGATCATCTGGTATTCAGGCAGAAGGAAAACTTCGCGATAAGCCGAAATATTACTGTTTACGAAATCTTCCTGCTGAAATCCTGCAAGAAATGTTAACTGATGAGTATCTGCAAAAGTCTTATCGGCTGTAACGGTGGCACTCAGGTTGTTGTACCATTCCCTGCTGAAAGATTCATTCAGTGAATTCTTGGCGGGAACCGCATAGCTCGGGGATAAATCTGCCTTATAGGTTTGAATGATATTGCTGAAAGATTTATAATGAGGTTCATTATACTTGGGAGCATAATTAACCATTGCTGTTAACCAGTCGGAGGGTTTATATTTCAAAGTGAAGTTCATGATGGCGCTCATGGCTTCTTCGGTGTTTAATCCGCCATCTTTGGCGCGAGCCAGCGGATGATCGCCATTCCACCCTTCGCCATATTTGCCGTTTGAAAGAACACCACCCTGATTTGCCGGGATACGGCGCATCCAATGGAAAATGTAACCTGTACCCGAAGATGGTTCTGTAAGGTTGGTGCGTCGCAATGACAAATCGAATGAGCTGCTGAATTTTTTATTCAGCTGAATGTCAGAATTTAACCTGAAATTATATCGCTTGAAGTTTGTATTGGCAATTATCCCATCCTGATCGATATAATTGAACGATCCAAGCACACGAACCTTATCACCACCGGCATTCAATCCCAGGTAATGGTTCTGGGTGAATCCGTTTTCGGTAACGGTGAGCTTCTGCCAGTCGGTATCAGGATATTTGTCTCTGTTGGTGGGACCGAGTGTCTTATATTCATTTATGTAATCCTGCGAATACAAAGGGGTACGACCAACATTTACATAAGCCTCGTTAATCATTTCCATGTGGTCGACAGCATTTACAATTTTAGGTAAATCGGTTGGTTGTTGCCAGCCAATGTAGGTATTGTAATTGATGCTGAATGTATTTGCCTTGGCACGTTTAGTTGTGATAAGAATTACTCCGTTGGCGGCACGGGAACCATAAATAGCAGCCGATGCAGCATCTTTCAGTACCGACATGGTTTCAATTTCGTTCGGATCGATGTTATTGATACTCGTTTCAACCCCATCCATCAGCACCAGGGGGTTGGAATCGCCCAAAGTACCAATACCGCGAATGCGGATACTGCCACCATCGCGACCCGGCTGACCACTGCGCTGTGTAACGGTAACGCCCGGAACTATACCCTGGAGAGCCATAGATGTTTGTCCTACCTGCTTTTTGGCAAGATCGTCGTTATTGACGGTTGATACCGATCCGGTAAGGTTAACCTTTTTCTGGGTACCATAACCGACCACAACTACCTCTTCAAGACTTTTGATATCGGGGATAAGCTGAACCGATAAATTGCTTTGACCTGCAAAAGCAACTCTTTCGGTATTGTAGCCCAGGAATGAAATAATAAGTATTGCATTGTCTTTATTAATATCGAGGGTAAATTTACCGTCAATATCAGTGGTTGTGCCAATTGTAGTTCCTTCTATGATGATATTTGCGCCTACAATGGGCTCACCGGTACTGCCATCGGTAATGGTGCCTGTAATCTTTTTCTGCTGCAGGGTTTCCTTCGACGATATAACAATAAGTTTATTATCAAGTATCAGGTACGAATTAGATGAACGTTCTAGAGCCTTGTGAAGCACTTCGTTTAACGTCATATCTTTAGCCTGGATATTCACTTCAATATTTTCGAGCACATCGTCGCGGTAAAGAAACTTGTATCCGGTTTGCTTCTCAATAACTGAAAACATTTCTTTTAACGAAGCATTTTTAAGCTGAACATTGAGCTTTTCACCCTGGGAATAACCTATAGCACTAATGTGTAGGAGGTTAACAATAAGTAAAAGCGTTGAAATTTTCATAGTGAGTAGTATTTTTTTCAGGTAATAGTTATCCCTACCTGACAAAGAATTATGAACTTTTTTCATAAATTTGACATGTTAATGATTTGTTTAATTTCCGTTAGACATTCATTTTAATTGGCGGGAAATGTTGGTAGCATTTTCCGCTTTTTAGTTTTTGTAGTAGCTTGTTTCAGTTATTCCATAGGCATTTCAGTATTAAGTTTTTGAATTACGATATTTAGTGCAGTTTATAAACATGACTGCTTTACTTTGTAATGGTTATTTTATTCTTGTCCATTTCGAAGCGGAATGGAGTAACAAGTGTTAAAGCTTTCATGGCCTGCTCAATGGTTTCCTTGTCGAATTTACCCGAGAACCGGGCATCTTTGAGTTCGGTATTACTTAGCTGAATTTCGACATTGTACCAACGTTCAATTTTTATAACCAGCTCTTCAAATCTTTCATTGTCAAATACAAGCTGATTGTCTTTCCAACCGGTAGTGATTTCGGGGTGAACAACTTTTTCGACCTGAATGGATGAGGAAAGCTTTGCAATTTCTTCTTTCACTTCTTCCTCTTTTTCGGTAATTTGTTTGCCCAGCGCTTTGTCAAAAACAGCTTTTTGTCCCGGAGCTAACACTGCCATTGGCGTTTTTAAAGACTTTTCGCCCGATTTAAATATTTCCACCTTACCGGTAATCAGCGTGGTTTCTACGGTTTTTTCCTCAGGATAGGCCTTCACATTAAAGCTTGTCCCCAGCACCTTTATTTTAATGCCCGAGGTATTCACATAAAAGGGTCTTTCTGCATCCTTTTTTATATCGAAGTAGGCCTCGCCGGTAAGGTAAACTGTGCGGTTGTCTTTTCCTAACCCGTTTTCGTACTTAAGCCGTGAACCCGAATTGAGGGTAACCATGGAGCCGTCGGGTAGTTCAATCTTTGTTTTGGAGCCGTAAGGGACTTCAATATTCTGAAAGTTGCTCCCGTATTTGTTATCAGCAGTACGAAGCATATTATTTGCAAACCATGCTATAGCAAAGGCTGCAACAAAAACTGCTGCATATTTCAGGAAATTCTGCATCATAACTTTTTTTGATTTTACCGGAATTAATCGCGTTTTATTGATCCGGTTAACCAGCAGGGAATACTCTTCAGCCGCATCCGGGAATCCGTTACCCGATGCTGCTGCATCCCACGCTTTCTGATAGACATTCAGGAGTTCGTTTCCGGGGTCGTGTTCTTTAAAATAAGCTAAAAGAACAAGCAGCTCTTCCTTGGAAGCAGCTCCGTGGTTGAACTTCTGAATCAGATTTTCGATGTTTGAGTCTTGTTTCATACTTTATATTGGATTTGAAATAAGGGTTCCGTGACAGGGGAGGAAGATTTTTTAAAAATAGTTTTAAGTCGACGGTCGACAGACCACTGTCAACAGCAAAATACACAGGACTGGCTTTAGCTAAATACCTTGTGGTATTCCTTACGAATATAAACCAATGACCGCCGTATTTGAGTATCCACCGTATTTTCCGTAATGTTCAGCTTTTGGGCAATGGTCCTGTAAGTTAGCTGGTAAAACCTGCTCAGACGAAAAATCATGCGGCGTTGAGGTGGTAGTTGGTCAATGAGTCTGTTTATAATCTCAGTCATTTCCTTAAAGAGCACTTCGTCTTTTTCAGCTTCCGAAAAGATATTAATATCTGTTGTAATCTGCTCAAATGCGGCATTGCGGTAAACCAGACTTTTGAAATCGTGATAAGCAGTATAGCGTGCTATGGAGTAGATGTAAGCAGTAAAAGATTTTTTGGGATCGAGCATAGCTTTTTGTTCCCAGATTGCAATAAACACCTTTTGTGTTGCTTCACGGGCATCATCTATTGAAGGGAGGAGTTTCAGGCAGAAATTGAAAATACGCGGCTGATAGAGTTTATATATGCTTTCGAAAGCATGTATATCTCCTGTGCTTAGCTTACTAACCAGATGCGTCAGGTTGTCCTCGTTCATAGCTCCTTTTGTAGGAGCGATAAAAGTAGAAATTAAAACGATTGAAAAGAAAACAGGCTGCTCAAAATTCAAGAGGAATCCTGTGCAGCCTGTAAATTTATCTCTGACTTCTGTTTTTTCTGTCGTCTGTGGTCTGATGTCCGGGGTCTGCCTTTTTCTTACGACTTACGACCTAGGACTTACTACTATATTACTTCACTTTCCAAACCGTAACCCCAACAGACGGAATTTCCTTTGAACCTACCAAAATCTTGGCGTCGGCAGGAATATTCAGGGTATAGGGTTTATCTCTGTAATTTACGGCAATGCCAAAACCATCGCGGTATTCCACAATGATACCATCGGGGTATTTCTCTACGCCAATTTTCCAGTCGGCATACAGCTTTTTGAGCAGGGCATCTTCAAGCAGACCATCGTTGCTGTCGATACCAACAAAAGTTACTGTACCTTTACCGAGTTTACGGGTCACAACTGCTGCTTTACCTGCATAGAAATCGCCACTGTAGGTGCCAAGCACTGTTGTTCCCTGGCGGGGTTTTAAAACGTCGCCCCAGGTTTTCCAGGCATATTTTTTATTGGTCATCACCACCGAGTCCTGAGCATGTGGCATGGGCAAATCGTAAAATTCTATCTCAGCACCAATCAGGTCGTAGATAGGAGCTGCAAATTTAGCTTCCCACAGGTGCATTTCCCTGTCTTTGTAACCGGTACGACAGGTGAGAATTAGGTTACCTCCGTTTTGGGCATAACTTGTAAGTTTGTCAATCAACGCCTGGTCAATTTGCTGATAAGCCGGGGCTATCAGCACCGGATATTTCGAGAAATCCATCTGATCTTCGATAAAATCTACCGGAGCTCCAAAAGATTTCAGCGTTTTATAATATTTGTTAAAATGATCCATGGAGTTCCACTGCGTGGTTTGCTTGTTCATATCCATACCCCAAACGTTTTCGAAATTGAAAAGTATGGCAGTTTTGCGGTCGGTATAAGCCTTCGGTAGTGATGTTCCGGTACTGAAATTATTGCGCAGTATCTTAATTTCCTGCATAAACTTCTGAAAATCGAGTCCGCCGGGAGTAGGAGTAACGCCATCGGGCCCCACAATACCGTAATGATATTGCTCGTAGCCCACCAGAGGAGCGCGGTAACGGTAAGTACAGGCAAGCTTGCTTCCGCCGGCAAACTGATGCCAGAGCCACATTCTTACGGCGCCTGGAGCGGGTTGTGAGTTTATGCTGCCCCAGTTTACCTGTCCGGGTTGTAATTCCATCACCCCGTAATAAGGTGCAAGAGGCCTGAAGAAATCATTGGCCATGGATATTCTCAGAGGATCGCCCACCCTGTAACCTTTGCGGCCAATACCGTGCGAATCGCCGTAAATCATATAGCGGGTATAGGTAATAAAATCGAGGTCTTTGCTTTTGCCAATATAGCCGCCA